>NZ_PSVB01000006.1:0-153582 GCF_002932165.1 Rathayibacter sp. AY1F8
CCGGGGAGGCGGTGGGCGCGCCTGCGCCCGCTGCCGCCGCGCCCACCGCCTCCCCGGAGCCGACCGACTCCAACCCCGGCTACGTCACCCCGCTCGTGCGCAAGCTCGCGGGCGAGAACGGCATCGACCTCTCCACCCTCACGGGAACCGGAGTCGGCGGCCGCATCCGCAAGCAGGACGTCCTCGACGCGGTCGAGGCCGCCAAGTCGGCTCCGGCCGCCCCGGTCTCGGCGCCCGCCGCCGCCGCCGCCAAGGCTGCGCGCACCCCGCTCGAGACCTCCCCCCTCCGCGGCACCACGCAGCCGATGTCGCGCCTGCGCAAGGTCCTCGCGCAGCGCGCCGTCGAGTCGATGCAGACGAGCGCCCAGCTCACCTCGGTCATCGAGGTCGACGTCACGGCGGTCGCCCGCTTCCGCGACTCGGTCAAGAAGAGCTTCCAGGAGAAGACCGGCGCCAAGCTGTCCTTCCTCCCGTTCTTCGCCCTCGCGGCGGCCGAGGCGCTCAAGGCCTACCCGGTGATCAACTCGACCCTCGACGGCGAGTCGATCGTCTACCCGGACCACGAGAACATCAGCATCGCCGTCGACACCGAGCGCGGCCTGCTGACCCCGGTCCTCAAGAACGCGTCCGAGCTGAACCTCGCGCAGATCGCCTCCACCATCGGAGACCTCGCCGAGCGCACCCGCAACAACAAGCTGAAGCCCGACGAGCTCGCCGGCGGCACCTTCACGCTGACCAACACCGGTTCGCGCGGGGCCCTGTTCGACACTCCCGTCGTGTTCCTGCCGCAGACCGCGATCCTCGGCACCGGCATCGTCACCAAGAAGCCGGCCGTCGTGCAGGTGGACGGTACTGACGCCATCGCGATCCGCTCGACCGTCTTCCTCGCGCTCTCGTACGACCACCGCACGGTCGACGGAGCCGACGCGGCGCGCTTCCTGGTCGCGATCAAGGAGCGCCTCGAGGAGGGCTCGTTCGAGAACGACCTCGGCATCTGACACGCTCCCCCTGAGCGCGCCTCTCACGAGGCCGCTCCGGTGTAGACGTCGCGGATGAGCCAGCCGGCCTCCGTCCTGATGATCAGGACGGAGGCCGCTGTCGTCCCCGGGGCCGTCCGGAGGTGCACGACCGCCGATGCCCCGTTCACGTCGACGAGGACGGCCGACGCCTCCCCCGTCGCCGGGACAGCGGAGGCGGGGCCGTCCGCTGCGTCGCCGAGCGGCGAGTCCGCCGTGACCAGACCGCGGGCGCACTCCCGGTCCCCGCACGCGCGCACCGCGTCGATCAGCACCTCCGCCGCCTGCTCGGCGTCGAGTGAGGTCGCCGCGACCGGAGCCGGCGGTGCCGCGGTCGCCACCGCCGGCGGAGCCGACCGAGCCGGAACGGGCGCGACTGCGGTCGACGCCTCCGCATCCTGCACCTGCCGATCGGGCCCGCCCGCGAGCGAACCGGCGAGCACCGCTCCCAGCACGATCGCCGTCCCGACGGAGAGCGGTCCCCGACGCCGGACGACGAACGCCCGGAGGCGGTCCTGCCAGCCGTCGAGCGGATGGACCCGCCTGTGCCGGGCAGCCGGAGCGGGCACCGCCTCCCGACCCCGTGCATCCGCGCCGGACGTCGGCAGCGCCCGCACCGCCTCGCCTATCCCCTGCGGATCAGCGAGTCCGTAGAGGTTGCCCTCCAGCGCCAGCAGGTCGCGGTGCCGCGCGAGGGCGGCGACCGGCAGCTCCGGGCAGAGCATTCCGAGGCGCTCCAGGACCCGCTGCAGCGCGTCGCGCGCCGCACGCGGGGTGTCGACGGCGGGCGTCGTCAGCAGCAGCAGGGGCCGACCCTCCTCCGTCAAGCCGATGTCGTCCGTCGTCGGAGCCAGCCATGCTCCCTCGAGCGCGGCCGAGCGGACCGCGCCCACCACGGGGGCGAGGAGGGTGACCGCGGCGCCGAGTCCGATCCCCCGCTCGACCCGCAGGAACCTCTCGAGCGTGGCGACGACGGGAGGGGCGGTCGAGACGATGCACCTCCTCGGAGACGACTCCACCCGGACGATGCTCTCGCGGTGGCGGTGCTCGGCGAGCCGAGCCACCGGCGACGCCTGCAGCGCCTCGGCCTCCCGCGGCCGCATCGTCCGCTCGGCCGGCGGTGCGGCACCCGGTGCAGGCGTCCACCGCCTCCCCGTCCGCGCTCCGCCGATCCTCCGGCCCTGGACCGTCCCGCTGCTCGTCATGAGGCGAGCTTGACCGCAGGCCGAGGCGGAGGACGCCCGTCTATCCCGATCGGTGGAGGGATCGGCGCGCGTGCCCTCTGTGGAGGAGTCGGATCCGCGTCCGGGGTCCGCCGCCGCGCTCCCGCTCGGTATCCTTGACGTCATGGCACGCAGCACGGAACCGTCGACGAAGGCGGTCAAGGAACCCGGACGTCTCAAGCAGATGTGGCAGGTGTTCCAGATGACCCGCCGCTACGACAGCAGCGCCGTCTGGATCATCCTCCTCGCGCTCCTGCTCCCGATCCTGCTCGGCGTGCTCCTCGGCATCCTGCTCGGCAACGGCAACGGCTTCGTGATCGCGCTGTGGATCATCGTGGGCGTGATGGCCGGCCTGGTCGCCGGACTCGCCGTGCTCTCGCGCCGCGCCGAGCGCGCCGCCTACGGGCAGATCGCCGGGCAGCCCGGCGCGGTCGGCGCCGTCCTGCGCAGCGGACTGCGCGGCACCTGGACCGGCGGCGAGATGCCCGTCGCCGTCAACGGCAAGACCCAGGACGCCGTCTACCGCGCCGTCGGCCGCGGAGGCGTCGTGCTGATCGCGGAGGGCCCCGCCTCCCGGACCAAGCGCATGCTCGAGGACGAGCGGCGCAAGGTGTCGCGGATCCTGCCGAACGTCCCCGTCACCTTCGTGCACGTCGGCTCCGACGCCGATGCGACTCCGCTGCACAAGGTGCCGAGCCGCCTCTCGAAGACGAAGAAGGTCCTCACCAAGGCCGAGGTCCTCGCGGTGAAGAACCGGCTCTCCTCGCTCAACACGTCGCTGCCCATCCCGAAGGGCGTCGACCCTTTCAAGGTGCGCCCTCAGCGATCGCGCTGACGCACGACGCGACAGGCCGGTCGGGATCTCTCCCGGCCGGCCTGCTTCGTCTGCGGCACGTCAGTAGCGGACGAGAACCGTCCCGGCCACCTTGTCGTGGAAGCCGCGCTGGTCCGAGTCCCAGACGAGCGCCGGCACCAGCACGGCCAGCAGCACAGAGCGCACGATCGGGCGCCACACGCCGACCCAGCCCCCGCCGAGACGGATGACGCGCATCCCGAGCAGGCGGTGCCCGATGCTGCCGCCGATGGTGGGGATGAAGACGACCTGCAGCAGGACGAACAGCAGCAGGCTCGCCCAGCGGTCGTAGTCGAAGAACGCGAGCGACAGCAGAGCGGCGACGGCGAAGTCGACGGCCAGGGCGGCGATGCGGCGGCCGGACCGTCCGACCGAGAGGCGGCCCTCTCGGGGGAGGCCGAGACGCTCCCCCGGGTACGAGCTCGGGGCGGCGTCGGCGAAGGTCCTGCGGTCGGCGGCTGGCATCCTCCGATCCTATCCGCGGCGTCTCGGAGCGGACCGAGGAGCGGGTGGTCCGGCAGACGACGTGGAGCCCGACCCCGGACGGGCCCCGTAACATGTCGGAAACAACAGGGACACGGTGGGGAAACCCCCCGTCACTACCCTGGAACGGCTGCGCTCTGCAGCACCCCGTTACGCCATTGGAGACCTTTGCATGTTTAAAGATTCTTCCGAGGTGCTCTCGTTCATCAAGGACACGGACGTCAAGTTCCTCGACATCCGGTTCACCGATCTCCCCGGTGTCCAGCAGCACTTCAACATCCCCGCCTCGACTGTCGATGAGGAGTTCTTCTCCGTTGGTCAGCTCTTCGACGGGTCCTCGATCCGCGGATTCGCGAACATCCACGAATCGGACATGCAGCTGATCCCTGACGTGACCACCGCCTACGTGGACCCGTTCCGCGTCGAGCGCACGCTGATCCTCGTCTTCGACATCTACAACCCGCGCAACGGCGAGATCTACTCCAAGGACCCGCGTCAGGTCGCGAAGAAGGCCGAGAAGTACCTCGCGTCGACCGGCATCGCCGACACCGCGTTCTTCGCCCCCGAGGCGGAGTTCTACATCTTCGACGACGTCCGCTACGAGATCACGCAGAACTCCGCGTTCCACTCCGTCGACTCGGTCGAGGGCGCCTGGAACTCGGGACGCGTCGAGGAGGGCGGCAACCTCGGCAACAAGACGCCCTACAAGGGCGGCTACTTCCCGGTGAGCCCCGTCGACAAGCAGGCCGACCTCCGCGACGACATCTGCCTCAAGCTGATCGACGCCGGCCTCATCCTCGAGCGCTCGCACCACGAGGTGGGCACCGGCGGCCAGGCCGAGATCAACTACCGCTTCGACACGATGGTCCACGCGGCGGACGACATCCTGAAGTTCAAGTACATCGTCAAGAACACGGCCGAGCAGTGGGGCAAGACCGCCACGTTCATGCCGAAGCCGCTCTTCGGCGACAACGGCTCGGGCATGCACACCCACCAGTCGCTGTGGAACGACGGCACGCCGCTCTTCTACGACGAGAACGGCTACGGCGGTCTCTCGGACCTCGCGCGCTGGTACATCGGCGGCCTGCTCAAGCACGCCCCCGCCGTCCTCGCGTTCACGAACCCGACGGTCAACTCGTACCACCGCCTGATCCCGGGCTTCGAGGCGCCGGTCAACCTGGTCTACTCGGCCGGCAACCGCTCCGCGTCCATCCGCATCCCGATCACGGGCACGAACCCGAAGGCCAAGCGCATCGAGTTCCGTGCGCCCGACGCCTCCGGCAACCCGTACCTCGCGTTCGCCGCCCAGCTGATGGCGGGCCTCGACGGCATCAAGAACCGCATCGAGCCGCACGAGCCGGTCGACAAGGACCTCTACGAGCTGCCCCCCGAGGAGGCGAAGCTCATCCCGCAGGTCCCCGCGACCCTGGGCGAGGCGCTCGACGCCCTCGAGGCCGACCACGACTTCCTCCTCCAGGGCGGCGTGTTCACTCAGGAGCTCATCGACACCTGGATCGAGTACAAGCGCGAGAAGGAGATCAAGCCCCTCGCGCAGCGTCCTCACCCGTTCGAGTTCGAGCTGTACTACGGGGTCTGATCCCGCAGCACTGCCGAAGGGCCGTTCCTCCTCGGAGGGGCGGCCCTTCGCCGTCCCCGGCGCGCGGGCGTCAGCGGTAGGAGGAAGCGTCTCCCGCGGCCGGCCCGTAGAACAGGCGCTCGAAGACCGCGCGGGAGCGGCGGGTCACGCCGAGGTAGTCGTCCTCGAGCGCCGTCGCGGACCCGGCCGGGTACTCCAGCAGGCGCGCGACGCCCTCGAGCTGCCGGCGGTCGGTCGGGAGGACGTCGCTGGTGCGGTTGCCCCAGAGCGTGGTGCCCGAGCGGACACGGGACGCGAGGATCCACGCGGCGCGCAGCCGATCCGCGTCCTGCGGGCCGATCATGCCCTCCTCATCCGCGACCGCGAGGGCGGTGAGGGTCGAGGTCGTCCGGAGCGCCGGGGTCCGCCGCGCGTGCTGCAGCTGGAGGAGCTGCACCAGCCACTCGACGTCGCTCAGCGATCCGCGGCCGAGCTTGAGGTGACGGCGCGGGTCGGCGCCCTGCGGCAGACGCTCGCTCTCGACCCGTGCCTTGATCCGCTTCACCTCGCGGATGTCACGGTCGGAGACCGCTCCCGGGTAGCGGACCCCGTCGGCCAGCTCCTCGAAGTCCTCGATGAGCGCCTGGTCCCCCGCTACTCCCCGCGCCCGGAGCAGCGCCTGCGCCTCCCACGTCAGCGACCAGCGGGCGTAGTAGGCGCGGTAGGAGTCGAGGGAGCGCACGAGCGGCCCGTTCTTGCCCTCGGGCCGCAGGTCGGCGTCGAGGTCGAGTGGCAGGCGGGAGTCCTCCGTGAGCCGGACCAGCTCGGCGACGACGAACTGCGAGTAGAGCTGGGCCTGGTGCGGCTCGGCGGTGCCGGGTCGCTGGACGTACATCACGTCGGCGTCGGAGCCGAACCCCAGCTCCGCCCCTCCGTACCGGCCCATGCCGATGATCGCGAACTCCGCGTCGGCGCCGGGCCGGGTCGCACTGCCGCGCCGGATGGCGGCGAGCACGCCGCCCAGCAGTGCGCTGATGATGTCGGTGAGGCTGGTCGCGATCTCCTCGATCGAGCTGAGGCCGAGCACGCCACCCATGGCGGTCCGCAGCACCTCGCGCCGGCGCATCGAGCGGAGGACCGAGGCGACCGCGTCGGGCGTCTCGTGCCGGGCGAGCACGGCGCGCACCTCCTCGGCGAGCTGGGCGGCGCTGCGGGGGCGGAGGGCGTCGTCGTCCTCGAGCCAGGCCGCCGACTCCGGGATGCGGTCGAGCAGCTCGCCGACGAAGCGCGATCCGGAGAGCACCGTGGTGAGCCGCTTGGCGGCTCCGGACGAGTCGCGCAGCATCCGGAGGAACCAGGGCGTCCCGCCCAGTGCGTCGCTGAGGCGCCGGAACGCGAGCAGGCCGTAGTCGGGGTCCGGTCCGTCGGCGAACCACTGCAGCATCACCGGCACGAGGTGGCGCTGGATGCTCGCGCGGCGCGAGACGCCCGAGGTCATCGCGGCGATGTGACCGAGCGCCCCGCGGGCGTCTGCGAAGCCGATAGCGGCGAGGCGCGCCTCCGCCTGGCCGGTGGACAGCTCGGCACCGCCGTCGGAGAGCGCGGCGACCGCGGAGAGCAGCGGACGGTAGAACAGGCGCTCGTGCAGGCCCCGGACGCGGTGCTTGATCCCGTTCCAGACGCTCAGCAGCTCCTCCGCCGTGCGGGCGAGCCCGCTGGAGCGGGCGAGGGTCCGCAGCTCGTGCTCGTCCCGCGGCATCAGGTGCGTACGCCGAAGGCGCCGCAGCTGGAGGCGGTGCTCGAGCAGCCGGAGTGCCCGGTAGTCCTGCGCGAACTCCTCCGCGGCGGAGCGGCCGATGTACCCGCGGTCGGCGAGGGCGCCTAGGGCGAGCAGAGTCCCGGGCATGCGGATCTCGTCGTCGGTCTGCCCGTGGACGAGCTGGAGCAGCTGCACCGTGAACTCGATGTCGCGCAGTCCGCCGGGCCCGAGCTTGATCTGGTAGTGGACGTCGTTCTGCGGGATGTTCTCGGTGACCCGCTCCCGCATCCGCTGCACCGACTCGACGAAGTTCTCGCGGGAGGCGCTCGACCAGACCTTGGGCGCGACCGCGTCGACGTACGCCCGCCCCAGCTCCTGGTCGCCGGCGAGCGGGCGCGCCTTGAGCAGCGCCTGGAACTCCCAGCTCTTCGCCCACCGGTCGTAGTAGGTGATGTGCGACTCGAGGGTGCGCACGAGCGCGCCCTGCTTGCCCTCCGGGCGCAGGTTCGGGTCGACCTCCCAGAGCTCCGGCTCCATCGCCAGCGCGGAGGTCCCGCGCATGAGGAGCACGGCGAGCCGGGTGGCCACGTCGATCGCACGGGCGTTCGTCAGCTCCTTCTCCGGGTCGCCCTCGGCGACGAAGATCACGTCGACGTCGCTGACGTAGTTGAGCTCGGACGCTCCCGCCTTGCCCATGCCGATGACGGCGAAGCGGGTGGCGGCGACCTCGTCGCGGCCGAAACGACCCGGGCCCGTGCCCTCGACCAGCTCGGTCCGCGCCACGGCGAGGGACGCCTCCAGCGCGGCTCCGGCGAGGTCGGCCAGCGCCCTCGTCACCCGGTCGATCGCCGCGACGGGGTCGGCCTGGCTCAGGTCGTGGACGACGATCCTGGTGAGGAGGCGGCGGTACCGCACGCGCAGCGCCGTCCAGCCCGCCTCCTCCCGGAGCGACGAGAAGCCGTCGACGGCGCCGACCGACTCGAGCAGCTCGGCCTTCATCTCGGCGCGCCCGGGGAGCGTGCGCACCGGCTCGAGCACGCTGGCCAGCTCGTCGGGCCGGCGCTGGAGGAAGTCGGCGAGGCCGGAGGAGGCCCCCACCACCAGAAGCAGCCGGGTCAGGGCCTCGTCGTCGGCGAGGACCGCGTCCATCCGGTCGCGGTGCCGCCGCAGCAGGTCGATCAGAGCGAGCAGCGCCTCGTCCGGGTCCGCCACCCGGGCGAAGGAGGGCAGCACCGACTCGAGCTGCCGCCCGGCGAGCTCCTCCGCCTCGGCCAGCCGCGCCCCGGTCTCGCCGAGCGCGGCGAAGCCGAGGCGTGCGACATCGCGGAGGGAGCGTTCACGGGGCATGGCCGAGGCGTCAGAGCATCTCGAGATTGCTGCGCAGCTCGTACGGCGTGACCTGGGCGCGGTACTCGGCCCAATCCTTCCGCTTGTTGAGCAGCACGAAGTTGAACACCTGCTCGCCCAGCGTCTCGGCCACGAGCTCGGACTCCTCCATCAGCGAGATGGCGCGGTCGAGGCTGGCGGGCAGAGCGCCGTAGCCGAGCGCCCGGCGCTCCGCGTCCGAGAGGGCCCACACGTTGTCCTCGGCCTCGGCCGGGAGCTCGTAGCCCTCCTCGATGCCCTTGAGCCCGGCCGCCAGGAGCAGCGAGTACGCCAGGTAGGGGTTCGCCGCGGAGTCCAGAGCCCGGTACTCGATGCGCGACGACTGCCCCTTGTTGGGCTTGTAGAGCGGAACGCGCACGAGGGCGGACCGGTTGTTGTGGCCCCACGAGACGTAGCTGGGCGCCTCGTCGCCGCCCCAGAGCCGCTTGTAGGAGTTGACGAACTGGTTCGTCACGGCGGTGATCTCGGGGGCGTGCTTGAGCAGGCCCGCGATGAACTGACGGCCGAGCTTCGAGAGCTGGTACTGGGCGCCCTGCTCGTAGAACACGTTCACGTCGCCCTCGAAGAGCGAGAGATGCGTGTGCATGCCCGAGCCGGGGTGCCCGGAGAGCGGCTTCGGCATGAACGTCGCGTAGACGCCCTGCTCGATCGCCACCTCCTTGATCACGGTGCGGAAGGTCATGATGTTGTCGGCCGTGGTGAGCGCGTCCGCGTAGCGGAGGTCGATCTCGTTCTGGCCGGGGCCCGCCTCGTGGTGGCTGAACTCGACCGAGATGCCCAGATCCTCCAGCATGCGCACGGAGCGGCGGCGGAAGTCGTGCGCCGTGCCTCCGGGGACGTTGTCGAAGTACCCGGCGGAGTCGACCGGCTCCGGACCCTCGGCGCCGAAGGACGACGACTTGAGGAGGTAGAACTCGATCTCGGGGTGCGTGTAGAAGGTGAACCCGCGCTCGGCCGCCTTCGCCAGCGTGCGCTTGAGCACGTTGCGCGGGTCGGCGACGGCGGGCTGGCCGTCGGGCGTCGTGATGTCGCAGAACATCCGCGCCGTCGGGTCGATCTCTCCGCGCCACGGGAGGATCTGGAAGGTCGACGGGTCCGGATGCGCGAGGACGTCGGCCTCGAAGGAGCGGGTGAGGCCCTCGATGGCGGAGCCGTCGAAGCCGAGCCCCTCCGCGAACGCGCCCTCCACCTCGGCCGGCGCGATCGCGACCGACTTCAGCGTGCCGACGACGTCGGTGAACCAGAGGCGAACGAATTTGATCCCTCGCTCTTCAATGGTGCGAAGAACGAAGTCCCGTTGCTTGTCCATCCAGACCCCTCCTGTTTCGACCCTCAGGCTACTGCCTCCGACCGGGGCCCGCGGGGCGCCCGAGGTGCGCCGTAGACTGGCGCCCATGTCAGCGCAGCCCGTGAAACGCGTTCGAACCCGCCACTTCCAGAACGCGAAGGACTCCGGTGTCCGCATCACCGGGCTGACCAGCTACGACCAGCTGACGGCGAAGATCTTCGACGACGCCGGGATCGACTTCCTCCTCGTGGGCGACTCCGCCGGCAACACGGTGCTCGGCTACGACACCACTCTGCCCGTCACCGTCGACGAGCTCATCCCGCTGGCGCGCGCCGTCGCCGGAGCCGTCGAGCGCGCCTTCGTCGTCGCCGACATGCCCTTCGGCTCCTACGAGTCGGGTGCCGACGACGCGCTGCACACGGCGTTCCGCTTCATGAAGGAGACGCACGCGCACGCGGTGAAGCTCGAGGGCGGAGTCCGCTCCGCCGAGCAGATCCGGCGCATCGTCGAGGCGGGCATCCCCGTGATGGCGCACATCGGCTTCACGCCGCAGAGCGAGCACGGGCTCGGCGGTCACATGGTCCAGGGGCGCGGCGAGGGCATCGAGCAGCTGCTCGCCGACGCGCGCGCCGTCCAGGAGGCCGGGGCGTTCGCCGTCGTCCTCGAGATGGTGCCCGCGGACGCGGCACATCAGGTGACGGAGGAGCTGCGCATCCCGACGATCGGAGTCGGAGCGGGACCGCACGTCGACGGACAGCTGCTCGTGTGGACGGACTTCGCCGGATTCACCACCGGCCGCATCCCCCGCTTCGTGAAGCAGTACGCGGATCTGCGCGGCGTGCTCACCGGAGCGGTCACCGCGTTCCGGGACGACGTGGAGTCCGGCGCCTACCCCGGCGCCGAGCACAGCTACGAGTAACCGCCGTCAGCGGTCCTCGGCGGCGTCCTCCTCGGCCCACTTGCGGCTGTTCTCGTGCAGCCGCTCGAGGGCGTGCTCCGCCTCCTCGCGAGAGGAGAAGGGTCCCACCCGGTCGACGGAGGGGGACACGAATCCCTGCTCCACCGTGCCGGCCTTGAGGTTGTACCACCAGGAGTTCGCGTCGCCGTCAGCCATGCCGCGATCCTACGCCGCAGCCCGCGTCGGTCCGCACCCCCGCCCTTCGCTAGCATGGCCGCTATGACTGCTGCGGCGACCGCCATCGGGATCGACATCGGGGGAACGGGCATCAAGGGGGCCTCGGTGGACCTGGCCGCGGGCACTCTGCTCAGCGACCGGATGAAGCTCGCCACTCCCCCGGGCGGCACGCCGAAGGACATCGTCGCCACCGTCCAGCAGATCCTCGAGAAGATCCCGGACCTGCCCTCGGACACCCCGGTCGGCATCTGCTTCCCCGCCGTCGTCGTCCACGGACGGACGATGTCGGCGGCGAACGTGTCGGACGAGTGGATCGGCCTCGAGGCCGAGAAGCTGTTCGAGGACGCGATCGGCCGGAACATCTTCTTCGTCAACGACGCCGACGCGGCGGGCTACGCCGAGTCGCGCTTCGGAGCGGCGAAGGACAAGAAGGGCCTGGTCATCATGACCACCCTCGGCACCGGCATCGGGACGGCGCAGATTCACGACGGGATCCTCATCCCCAACGCCGAGCTCGGCCACCTCGAGATCCACGGCGGCGACTACGAGAAGAAGGCCTCGTTCGCCGCCAAGGAGCGCGACGACCTCGACTACAAGCACTGGGCGAAGCGCCTGCAGCGCTACTACTCCCACCTCGAGGCGCTGCTCTGGCCCGATCTCTTCATCGTCGGCGGCGGCATCTCCAAGCACCACGACGAGTTCCTCCCGCTGCTCGACCTGCGCACCCCGATCATCCCGGCGGCGCTCCGCAACAACGCCGGCATCCTCGGCGCGGCCGCGCTCGCAGGGCGGGGCTGAGTCTTTTTCCTCGGCGGTCCCCGCCCGCCGAGGCGCGGTCGGCCTCGGGAGGTGACGCGTTCCGGGGAGCGGGGTGCGGACGGCTACGGCGAAACGCTGGCACGCGTTTCGCCGGTTCGCCTGGTGCGTGGCGCCATGGCGCACGGACATGATCGGACCTTCGGGGTCCAGCGGTCGCGGTGAGCCACGACGGGGCGGGGGCACCCGGTCCTCGGCGGCGATCCGCAGCGGCGTCTCAGGACCGTCCTCCGGGATCGGCGCCTGCCGGACGTCGTGCTGCACCGCGTCGTCCGCAGGAGGCCGCGCGAGAGATGGACCGCGTCAGTCCTGACGAGTAGCCGCGCAAGGGTGTGTCGAGACCCGGGAACCGCCACGGCAGGCCGTCGCGCTGCCTGCGGGCGGGAGCGCGACCTCGGCGACCGGCGGAGACGCGAGATGCCCCGCCGGGGCGGGGCATCTCGTGGCGAAGGGGTCGGCTGATACGCCGGGTTCTGTTCACGCCGCGCCTCTCGGCGGGCGCTGGACGGCCATCTCTCTCGGAGCCACGTCGCCGTGACCCTCCAGCGGTCTACCCGAGGACCCGACGAGCAGCCGCATCGTCCTCTGTCTGACCTTGCTCCGGGCGAGGTTTACCGAGCGGACCGGATCACTCCGGCCCCTGGTGGTCTCTTACACCACCGTTTCACCCTTACCGCCGGCCGGAGCCGACGGCGGTCTGTTCTCTGTGGCACTGTCTCGCGGGTCGCCCCGGGTGGGTGTTGCCCACCGCCCTGCTCTGCGGAGCCCGGACGTTCCTCGGCACCACGGCTCTCGCCGCGATGACGCGACCGTCTTGCCGGCCCGTTCGCCCGTCCAGTGTACGGCTCAGGCGAGGGTGGACTCCTCGCCGCGCACCAGGATGCAGCCGCTGTCGGGGCAGAGGACGACCTCGTCGGGAGCGGAGGCGCGGATCCAGGAGAGGTCCGACTCGGTGAGGGCCACGCCGCTCCCCTCCGACACCTTCCCGCGGAGGAGGGCCGCGCCGACTCCGTAGCGGGCGCGCTGCTTCTCGTACAGCTCGACCAGGTCCTCCGGAAGGGTCGTCACCAGGTCCGCCCGGTCCCGGGCGAGCGCCTCCTGCTTGTCGCGGAGCTTCTCGGCCTGCGCGTCGCGCTCCTCGGCGAGGGTCCCGAGCGAGGCGACGACCTCGTCGCGCTCGGCCTGAGCCGCGGCGACCTCGGACTCGATGCCCTCGATCCGCTCCATCAGGGTCAGCTCGATGTCCTCGAGGTCTCCCCGTCGCTTCACGAGGGAGGTGATCTCGCTCTCGAGCGCGGCGATGTCCTTGGCCGCGGATGCGGTCTGCAGGCGGTCGCGATCGCGGGTGAGCCGCTTCTCGACCACGCTGACGTCGGACTCGATGCGCCCGAGCTCGGTGCGCACGTCCTCGAGGCGCCCTGTGCGCTCGGCGAGGGAGCGGCGGGTCTCGTTGTCGCGGGCCTGCATCGCCTGGATCCGCGCGATCTGCGGGAGCGTCGCGAGGGCGTGGCGCAGCTGCGCGCCCCTCGTGTCCAGACTCGCCAGAGTCAGGAGTTCGCGCTGGTGTGCGGGGCTGGCTTTCACGTGGCGGTCCTCGTTCCCGGCGCGCAGTACGGGCGCGCCGCGTCCATTCTCCCGTGCCCGCGGCGGGTCAGTGCACGATCGCGAAATCCCACGGGTCGGTGCGGGTCTCGCTCACCTCGACGGTGACCGTGGGCAGGGCCTCCCGCAGCGCGGTCGCGGCGACGTCGAGCCACAGCCACTCGCTCGCCCAGTGCGAGACGTCGATGAGGGCGGGCCCGGTGCCGTGCAGGGCCTTCTCGCGCGCCTCGGAGGCCGGGTGGTGCCGGAGGTCGGCGGTGATGAAGACGTCGCTCGTGCGGACGGCGGGAGCGTCCAGGAGCGAGTCCCCCGCTCCTCCGCAGAGCGACACGCGGCGCACGGGCGTCTCGTAGGCGCCCGCGGCCCGCACTCCCCCTGCGGTGGCCGGCAGGAGCTCGGCCACGGCTCCGGCCAGGCGTCCGAGCGTCACCTCCTCGGGCAGGTCGCCCACCCGGCCGAGCCCGACCGACGGGTCGGCGCCCGGGACGAGCGGAGTCGTGCCGGTCAGGCCGAGGCGGGTCGCGATCACGTCCGAGACGCCGTCCGCGACGATGTCGGCGTTCGTGTGGGCCGAGATCAGTGCGCAGCCGCCCCGGACGAGGTCCGCGAGCAGGCGGCCCTTGTAGCCGTCCTCGGCGATCGAGGTGACGCCGCGCAGCAGCAGCGGGTGGTGCGCGACCAGGAGCTGGTATCCGCCGTCGACGGCCTCCGCGACGGTGTCGGAGACCACGTCGACCGTGAGCAGGATCCGCTCCACCGCGGCGTCGGGGTCGCCGGTGACCAGGCCGGGCGCGTCCCAGCTCTCGGCGGCCGCCTCGGGCCAGAGACGGTCGATGACGGCGTGGACGTCGCGCAGTGAGGGCATGCGTCCAGGGTAGGGCCGCTCAGGGCGGGTGGTCGGTCTCCACGGCGCGGATCCCGGCGTCGGCCGCCGCGTCCAAGCCGGCTCGCGGGTGGTCGTCCGACTCCAGCAGGAGGAGGGTGATGCCGCCGTACCGCTCGATCTCGATCAGGCCCGCGACTCCGGAGGCGGCGAGCACGTGGCCGCCGATCCCGCCGGTGGTGTCGACGACGTGCGTGTGCAGGCCGGCGACGCTGATCCCCTGGAACGGCTGCGGGCCGACGAAGCCCAGCAGCGTGCCCTCGACGCCGGTCAGCCGGACCTCGTGCTGGTCGCGCATCGCGTCCGCCAGGCGGCGGTAGGGCTCCGCCTGCGCGATCGGCCGGCGCAGGGTCGGCGTCTCCACCGCGCGCGCAGGCGGACGCCGACGAAGACGTCCGGACAGGGCACGAGCGAGCGCACCGCGGCCGGTCCGCCGAACGGCGCGATCAGGAGCCGTGGCGGCGCACGGTCGGTGGTCCGTGCTTGCCTGGGGACCATGAACGAGTACCTGCCCTGGGCCGTCGCGGCCGCCCTGCTCCTGGCCCTCCTCATCACGGTCGTCACCGGCCGCCGACGGCGCACTGCGGCGAGAGCGGCGGCGGAGGAGGCCGCGGAGGAGCACCAGCGCACGATCGCCGAGCGCGACCGGAGCCACGAGGCGGCGCTCAAGGCACTGACGCGCGCGCGCGACGCCGAGCGCGACCTCAGTCGGAACGAGCTCGAGACGGCGCAGGAGGAGGTCGAGCAGACCCGTGACGCGCTCGCCAGGACCTGGAGCAGCGAGGCCGTCTCGCACACCCTGATCCGGGAGGCGTGCGCCTCGGCGGGGCTGTCCGGCGTCCTCGCCACGAACGTCGTCTTCGTACCGGTCGACGCGCGCACGACGCGCCGCTTCCTCGCGCAGATCGACCATCTGCTGCTCACCCGGCACGGCGCGCTCATCATCGAGGCCAAGTACTGGCAGGGGGTCGTCTTCGACGGCGTGCGACCCGGTACTGTCCACCCCTCCTACGGCGTCCTCCTCGACGAGGACGCCCTGCCCGAGGCCTTCGCGGTTCAGATCGCACCGGGGACGGTGTCGCGGTGGACGGTGCGCACGCATGTCGAGCAGCACGTCCCCGCCCGGCAGGTCCGGATCCAGGCCGCGAGGCTCAAGGAGCACCTGGCCCTGAACGGTCTGCCCACGCCGTGGTTCGAGACGGCCGTGCTCTACAGCCACCCCGACGTCAGGACGTACGCGCCCGGATGGCAGGGCACGGGAGCGGCACGGACGAGGATCGTGACGGGAGTCGACGAGCTGACGGACGCTCTGGCCGATCTCGCACGGCGCCCGAACACCACGATCGGGGAGGACGCCTGGGGCGAGCTCTCCGGATTCCTCGCCGGATGCGGCGGCCATGTGGAGCCGGTCGGGCCGACGCGTGCGTGACCAGCAGGGGGACCCGGCGGCCGGGCGGGTACGGTCATGACCGGCCTGAGCCGGACAGGACGGCGCCAGACCCTGTAGCGCCGTGAACGACGAAGGTCCGCACTCCCGGAGGAGTGCGGACCTGTTCGGTGGATCCGAGGGGATTCGAACCCCTGACCCCCTGCATGCCATGCAGGTGCGCTACCAGCTGCGCCACGGACCCGTGTTGTGTTCTGTCTTGCTTCGTACTGTCTTTCGCTGTCTCCGCCCGGCGGAAGCAACTCGAATAAACTACAACACGATTCGCGTGAAGTGAAATCGAGCGCTGTCGCCGGGCGTGTTCGTCAGTTCGAGGACGTCGACGAGTCGACGGCGACGGGCTGCTCGAGGGTGAACGGCACCGTCGGGCAGTCCTTCCAGAGGCGCTCGAGCGAGTAGTACATGCGGTCCTCCTCGTGGAAGACGTGCACGACGAGGTCGCCGAAGTCGAGGAGGATCCAGCGGCCCTCCGCACGGCCCTCGCGGCGCAGCAGCTTGGCGCCGGAGTCGTTCAGGCGGTCCTCCACCTCGTTCGCGATCGCGACCACGTTGCGCTCGGAGCGGCCGGTGGCGAGGAGGAAGATGTCGACCAGCGGCAGCGGCCCCGAGACGTCGAGGGCGACGAGGTCCTCACCGCCCTTGGAGTCGGCGGCGGTGGCCGCGAGCTGGAGCAGGGCGCGGGCGGAATCGGTCGCAGTCATGAAGCCTTCAGTGTCGGTGGTGGAGATCAGAAGATGTTGAGCACGAAGCCGCCGATGAACAGCGCGATCGCGCCGACCAGCAGGACGGCCGCGGTGATCGCGAGGACCACCGGGACGCTCACGCCGGCGCGCTTCTGCGGCGCGATCATCGAGGTGCCGGCGGCGTGGGTGGAGACGGCGCTGGACGCCCGGACCGGCTCGGACTCGCCGACGGGCTGCTCGCGGTCGATGCGGTCGACGTAGCGGTCCACATCGGGCGAGTCGTAGAGGTTCGGGTGCTGGCCCGTGGAGCCGAGGCTGCGCGGGAGGTCGAACGAGCCGGTGACGAGGATCTCCCCCGTGTCCGTGCCGACTGTCGCGCCGGGGCCCGTGGTCGGCAGGATCAGCGCGTTGGTGGTGGTGACGGCACCGGTGGCGGCGACTCCGCTCGCGATGAGGGAGTCGAACGAGGCGTCCACCTCCTCCTTCGACTTGCTGTCGAGTTCCTCGGTGATGGCGAGGTGCTCGATCGGCGGCTCGAAGCTCCCGGTGATCTCGGTGGCCTTCTCGTCGGCGATGTCGAGGGATCCGCCCACCGACGCGAAGAGCGCGGTGTTCAGGTGCGGCTGCTCGGGCTGCTCGCCGGCCGTCGGCTGCTCGTCGTCCGCGTCCCGCTCGTCGGAGGCGTCCGCGGACGGCGTCTCGTCGTCGGAGGAGGAGCTCTCGATCTCGGCCTCGTGCACCTCGGCCGCGTCGGCGTCCGCGGTCGCATCGGTGGCGGACTCGTCCGCCTCCTCCTCGGACGCCTCGGGGGCGTCCTCGGTGACGACGTCCTCGTCGCCCTCCGGCTCCTGCTCCGCTGCGCCCTCGGGCACCGGCTCCGCATCACGGGACTCGTCGGCCGCCTCGATCACGGGGACCGACCCGGTCGGCGGGAGCGCCGAGGCGCGCTCGAGGGCGCCCTCGACGTAGTCGGAGCGCTCGTCGTCGGACCGCTCCTCGTCGGCGGGCGGCTCCGCCTCCGGTGCGGCGGCGACCTTCTCCGCCTGCTGCTGCGCCAGCAGTGCGCGCAGCTCCCGACGGGTCAGCTGGCGGCCCGTGGCGTTCTCGGTGGCGACGATCTCCATCGAGGAGGTGCGCAGGTCGGGCTCGCTCGCGGGGCTCGGCTCGACGGGGGTGATCCGCAGGGCCTGGGTGGGGGTCAGCACCGGCATGTCGCCGGCGGTGGTGGCGGTCGCGGTGGCAGCTCGGCGGGACGTCGTCGGAACGGCGGCGGTCGTGGCCGCACCGGCCTCGCGCCTCTCGCGCTCGCGGATCTCGCGCCGGGTGAGCGGCTTCTCCTCGGGCTGAACTGTCATGACGTGCTCCGATACAGGTGGTGCTTCGAGATGTACTGGACGACACCGTCGGGAACCAGGTACCAGACCGGATGACCCCGGTTGACGCGGCTCCGACAGTCGGTCGAGGAGATCGCCAGTGCCGGAATCTCCAACAAGGATACGTCCTGGGCCGGCAATCCCGAAACGTTGAGGACGTGCCCCGGCCGGCTGACGGCGACGAAGTGGGCCAGCTCCCACAGCTCGTCGTAGTCCTTCCAGCTCAGGATCTGAGCGACCGCGTCCGCGCCGGTGATGAAGAACAGCTCGGCGTCGGGGTGCGCGGCGTGGATGTCGCGCAGGGTGTCGATCGTGTAGGTCGTGCCGATGCGGTCCACGTCGACTCGGCTGACGGTGAAGCGCGGGTTCGACGCCGTCGCGATCACCGTCATCAGGTACCGGTGCTCGGCGGAGGTCACCGTCTTCTTGTGCCACGGCTGGCCGGTGGGCACGAAGACGACCTCGTCCAGGTCGAACGACTGGGCCACCTCGGAGGCGGCGACCAGGTGACCGTGGTGGATCGGGTCGAAGGTGCCGCCCATCACGCCGATGCGCGGACGCCGCGGGCCTCCGCTCGCGGCGGACGTCACGATCGCTGGGCTCCCCGCCTAGTGTCCGTGACCGTGCTGGTCGTGGGAGCCGGCACCGGTCTTGTGCGAGTGGCGGTTCGCCACGTCCCGGTAGCTCCAGGTGACGAAGCCGAGGGCCGTGAAGGCGACGGCGGCGATCAGGCCGAAGACGATCGGGGGGAACGGCAGCTCCGTGTGGGCCGCTGCTTCGGCGAGGACGGTCGTCGCGAGGGACATGCAGTGCTCCTTGGAGGTCGTGGTCGCCCCGGCGGGGCTCAGACGAGTCTACCCGGACGCCGCTCGACGCCGGATCGCCGGTCCGGGCGCTAGGTGCGGACCTGTCCCGCGCCGCGCAGCAGCCACTTCGTGCTGGTCAGCTCGGGAAGGCCCATGGGGCCCCGAGCGTGCAGCTTCTGCGTCGAGATGCCGACCTCGGCGCCGAACCCGAACTCCCCGCCGTCGGTGAAGCGGGTGGAGGCGTTGACCATCACGACCGCGGAGTCGACCTCGGCGAGGAAGCGCTCGGCGCTTCGGAGGTCGTTCGTCACGATCGACTCGGTGTGGTGGGTGGAGTACCGGTCGATGTGGGCCATCGCGGCGTCGAGGTCGTCGACGATCGCGACGGCGACGTCGAGCGAGTAGTACTCCGCGGACCAGTCCTCGTCGGTGGCGGGCACCGCGTCGGGCCAGAGCGCCGCGACGCGCTCGTCGCCGTGCACGGTCACTCCCGCTTCCGCGAGCCGGCCGAGCACGGGCGGGAGGAGGCGCTCGGCGGCGTCGCGGTGGACGAGGAGGGTCTCGAGGGCGTTGCAGGTGCTCGGACGCTGCACCTTGGCGTTGTGGACGATGTCCACGGCCCACTGCTCGTCGGCACTGGCGTCGAGGAAGACGTGGACGACTCCGGCGCCCGTCTCGATCACGGGGACCGTCGACTCCGTCACGACCGACTCGATGAGGCCGGCGCTCCCCCGCGGCACCAGGACGTCGACGTAGCCGCGCGCTCGCATGAGGGCCTTCGCGCCCTCGCGGCCGTGGTCGTCGACCGTCTGCACCAGCTCGGCGGGCAGGCCGACGGAGGCGACGGCCTCCTGCAGCAGCTCCACCAGGACGCGGTTCGTGTTCTCCGCGGCCGTGCCTCCACGCAGGATCACGGCGTTCCCGCTCTTGAGGGCGAGCGCCGCGATGTCGATGGTGACGTTCGGGCGCGCCTCGTAGATCGCTCCGACGACGCCGAACGGGACCCGCACCTGGGTGAGGGAGGCGCCGTTGGGCAGGTTCGATCCCCGCACCGTCTGCCCGACCGGATCGGTGAGCCCGACGACCGCGACGACGGCGTCGGCGAGGGACCCCAGGCGCGCCGCATCGAGGCGGAGGCGGTCCTGCAGGCCCGCGCTCATCCCGCTCTCGCGACCCCGCTGGAGGTCGAGCTCGTTCGCCGGGACGACGCGCGCGGCGCTCGAGCGCACCGCGTCGGCGATGGCGAGCAGAGCCCGGTTCTTGAGGTCGGTGGTCGCACTGCGGAGGGAGCGCGACGCGGCACGGGAAGCGGCGAACCGCTCGGTCAGCGCACTGCTGTCGGGGGTCGTCTGCGGCATCCGGCCAGTGTAGAGGCAGACGACCCCGGCGGCGGGAGTCAGCTCTCCTCGCCGGCCTCCGTGCCGTCGCCCTCGTCGGCGACGCGCCAGACGCCGCCCTGGCGCTCGCGCTCGAGCTCCGCGCGGGCCTCGGCCTTGGCGTCCATCCGCTCGAAGTAGTCCTCGCGACGCTCGTTGCGAGTCTTGCGCCGGTTGTCCTCGAGGCGGAGGTCCGTTCCGCGGGGCGCGGTGATGAGCTCGGCCGTCGAGGTGAGGGTCGGCTCCCAGTCGAAGACGACGCCGTCGCCGGGGCCGATGACGACGGTGGAGCCGGCGACCGCTCCGGCCGAAAAGAGGCCGTTCTCGACTCCGAGCTTGGCCAGGCGGTCGGCGAGGAAGCCGACGGCCTCGTCGTTCGTGAAGTCGGTCTGCGCCACCCAGCGCACGGGCTTGGTGCCCAGGACCCGGTAGACGTTGCCGTACGAGCCGCCCTCGACCCGGATCTCGAAGTCCTTCTCGTCCACGGCGCGGGGGCGGATGGTGATGCGCTCCACCCGCGGCACAGCCGCGAGCTCGAGGCGGTGCTTCTCGACGATCTCGGCGAGGGCGAACGTCAGCTGGCGGAGTCCCGAGTGGCTGACCGTCGAGATCTCGAAGACGCGGTAGCCGCGGCCCTCGAGGTCGGCCCGGACGAAGTCGGCCAGCTCCTGGGCCTCGGGCACGTCGACCTTGTTGAGCGCGATCAGCTGCGGGCGCTCGATCAGCGGCACCTGTCCGTCGCCGACGGGGTACGCCGCCAGCTCGCCGAGGATGATGTCGAGGTCGGTCAGCGGGTCGCGGCCGGGCTCGAGCGTGGCGCAGTCGAGCACGTGGACGAGCGCGGTGCAGCGCTCGACATGGCGGAGGAACTCCAGGCCCAGGCCCTTGCCCTCGCTCGCGCCCTCGATGAGACCGGGCACGTCGGCGACGGTGAACCGCGACTCCCCCGCCTGCACGACGCCGAGGTTGGGCGCGAGGGTCGTGAACGGGTAGTCCGCGATCTTCGGCTTGGCCGCCGAGATCGCCGCGACGAGGCTCGACTTGCCCGCCGAGGGGAATCCGACGAGCGCGACGTCCGCGACGGTCTTCAGCTCGAGGACGACGTCGCCCTCCCAGCCCGGCGTGCCGAGCAGCGCGAAGCCGGGCGCCTTGCGCTTCGTGGTGGCGAGAGAGGCGTTCCCGAGCCCGCCCTGCCCGCCCGGAGCGATGACGAACCGTAGGCCGGGCTCGTCCATGTCGATCAGCTGGTCGCCGTCCGGCGACTTGACGACCGTGCCGACCGGGACGGGGAGCTCCATGAGCTCGCCGTTCCCGCCCGCGCGGTGGTCGCCCATGCCGGGACCGCCGTTCTCGGAGCTGCGGTGCGGGTGGCGGTGGTAGGCGAGCAGCGTCGTCGTCTGCGGGTCGGCGACGAGGACGATGTCGCCCCCGTGCCCGCCGTTGCCGCCGTCGGGGCCGGCGAGCGGCTTGAACTTCTCGCGACGGACGGAGACGCAGCCGTTGCCGCCGTGGCCGGCACGCAGATGCAGCGTGACGTTGTCGACGAAGGTGACCATGGTGTGAATCCGTCCGTGAGTGCGTGCGGCGCCGGGATGCCGGCGCCGGGGGGCTGTGCCCCGGTAGACGCGCAAGGGGCGAGCCGAAGCCCGCCCCTTGCGTCCTGTGCCTGTGCGGCCGAGGAGGTCGACCCTACTGGGCGGCCGCCACGATGTTGACGACCTTGCGGCCGCCCTTGCTGCCGAACTCGACAGCGCCCGCCGAGAGGGCGAACAGGGTGTCGTCGCCACCGCGTCCGACGTTCGCGCCGGGGTGGAAGTGCGTGCCGCGCTGGCGGACGATGATCTCGCCCGCGTTCACGACCTGGCCGCCGAAGCGCTTGACGCCGAGACGCTGCGCGTTCGAGTCGCGACCGTTGCGAGTGGAGCTCGCGCCCTTCTTGTGTGCCATTTCTCATCTCCTCGAGACCGGGGGGCCGCAGCCCCGTGCTGTTGCCCTGCAGGGCGATGGCTCGCTCCGCAGGTCAGCTCAATTCCTTTGCAGGACTACTTGATGCCAGTGACCTTGACGCGCGTGAGGTCCTGACGGTGCCCCTGGCGCTTCTTGTAACCGGTCTTGTTCTTGAACTTCTGGATGATGATCTTCGGACCACGGAGGTCCTCGAGCACCTCGGCGGTGACGGTGACGCCCGCGAGGGTCGCCGCGTCCGAGGTGATCGACTCACCGTCGACGAGCAGCACGGCAGGAAGCTGCACGGTGCCGTTCTCGTCGGCCTTGACGCGGTCCATCGTCACGATGGTGCCGACCTCGACCTTCTCCTGCCGACCGCCGGCGCGCACAACTGCGTAAACCACTTCTCGTACCTGTTTCTCGTCTGGACGGAGCGGAGGCCTCGTCCGGGGCTTGTAGGGACGGGGCTGAGCCCCGGTCTTCCGGTTCGTACCCGTCTCCTCACGACACGAGGGAACCGGCACCGCGGCCCGCGCCCCGTGAGGGGCGGAGCGACAACGGAAATCTGCGTGAGCACATGGATCGCGCCACACCAACGGTCAAGAGTACGGGATCCGCGCTCCACGGTCAAACGCACACGACTGCGAAGCCGTGTCCACCCGACCGGCGACCCCGTCACGATAGTCGAGGAGGAGGCGCGTGGACGGACGGCGCGCCGCCTACGATCGGGGAATGGTCATCCTCGTCGACGGCGCGCGCTGGCCGGCGCACGGCCGGCTGTGGGCGCACCTCGTGAGCGACGTCTCGCTCGAGGAGCTCCACGACTTCGCGCGCCGTCTCGGCGTGCCCGAGCGCGGCTTCGACCTGGACCACTACGACGTGCCCGAGGAGCGGATCGACGAGCTCGTCGCCGCGGGCGCGGTCCCCGTCGGCGCGCGGGAGCTGGTCGAGCGGCTGAGGCGGAGCGGGCTCCGCGTCCGCGGGCGCGACCGGGATGCCGAGAGGGCCCGGCGCCGGCTCTCGCCGGGCACCGGGCCCTCCTGACACCGGGTCGCGCTACTGGTCGGCGCGGCGCGGGGTCTGCTCGGGGATGACCGCGACTCCGGTGAGCGCGGCCGTCGTGACGCGCCGGCTCTTCGCACGGCCCTGGCCGGGCTGCTTCGGAGCCGGCAGAGCGTCGAGCACGGAGTCGAGCAGGTGCTCGGCGACCTCGCTGCGGACGCGGCGCGGAGGCGTGACCGGCGCGATCGGGATGTCGAGGATCGGCGCGGCAGCGGCCGGCTCGATCTCCTTCTCGACCGGGGTCTCGACGGGAGCCGACTCGACGGTCGCCGTCTCGGCGGCCTCCTGGCGCGGCTCGCGGTCGCGGCTGCGACGACGGCGCTCGCCCCGGGCGGGACGCTCGCCGCGACGGCTCGGCTCGGACGGCTGCTCCTCGGGTGCCGTGGCGGACTCCTCCGGCGCCATGGCCTCGACGGTCTCGGCGGCGTCCTCGACCAGCGCGGCCGCCTCCTCCGCCGCCTGGCGCACTGCCTGGGGGTGGATGGTGCTGGCGGCGATCTGCGCGAGCGCGTTCTTCGCGTCGTCCGTGATGGCGTGGGTGCTGATCGGCTTGGTCGCCGGCGCGCCCTGCCCGTTCTGCCCGCCGTTCGAGCGCCCGGAGGCGGCGGGCTGCTGCTCGCCGCCCTTGCCCCGGCGGCGCTGCTCCTGCTGCGGAGCGGCGGTCGACCGGTGCTTGAGCACGGGGTCGTGGTGGACGATGACGCCGCGTCCGGCGCAGATCTCGCAGTTCTCACTGAAGGTCTCGAGCAGGCCCAGGCCCAACTTCTTGCGGGTCATCTGCACGAGGCCGAGCGAGGTGACCTCGGCGACCTGGTGCTTCGTCCGGTCGCGGCTCAGGCACTCGACCAGGCGGCGGAGCACGAGGTCGCGGTTGGACTCGAGCACCATGTCGATGAAGTCGACGACGATGATGCCGCCGATGTCGCGCAGGCGCAGCTGGCGGACGATCTCCTCGGCCGCCTCCAGGTTGTTCTTCGTGACCGTCTCCTCGAGGTTCCCGCCCGAGCCGACGAACTTGCCGGTGTTGACGTCGACCACCGTCATCGCCTCGGTGCGGTCGATCACGAGCGAGCCGCCGCTGGGCAGCCACACCTTGCGCTCCAGCGCCTTCTCGATCTGCTCCGTGATGCGGAACTCGTCGAACGCGTCCTTCTCACCCGTGTAGACCTCGACGCGCTCGAGCAGATCGGGTGCGACCTGGCTGAGGTAGAGCTCGATGGTCTCGCGGGCGTCGTCGCCGGCGATGACCATCTTCTCGAAGTCCTCGTTGAAGACGTCGCGGACGATCTTGATCAGCAGGTCCGGCTCGCTGTGCAGGAGAGCGGGAGCCTGCCCGGTCGCGGCCTTCGCGCTGAGAGCCGTCCACTGCGCGGTCAGGCGCTCGACGTCGACGGTCAGCTGCTCCTCCGTGGCGCCCTCGGCCGCGGTCCGGACGATGACGCCCACGTTCTCGGGCAGCACCTCCTTGAGGATCTTCTTCAGGCGGGCGCGCTCGGTGTCCGGGAGCTTCCGCGAGATGCCGTTCATCGAGCCGTTGGGCACGTAGACGAGGTAGCGGCCGGGGAGCGAGATCTGGCTCGTGAGACGGGCGCCCTTGTGGCCGACGGGGTCCTTCGTGACCTGGACGAGGACCCGGTCGCCGGGCTTGAGCGCGAGCTCGATCCGGCGGGGGCCGCCGGCGTTGTTCGCGGCGTCCCAGTCGACCTCGCCGGAGTAGAGCACGGCGTTGCGCCCGCGTCCGATGTCGACGAAGGCGGCCTCCATGCTCGGGAGGACGTTCTGCACGCGGCCGAGGTAGACGTTGCCGATGAGCGACGCCTCCTGCGAGCGGGCGACGTAGTGCTCGGCGAGGACGCCGTCCTCGAGCACGCCGATGCGGATGCTGTCCTCCTTGGAGCGGACGACCATGACGCGGTCGACGGCCTCCCGGCGAGCGAGGAACTCGGACTCGGTGACGACCGTGCGGCGCCGGCCGGCGTCGCGGCCGTCGCGGCGGCGCTGCTTCTTGGCCTCGAGGCGGGTCGAGCCCTTGATGCGCTGCGGCTCGGTGATGAGCTCGGGCTCGCGGGCCTCGCGCGGCTCGCGCGGCTGGCGGACCCGGACGACGGTGTTCTCGGGGTCGTCGGAGCCGGACCTCTCGCTCTCGCCGCTGCGGCGGCGTGAGCGGCGGCGGACGGAGCCCTGCTCCTCGGCCGGGCTCTCGCGCTCCTCCTGGACGCCCAGCGGCGCACCGCGGGGAGGCAGCGGAGCCAGCTCGACGTAGTCGGGCAGGACCGGCGCCTGGAACAGCAGCGACGGGCTCGGCAGTGCGGGCCGTCGCGGCTCCTCCTGCTCGGCGCCCGGGGTCTGCGGGAGGGCGTTGAAGAACACCGCGCCCGTCGACGTCGACGGCTCGGCCGCCTCCGCGGCGCTCCCGGTCTCGGGCAGCTCGGTGCCCTCGGCTCCGGTCTGGTCGGTCTCGTTGCTGTCGATGATCGTCTCCCCTGTCGCTGGCGCGCTCGACTCGGTCCGCCGGGTCGCCCGGCGGCCACCGAAGAGGCGGCTGATCTTCCTGGCCCCGCTGCGGGGCTCGTCGCGGTCCGGATCGGATCCGCTCGTACTGTTGTCTTCCACCATTCCTGGTGCACTCCTCGGCCGGGTCGTCCGCCGCGTCGTCTTCCCGGATGCTTCTCTCGTGCGAGGGGCCTCGGCCCGCCGCGAATCCTTCCGCTCCCCCGGTCCCGTCGCGCTCGTGGCGCGGGACTCCGGTTGCAGCTGCACACTCGGAACTGACTATCCGACACGCGCTCCCCCGCGGTGCGACCTGCGGTCGACTCCCGGCGGAGCGGAGATCCGGCGCGTCCATTCGCGGAACGCTGTCGATCTCCTGTGGCCCGGTACTCGCCCGGTAAACCTTCTTCGCGTCGATGCGGGGTCCCCCGGACCGACGGCTCCGATTATCGCACGCATTCCCAGAGGCGCCGATCCGGCGCGTGCCATAATCCCCCGGTGTCCAGCGATCCCGGGGTGCGCGACGCCCCCACCCAGCAGCGCCCCGTCGTCTTCGCCGTCCTGCTGATCGTCCTCGGCGTGATCGGCTGGACCGCCGCCTTCGCCCTCACGAACGACAAGTTCGCCGCTCTCGAGAACCCGGATGCGGGCCTCGGCTGCGATTTCAGCCTGCTCGTGCAGTGCAGTGCGAACCTGAACTCGGCGCAGGGCGCGGTCTTCGGCTTCCCGAACCCCCTCATCGGCCTGGCGGCCTGGATCGCGCCAATCGTGGTGGGGCTGGGCCTGCTCGCGGGCGCCCGGTTCGACCGGTGGTTCTGGGCGGCCTTCAACGTCGGCTTCCTGCTGGCCCTGGTGTTCGTGGGCTGGCTCATCGCGACGAGCGTCTTCGCGCTCGGAACCCTCTGCCCCTGGTGCATGCTCACCTGGGCCGTCGTCATCCCGGGCTTCTGGCTGGTCACGCTCCGCAACCTCCGTGAGGGCGTGTTCCCCGTCCCCGCCGGGGTGCGCCGCTTCGCCGGTGCCGCCTACGGCTGGGTCCCGTTCATCACGCTGCTCTGCTACCTGCTGATCGCGGTGGTCGCGCAGGTGAGGCTGAACGTGCTCGCCTACCTCTGACGGACGTCGTCAGAGGCAGGCGGCCGAGCGGCTCAGGCGAACCAGAGGCCGAGCTCGCGCGCGGCCGACTCCTCGGAGTCGGACCCGTGCACGAGGTTCTGCTGGACCTTGAGGCCCCAGTCGCGGCCGAGGTCGCCGCGGATGGTGCCGGGAGCGGCCGTGGTCGGGTCGGTGGTGCCGGCGAGGGCGCGGAAGCCCTCGATCACGCGGTCGCCCGCGATGCGCAGGGCGACGATCGGGCCGCTCTCCATGAATTCGACGAGCGGCTCGTAGAAGGGCTTGCCCTCGTGCTCGGCGTAGTGGGCGGCGAGCAGCTCGCGGTCGGCCTCGACGAGCTTCACGTCGACGAGGGAGTAGCCCTTCGCCTCGATGCGGCGGAGGATCTCGCCGGTGAGGTTGCGGGCGACGCCGTCGGGCTTGACGAGGACGAGGGTCTCCTGGGTGGCCATGGTTCAGCGGTCTCCTTCGGTGGGGTCGGTGGGCTCCGCCGCCCGGCGCGTCTGAGCGTCGAGGCGGGTGCCGGTCACCATGCAGTACGTCCACAGCGCCACGAAGGCGGCGCCGATCACGTACATGATCGGGACCAGCAGGCCCGAGGCCACGATAACGAACTGGAGCACCCAGCCGATGCGGAAGCCGACCGGCCGGTTCAGCAGGCCCAGAGTGGCGACGAGCGCGAGGCAGACCACCGCTCCCCCGACCAGCACGACCACGGGGTCGGCCGCCTTCAGCCCGAAGGCCACCAGGGTGGCGAGGAAGACGATGACCGCCTCGAAGCCGAGCACGATCGAGCCGAGGCTCTCCCGGACGGTCCGCGAGCGCCGCGGGCGTCCGGCCCTCATGCGCCCAGCCAGTTCTCGTCGCGGGCCGCGGTGATCGTGCGGCCGACGAGGGTGATCGAGCCCGTGACCAGCAGAGCGCCCTTGTCGGTGCGCGCCGCGAGGACGCGGCCGGCCGTGAGAGCACCCAGCGGGTCGTCGGCGACGCGGACCGCCTCCTCCGGGAACACGGTGCGGGCGAGCGCGGCGAGCTCCTCGGCGGGCATCGCCCGATCGCTCGGCGCCGTGGTCACGATCAGCTCGTCCACCACGGGGCGGAGCTCCCGGAGGATCCCCTCGGCGTCCTTCTCGGCCAGCACGCCGAGGACGGCCGTCACGCGGTCGAAGTCGAAGTAGCGGCCGAGAGCGGCGGCGAGGGACGCGGCCCCGTGCGGGTTGTGCGCCGCGTCGACGACGGTGCGCGGAGCGAGTCCGACGAGCTGCAGGCGGCCCGGGGAGGTCGCGGCGGCGAAGCCCTCGTCGAGGACGTCGCCGGTGAGCTCCTGCGTCCCGCCTCCCAGGAACGTCTCGACCGCGGCGACGGCCACGGCGGCGTTCTCGGCCTGGTGGTCGCCGAAGAACGGCAGCAGCAGCTGCTCGTACGTGGTGACGAGTCCCCGGACGGTGACGACCTGGCCGCCGACGGCGACGGTCGTCGACTCGACGTCGAACTCCGCCCCCTCGACGACGATCGTCGACTCGGTGGCCTCGGCCGCGTGCCGCAGCACCGCCTCCGCCTCCGGGACCTGCCTCGCGGAGACCACCGAGGCGAGCGGCTTGACGATGCCCGACTTGGTGCGCGCGATCTCCTCGATCGTCGAGCCGAGGCGGTCGGTGTGGTCGAGGGCGATCGGCGTGAAGACGGCGACCTGCGCGTCGGCGACGTTCGTCGAGTCCCACTCGCCGCCCATCCCCACCTCGACGACGGCCACATCGACCGGCGCGTCGGCGAAGGCCGAGTAGGCCAGGACGGTGATCGCCTCGAAGAAGGACAGCGGCGCCTCGCCCTGCTCGGCCAGCTCGGCGTCGGTCATCCGCAGGTACGGCTCGACGTCCTGCCAGTTGTCGGCGAGGCTCCGGTCCGAGATCGGCTCTCCGTCGATGACGATGCGCTCGTTGAAGCGCTCGAGGTGCGGACTGGTGAACAGGCCCACCCGCAGCCCGTGGGCGCGCAGCAGGCTCTCGATCATCCGGCTGGTCGAGGTCTTGCCGTTGGTTCCGGCGATCTGGATCACCGGGTAGGCGCGCTGCGGGTCGCCGAGGATCTCGACGGCGCGCCGGGTCGGAGCGAGGCGCGGGCGGACGCTCGCCTCGCCCAGGCGCTCCAGCAGCGCGGCGTAGACGGCGTCGGCGGCCGCGCGGTCGGCGTCGTCCGGCTCGAACGGATCAGACATCGGCGGCCTCGACCTTCTCGACGCGGATGATGGCGGTGCCCGCGGGGCCGACGGCGATCGCGCCCTCGCCGCCCTCGAGAGCCGTGGTGAGCGGAGTGAACGCGCATCCGGTCGCGAGGGTCTCCTCCGCGATCCAGAGCGCGTGCGGCTCGAGCGCCTGCAGGCTCGGCTCGTCGAGCACGACCTCCAGGACTATCCGGTCGCTGACCTCGAACCCGGCCGCCTTGCGGGCGTCCTGCACCGCGCGGATGAGGTCGCGGGCGAGCCCCTCCGCTTCGAGCTCGGGGGTGGTCGCCGTGTCGAGGAGCACGAAGCCCCCGCGCGGGAGCAGGGCGATGGCGCGGTCGTCGCCGGCCGAGCCGCCGACCTCGAGCGTGAGCTCGTACTCGCCCTCGACCAGCTCGACGCCGCCGGCGGTGACGACGCCGTCCGTCTCGCTCCAGTCGCCGGCCTTGGCGGCCCTGATCACGGTCTGCACGCCCTTGCCGAGCCGGGGCCCGGCGGCGCGCGCGTTGACCGCGAGACGGGAGGTGACGCCGTAGTCGGCGGCGCTGGAGTCGACCAGCGGCACCAGCGACACCTCCTTCACGTTCAGCTCGTCGCGGAGGATCGCCTCGAACGGCGCGAGCTCGGCGGCGTCGGCGACCACCACGGTCAGGCGCGCGAGCGGCAGGCGGACGCG
The DNA here is from genome assembly GCF_002932165.1 of Rathayibacter sp. AY1F8. Classification (NCBI taxonomy): domain Bacteria; kingdom Bacillati; phylum Actinomycetota; class Actinomycetes; order Micrococcales; family Microbacteriaceae; genus Rathayibacter; species Rathayibacter sp. AY1F8. The sequence continues at coordinate 29,215 of NZ_PSVB01000006.1, forward strand.
GAGCCCGGCCTGCTTGCGGAGGGAGAGCGCGGTGGACGAGATGCCGCGGACCGCGTCCATCGCGTGCACGAGCGCCGGGTCGGCGGGGAACTCGTCCGCCTCCGGCCAGTCGGTGAGGTGGACGCTGCGGCCGCCGGTCAGGCCCTGCCAGATCTGCTCCGTGACGAGAGGCAGGAGCGGGGCGGCGACGCGGCACACGGTCTCGAGGACCGTGTAGAGCGTGTCGAACGCCTCCGATCCGCGGCCGTCCTCGTCGACGCCCTGCCAGAAGCGGTCGCGGGAGCGGCGCACGTACCAGTTCGTGAGCACGTCGCTGAAGTCGCGGAGCGCGGCGGCCGCGAGCGTGGAGTCCAGCGCCTCGAGCCGGCCGGTCACGGTCTCGACCAGATCGCGGGTCTTGGCCAGCAGGTAGCGGTCGAGGACGTCCTCGGAGCCGGTGCGCCTGGTCGCCTCGTAGCCGCCGCCCGCCGAGGCGTTGGCGTAGAGGGAGAAGAAGTACCAGGTGCTCCACAGCGGCAGCAGCACCTGGCGGACGCCCTCGCGGATGCCCTCCTCCGTCACGACGAGGTTGCCGCCCCGGAGGACCGGGCTCGACATCAGGAACCAGCGCATGGCGTCGGAGCCGTCGCGGTCGAAGACCTCGGCCACGTCCGGGTAGTTGCGCAGCGACTTGGACATCTTCTGCCCGTCGTTGCCCAGCACGATGCCGTGGCTGACCACGTTGCGGAACGCCGGGCGGTCGAAGAGCGCGGTGGAGAGCACGTGCAGCGTGTAGAACCAGCCGCGTGTCTGCCCGATGTACTCGACGATGAAGTCCGCCGGGTTGTGGGTGTCGAACCAGTCCGCGTTCTCGAACGGGTAGTGCACCTGGGCGAAGGGCATCGATCCGGAGTCGAACCAGACGTCGAGGACGTCGCTGATCCGGCGCATCGTCGAGCGCCCGGTCGGGTCGTCGGGGTTCGGGCGGGTCAGCTCGTCGATGAACGGCCGGTGCAGGTCGTCCGGGCGCACGCCGAAGTCGCGCTCCAGCTCGTCCAGCGAGCCGTAGACGTCGATCCGCGGGTACTCCGGGTCGTCGCTCTTCCACACCGGGATCGGCGAGCCGAAGTAGCGGTTGCGGCTGATGGACCAGTCGCGCGCGCCCGAGAGCCACTTGCCGAACTGGCCGTCCTTGACGTTCTCGGGGACCCAGGTGATCTCCTGGTTGAGCTCCTCCATGCGGTCGCGGATCGCGGTGACGCGGACGAACCAGCTCGAGACCGCCTTGTAGATCAGCGGATTGCGGCAGCGCCAGCAGTGCGGGTACGAGTGCTCGTAGCTCGCCTGGCGGAGCAGCCGGTGGTCCGCGCGCAGGAGCTGCGTGAGGGGCTTGTTCGCGTCGAAGACCTGGAGACCGGCGACCTCGCTGATCTGCGGCAGGAAGCGGCCGCCGTCGTCGACCGAGATGATGACGGGGATGCCCGCCGCCTCGCAGACCTTCTGGTCGTCCTCGCCGTAGGCGGGCGCCTGGTGCACGATGCCGGTGCCCTCGCTGGTGGTCACGTAGTCGGCGACGAGGATGCGCCACGCGTTCTGCGTGCCCCAGGCCTCGGTGTCCGCGTAGTGGTCCCAGAGGCGGTCGTAGCTGATCCCCTCGAGCTCGGAGCCGCGGTGGGTGCGCGAGACGGCGGCCAGGGCCGACTCCGCGTCCGGATAGCCGAGGTCCTTCGCGTAGGCGCCGACCTGGTCGATGGCGAGCAGGTACTCGGCCGAGAGCTCGCGCTCCTCGGGCTCGCCCCTGCCGTCGGCCGCGCCGTTCGGGCCGGCGGGGACGACCGCGTACTCGATGTCGGGCCCGACGGCGAGCGCGAGGTTCGTCGGCAGCGTCCACGGCGTCGTCGTCCACGCGAGAGCGCGGACCGCCGTCAGCTGGAGCGCCTCCGCCGTCTCGCCGACCAGCGGGAAGGTGACGGTGACCGTCTGGTCCTGGCGCATCTTGTAGACGTCGTCGTCCATCCGCAGCTCGTGGTTCGAGAGCGGCGTCTGGTCGCGCCAGCAGTACGGCAGCACGCGGTGGCCCTCGTAGGCGAGGCCCTTGTCGTAGAGCTGCTTGAACGCCCAGATCACCGACTCCATGAAGGTGGGGTCGAGCGTCTTGTAGTCGTCGTCGAAGTCGACCCAGCGCGCCTGGCGGGTGACGTAGTCCTGCCACTCCCCGGTGTAGCGCAGCACCGACTCCTTCGCGGCGGCGTTGAAGGCCGCGACGCCCATCTCCTCGATCTGGGACTTGTCGGTGATGCCGAGCTGCCGCTCCGCCTCGAGCTCGGCGGGCAGGCCGTGGGTGTCCCAGCCGAAGCGGCGGTGCACCTGCCGTCCGCGCATGGTCTCGAAGCGGGGGAAGACGTCCTTGGCGTAGCCGGTGAGGAGGTGCCCGTAGTGCGGCAGGCCGTTGGCGAACGGCGGGCCGTCGTAGAAGACCCACTCCGGCGCTCCCTCGCGCTGCCGGATCGACTCCTGGAAGGTGTCGTCCGCCTTCCAGTACGCGAGCACGCGCTCCTCGATCTCGGGGAAGCGCGGCGACGGGGACACGCCCCGGCCGAACGCGGAGCCCTCGGCGGGCTCGGCTCCGTGCGGGGTGGGCGGGGTCAGGGGGTAGGTCACGTGCGGTCTCCTGGCAGTGCTGCTGGTCTGCACGAGGACGGCCCGCCCGGATCTCAGACCCCGGGCCGGGTCGCGGTACCACCTCGCTTGGACCGGTCGGCCGGTCGCTCCCGGAGGAGTGCCCGCTGACGCGTTCCCACTCGATCGGCTGTCACGGGCCGCACCCGTCCGGGTCTACTGGGCGCAGGCCGGAGCCGGCGCCGTTCTTCCGGAGACTCACCGGTGATGGCCGGGTCGAAGTCGTCCGGCGCTATCCTAGCGCGTCGGGGGAAGCGGAGCAGGAGCGGTTCATGGTGCGAGGAGTGCAGCGCGGACGGCCCCGTGCGTCGTCGCGCTCCATGCTCGAGGACGCCGCTCTGGACCTCTTCGTCGAGCAGAGCTACGCGGGCACGACGATCGAGCAGATCGCCCAGCGGGCGGGGGTCTCGCGCAACACCTTCTTCAACTACTTCGAGTCCAAGAGCGACGTCTTCTGGGTGCTGGTCGACGACCGGCTGGCAGAGCTCCCGGAGGCGCTGGCCGAGACGGCGGCAGAGGCGCCGGTGATGGACGCGCTCGGCGACGCGCTGCTCGCGATCGGCTCCGGCTTCGGACCCGCGACGGTGCCGTGGGTGCTCACCCAGTCCGACATGATCGGCAGCGTCCACGAGCTGCAGGCGTCGGCCCTCGGCCGCCTCGCCCGGCAGGCGGCCGTGATCGCCCGCTTCGTGGAGGAGCGGAGCGCGCGCCCGCTGCCCTCGCACCTCTCGCGTGCCATCGCCTACGCGAGCGTCGGAGCCGCGGTGGCGGCCGTGCAGGCCTGGGCCGCGGGGGGCCCCACCCGCGGCGAGCTCGTGCCCTATCTCGACGAGGCGCTCGCGCCCGTCCGCGCCGGCTTCGCCCCCGTCGTCGACTGACCCGGCTTCACCCCCGTCGTCGACTGACCCGGCTTCACCCCCGTCGTCGACTGACCCGGCTTCACCCCCGTCGTCGACTGACCCGGCTCCCGCCGCTCCGGTAGAATCGTCGCGGCCGGCGGGCGACTCGCCCCGGAGCCCCCATCCAGGCACCATCACCACCGACACGGTGCCGCCCATAGCGAACCGGAGCATCATGACCCTCGCCGACCGCCTCCCCGCGAAGCCCGCCCTCGAGGGCCTGGAGGGCACGTGGGGCCTCCGCTGGCAGACCGACGGGACCTACCGGTTCGACCGCACCGGCCTCACCCGCGCCGACGTCTACTCGATCGACACCCCGCCGCCCACCGCGTCCGGGTCGCTGCACATCGGGCACGTCTTCTCCTACACGCACACCGACGTCGTCGCGCGGTTCCAGCGGATGCGCGGCAAGAGCGTCTTCTACCCGATGGGCTGGGACGACAACGGCCTGCCCACCGAGCGCCGCGTGCAGAACTACTACGGTGTGCGCTGCGACCCGACGCTCCCCTACGAGCCCGGCTTCACGCCTCCGTTCGAGGGCGGCGACAACAAGAGCAGCAAGGCCGCCGACCAGAAGCCGATCTCGCGCCGCAACTTCGTCGAGCTGTGCGAGCGCCTCACCGTCGAGGACGAGAAGCAGTTCGAGGACGTCTGGCGGGCCCTCGGCCTGTCCGTCGACTGGTCGCAGAGCTACCGGACCATCGGCGACGAGTCGCAGGCCGCCTCGCAGCGCGCCTTCCTCCGCAACCTCGCCCGAGGCGAGGCCTACCAGGCGCAGGCCCCGACGCTCTGGGACATCACCTTCCGGACCGCCGTCGCCCAGGCGGAGCTCGAGGACAAGGACCAGCCCGGCGCCTACCACCGCCTCGGCTTCCACCGCGAGGACGGCGAGGACGTCTTCATCGAGACGACCCGTCCCGAGCTGCTGCCCGCCTGCGTCGCCCTCGTCGCGCACCCCGACGACGAGCGCTACCAGGCGCTGTTCGGCACCACCGTCCGCACGCCGCTCTTCGACGTCGAGGTCCCGGTGCTCGCGCACCACCTCGCGCAGAAGGACAAGGGCTCGGGCATCGCGATGATCTGCACCTTCGGCGACATCACGGACGTGGTCTGGTGGCGCGAGCTCGACCTGCCCAACCGCGCGATCATCGGCTTCGACGGCCGCCTGATCTCGGAGGCGCCCGCCGCGATCACGGGCGACGGGGGCCGCGCCGCCTACGAGCAGCTCGCCGGCAAGACCGTCTTCTCCGCGAAGCAGGCCGTCGTGGCGCTACTGAAGGAGTCCGGCGAGATGGTCGGCGACCCGCGCCCCATCACGCACCAGGTCAAGTTCTTCGAGAAGGGCGACAAGCCGCTCGAGATCGTGTCGACCCGCCAGTGGTACATCGGCAACGGCGCTCGCGACGCGGTGCTCAAGGAGCGCCTGCTGGAGCTCGGCCGCGACGTGCGCTTCGTACCGGAGTTCATGCGCGTCCGCTACGAGAACTGGGTGAACGGCCTCTCCGGCGACTGGCTGATCTCGCGCCAGCGCTTCTTCGGCGTGCCGATCCCGGTGTGGTACCCGCTCGACGGCGACGGCAACCCCGTCTTCGACTCCCCGATCGTGCCGGACGAGGCGGCGCTGCCGGTGGATCCCTCCAGCGACCCGGCCCCCGGCTACTCGGAGGACCAGCGCGGAGCGGCGGGCGGCTTCCAGGGCGAGCTCGACGTGATGGACACCTGGGCGACCTCCTCGCTGACCCCGCAGCTCGCGGGCGGCTGGGAGCGCGACGACGAGCTCTGGCAGCTGGTCGCTCCCTACGACCTGCGCCCGCAGGGCCAGGACATCATCCGCACCTGGCTCTTCTCTACCCTCCTGCGCTCGCAGCTCGAGGACGGCCGCGCCCCGTGGAGCACGGCGACCGTGTCCGGCTTCATCGTCGACCCCGACCGCAAGAAGATGTCGAAGTCGAAGGGCAACGTGGTCACTCCCGCCGCGATGCTCGAGCAGCACGGCTCGGACGCGGTCCGCTACTGGGCCGCCTCCTCGCGCCTGGGCACCGACGCGGCCTTCGACCCGCAGAACCCGACGCAGATCAAGATCGGCCGCCGACTGGCGATCAAGATCCTCAACGCGGCGAAGTTCATCCACGGCTTCCCTCTCGCCGAGGGCGCCGAGGTCACCGACCCGCTCGACCTCAGCATGCTGGCCACCCTCGACACCGTGGTCGCCGACGCGACGACGGCGCTCGAGAACTACGACCACGCCCGCGCCCTCGAGACGACGGAGGCGTTCTTCTGGACGTTCTGCGACGACTACCTGGAGCTGGTGAAGGAGCGCGCGTACAGCGAGGACGGCGCGTCCGCCGCGGCCGCCCTGCACCGGGCGCTCGACGTCCTCCAGCGCCTGTTCGCGCCGTTCCTGCCGTTCGCGACGGAGGAGACCTGGTCGTGGTCGCACGACGACTCGGTGCACCTGCGCCCCTGGCCGACCGTCGACGGCCTGGGCGGCGACCCCGCCGTCCTGGCCGCGGCGAGCTCGGTCCTCACGGCCATCCGGCGCGCGAAGACCGATGCGAAGGCCTCGCAGAAGACGCCGGCCCGCTCCGCCCTGGTGACGGCGCCCGCCGAGCTCGTCGCGTCCCTCCGGCTCGCCGCGGGAGACCTCGCGGCCGTCGGCAGGATCGCGGCGCTCGACTTCGCCGAGGGCGACGCCCTCGCGGTCGGCATCGAGCTCGAGACCGAGGCGTAGCGCCGCTCCCGGGAGGCGGGAATGGTCCCGCCTCCCTCCCCACCGTCGAGAGGACCCCTCCCATGCAGCTCGGAACCCGCTGGTCGGTCGGCCAGGTGCCGCCGCAGACCCTCCCCGAGATCGTCGTCACCGCCATCGGCGACGTCGAGGGCGAGCTCGCCGCGGCCGGCACGGCGACCGCCGACTGGCGCTGGACGCTCACCTGGCTCGAGGGCAGGCCCGTGCTCGAACTCGACGACGGCACGACGATCACCTACCGTCCCGCCGAGGACGCTGCCTACATCACGCAGCCGCAGGGCCGCGTGGAGGGCGAGGACGACGACGACTGGGGCTGACGCCCCTTCGCGGCGCGGTCGCCGAGCCCGGTGAGCGCGCGCGTCCTGCGATCCTGAGCCGGAGCCCTCTCCCCCGCTCGCGCTCTAGGCTCGCAGGATGAGCGCTCCCGATCCCGTCGCCGTCCTGCTCGAGCCGAGCAGACTCCCCCACGGGCTCCCCGACTTCGCCGCCGTCGACCCCGAGGCCTACCGCCCGGCGTTCCTCGAGGCCCTCCGCCGGCACCGCGCCGAGATCGACGCGATCGCCGGCGCCTCCGAGCCGCCGACCGTCGAGAACACCCTCGTCGCCCTCGAGCGGGCGGGCCGCGAGCTGCGCCGGGTGAGCGCCGTCTTCTTCACTGTCGCCGCCTCCGACCGCACTCCGCTCACCGACGCTCTGGAGGCCGAGCTCGCTCCGCTGCTCTCGGCCCACAGCGATGCGATCAGCCTCGACCCGCGCCTGTTCGCCCGGCTCCGCGCTCTCGCCGAGCAGTCGACGGAGCTCGACCTCGACGCCGAGACGGCCTACCTCCTCGAGCGGAGGATCACCGGGTTCGAGCGCTCCGGTGCGCTCCTCGACGACGCGGGGAAGGCACGGCTCGGCGAGCTGAACGAGCAGCTGTCGACCCTGACCACGCGCTTCGAGAAGGATCTGCTCGCCGAGTCGAACGACCGGGCCGTCCTCCTCGACGACGTCGCCGGCCTCGACGGGCTCGACGAGTCCGACGTCTCGGCCGCCGCGCGCGCCGCCGCCGACCGCGGCGTCGACGGCTGGCTGATCACCCTTCCCCTCTACTCCGGCCACCCCTGGCTCGCGCGTCTGCGCGACCGCGGCGTCCGCGAGCGCGTCCTGCGCGCCTCTGTCGGCCGCGGTGCGGAAGGCGGGCCGCACGACACCACCGCGACCCTGCAGCAGATCGTCGCGCTGCGGGCCGAGCGCGCAGCTCTGCTGGGCGCGGCCTCGCATGCCGAGTTCGTGATCTCGGGCCAGACCGCGGGCTCGCCGGAGCGCGTCCTGTCGCTGCTGCGCGAGCTCGCCGCTCCCGCCGCCCGGAACGCGAGGATCGAGCTCGAGCGGATGCAGGCCTCCGCCGACGCCGAGCACGACGCCGCCGGAGCGCCGCGCTTCACGATCGAGGCGTGGGACCGCGCCTACTACGAGGAGCGCGTGCGGTCGGAGAGCTACTCCGTCGACTCCAGCGCACTGCGTCCCTTCTTCGAGCTGGAGCGGGTGCTCCGGCACGGCGTGTTCGCCGCCGCCACCGGTCTCTACGGCGTCCGCTTCTCGGAGCGGAGCGACCTGGCCGGCTACAGCGAGCACGTCCGCGTGTTCGAGGTGCACGAGGAGGACGGGACGCCGCTGGGCCTGTTCCTGCTCGATCCCTTCACCCGCGACTCGAAGCGCGGCGGGGCGTGGATGAACTCCCTGTCCAGCCGCACCTCACTGCTCGGCGACTCCGCCGTCGTCGTGAACAACCTGAACCTGTCGGCTCCGGGCCCGGGCGAGCCCGCCCTTCTCAGCCTCGACGAGGTGGAGACGCTCTTCCACGAGTTCGGGCACGCCCTGCACGGCCTGTTCGCGAGCACGCGGTACCCGCGCTTCGCCGGTACCGCGGTGTTCCGGGACTTCGTCGAGTTCCCGAGCCAGGTGAACGAGACGTGGGTGCGCCGCCCCGGGCTCCTCGCCGAGTACGCCCGCCACGTCGAGACCGGCGAGGCCCTGCCCGCGGGGACCGTCGAGCGCCTCGAGGCGTCCGCGCTGTGGGGCGAGGGCTTCGCGACGAGCGAGTACCTGGCGTCCGCCCTGCTCGACCTCGCCTGGCACTCCCTGCCGGCCCCGGTCGAGCCGCGCGACGCGGCCGCCTTCGAGCGCGACGTGCTCGACGGCGCGGGCCTCCTCCTTCCCGCCGTGCCGCCCCGCTACCGCAGCACGTACTTCGCGCACGTCTTCTCCGGCGGCTACTCCGCGGGCTACTACTCCTACGTCTGGAGCGAGATCCTCGACGCGGACACGGTCGAGTGGTTCGAGGAGAACGGCGGCCTCGACCGCTCGGCGGGCGAGCGCTTCCGCCGCGGGGTGCTCGAGCTCGGCGGCTCCCGCGATCCGCTCGACGCGTACCGCGCGTTCCGCGGGCGGGATGCGCGGACCGAGCCGCTGCTCGCGCGCCGCGGCCTCCTCTAGCGGCGCCGGGGGACGAGCCAGGCGAGGAGGACGAGTCCCACGACCAGGCCCCAGAACGCCGATCCGATCCCCGCGATGGTCGTGCCGGAGGCGGTGACCAGGAGCGTCGCCGCCGCCGGCAGCCGCAGCCGCGCCTCCTCCACAGCGGCCTGCACCGCCGACACGAACACCCCCAGCAGCGCCAGACCGGCGACCGCCTCGATCAGCAGCGGGCTCGCGGAGGACACCAGCGCGGCGGCCGCTCCGGCGAACACGCCCAGCACGAGGTAGGAGGCGCCCGCCGAGACCGAGGCGACCCAGCGCTGCTCCGGCCGCGGCGAGGCCTCGGGACCCGCGGTCAGCGCGGCGCTGAGCGCGGCGTAGTTGATCGGCACTCCGCCGAAGACCGCCGAGACCCCGGAGAGAGCGCCGGTCGAGACGATCCCGGGACGCGAGTGGGCCGCGAAGCCGAAGCTCGTCAGCACCGCGATGCCCGGGATGTTCTGCCCGGCCATGGTGACCACGTAGAGCGGCAGGCCGATCCCGACCATCGCTCCGATCTCGAACACCGGAGCGACGAACTGCGGCACGGGGAGCAGCGGCGCACCGGCGAGTGCCGCGCCGTCCGTCACGATCAGCAGCACGATCGCCAGGGCGATCGCGGCCGGCACCGCCCAGCGTGGCAGGAGCCGCAGGAGCAGCAGCCAGAGCAGGATCACCGGCATCGCGAGCGCGGGGATCTCGACCGCCGCGCGCACCGGCGCCAGGACGAGCGGGAACAGGATGCCCGCGAGCATGGCGTTCGCGAGCGGCCGCGGGATGCGCGCGACGAGCCTCCCGAGCGCCGGCCACAGCCCGGTGACCACCAGCAGAGCGGAGGCGACCAGGAACGCCCCGACCGCGCGGTCGAAGCCGCCGGGGAGCGTCGCGGTCGCGGCCAGCAGGGCGGCGCCCGGCGTGCTCCAGGCGAAGGTCATCGGCACGCGGTAGCGGATGCTCAGCACGATGCAGAGGACCCCCTGCAGCACGCAGACGGCGAGGAGGCCCGACGCGGCCTGCACGTCGGTGGCGCCCACCGAGACCACCCCGGCGAGCACGATCGCGAACGAGCTCGAGAAGCCGGTCAGGGCGGCGACGATCCCGGCGAGCAGCGGCTGGACGATGGCGGAGCCTCCCGGAGGATCGACCGGCACCGAGGCGACCGGACGCGCCGTCGGCGCGCTCCGCCAGGTTAGGGAAGCGGGAGCGCCTCGCCCGACGATCCGCCGGGCCAATCGCGGTGAACTGGCAGAGCGGGGCGGGGAGCGACTAGGCGCTCTTCTCCTGGCGACGGGGAGCGTGGGGCACGATCGTCGGGGCCGCGTTGTCGAGCACCGCGGCGCGGGTGACGACGACGCGCGCCACCTCGTCCGAGGAGGGCACCTCGAACATGATCGGGCCGAGCACCTCCTCGAGGATGGCGCGCAGTCCGCGAGCTCCGGTCTGGCGGAGGACCGCCAGGTCCGCGATGGCCTCGAGAGCGCCCCGGTCGAACTCGAGCTCGACGCCGTCGATCTCGAACATCCGCTGGTACTGCTTCACGAGCGCGTTGCGCGGCTCGGTGAGGATCTGCATGAGCGCGTCCTGGTCGAGCTGCGTGACCGTCGTGACGACGGGGAGGCGCCCGATGAACTCGGGGATCAGCCCGAACTTGTGCAGGTCCTCCGGGAGGACCTCGCTGAAGATGTTGATCTCGTCTTCCTTGTTGTGCAGCGGGGCGCCGAAGCCGATGCCGCGCTTGCCCGCCCGCGACGAGATGATGTCCTCGAGTCCGGCGAAGGCGCCGGCGACGATGAAGAGGACGTTCGTCGTGTCGATCTGGATGAACTCCTGGTGCGGGTGCTTCCGCCCGCCCTGCGGGGGCACGGAGGCGACGGTGCCCTCGAGGATCTTGAGCAGCGCCTGCTGCACTCCCTCGCCCGAGACGTCGCGCGTGATCGAGGGGTTCTCGGCCTTCCGCGCGATCTTGTCGACCTCGTCGATGTAGATGATGCCGGTCTCGGCACGCTTGACGTCGTAGTCGGCGGCCTGGATGAGCTTGAGGAGGATGTTCTCGACGTCCTCGCCGACGTAGCCCGCCTCGGTGAGGGCCGTGGCGTCCGCGACGGCGAAGGGCACGTTGAGGCGCTTCGCGAGGGTCTGGGCGAGGTAGGTCTTCCCGCAGCCCGTGGGGCCGATGAGCAGGATGTTGCTCTTGGCGATCTCGACCTCGTCGTGGATCGCGTCGGCGGCGGTGATGGTGTTGCGGGCCCGCACGCGCTTGTAGTGGTTGTACACGGCGACGGCGAGGGCCTTCTTGGCCTGCTCCTGCCCGATCACGTACTCCTCGAGGAAGCCGAAGATCTCCTTCGGCTTCGGGAGGTCGAACTCGTGGCTCGTCTCCTCGCTCGACTCGGAGAGGCGCTCCTCGATGATCTCGTTGCAGAGCTCGACGCACTCGTCGCAGATGTAGACGCCCGGTCCCGCGATGAGCTGCTGGACCTGCTTCTGGCTCTTGCCGCAGAAGGAGCACTTCAGCAGGTCGGCGCTTTCGCCAATACGTGCCACGGGGATGCCCCACTTCCTTGTCGTGCGTCTGTCGTGCGTCTGTCGTGCGTCGGTCGGTCGTGCAACGGAGCCCGGAGCTCCGGCCGGTGCGAGCGGGACGAGCCCCCTGACACTGCTCCGAGCCTAGCCGCTGAGCCGCGAGGGCTCGGCAGGCGGGCCGGATTCGCCGTGCCTTGCGCCTCGTGTGGCGCTTTGCTACGGCGACGGAGGACGCAGAGAGGGGCCGGGCGGCGGATCGCTCCGCCACCCGGCCCCTCCTGGACGCCCTACGCCGTGAGAGCCGGGAGGCTCTTGCGGCTGGTGAGCACCTGGTCGATCAGCCCGTACTCGAGCGCGTCGCTCGCGCCGAGGATCTTGTCGCGGTCGATGTCCTTCTTGACCTGCTCGATCGAGCGGTTCGAGTGGTGCGACAGCGTCTCCTCGAGCCACTCGCGCATGCGCATGATCTCGGCGGCCTGGATCTCGATGTCCGAGGCCTGGCCCCCGCCCTGCTGCACGGCGGGCTGGTGGATGAGGATGCGCGCGTTCGGCAGCGCGAGGCGCTTGCCGGGCGTTCCCGCGGCGGTGAGCACGGCGGCGGCCGAGGCGGCCTGGCCGAGCACGACCGTCTGGATGTGCGGGCGGATGTACTGCATCGTGTCGTAGATCGCCGTCATCGCGGTGAAGGAGCCACCGGGCGAGTTGATGTACATGACGATGTCGCGGTCCGGGTCCTGGCTCTCGAGCACGAGGAGCTGGGCCATGATGTCGTCCGCGGAGGCGTCGTCGACCTGGACTCCGAGGAAGATGATGCGGTCCTCGAAGAGCTTGGCGTACGGGTCCTGGCGCTTGTAGCCGTAGGCCGTGCGCTCCTCGAACGTGGGGAGGATGTAGCGCGAGGACGGTGCGGCTCCGGAGCCGAACGCCGTTCCGCCGAAGGTGGGTGTGGTCATTGTCTGTTCCTGATCTCTCGGCGCGTTCGCTGGACTACTCGTCGATGGCGGTTCCGCCACCGCCGGCCACGTCGGTCGCCGACGAGCGGATGTGGTCCACGAAGCCGTAGGCGAGGGCCTCCTCGGCGCTGAACCAGCGGTCGCGGTCACCGTCCTCGTTGACCTGCTCGACGGTCTTGCCGGTCGCCTTGGCGGTGATCTCGGCGAGGCGCTTCTTCATGTCGAGGATGAGCTGCGCCTGGGTCTGGATGTCGGAGGCCGTGCCGCCGAAGCCGCCGTGCGGCTGGTGGAGGAGCACCCGCGCGTTCGGGGTGATGTAGCGCTTGCCCTGGGTTCCGGCGGTGAGGAGCAGCTGGCCCATGGAGGCCGCCATCCCGATGCCCACGGTCACGATGTCGTTCGGGACGAACTGCATCGTGTCGTAGATCGCCATGCCCGCGGTGATGGAGCCGCCGGGCGAGTTGATGTAGAGGTAGATGTCCCGCTCGGAGTCCTCGGCTGCCAGGAGCAGGAGCTTCGCGGCGATCTCGTTCGCGTTCTCGTCGCGCACCTCGGAACCGAGCCAGATGATCCGGTCCTTGAGCAGGCGGTCGAAAACACTGTTGGGCATAACCATGTCGGCCATGTATTGCTCCGTTTCAGTTGTCGCTTCGGAGCGAATCTATCGGACGCCGCCAGGCCGATCCGGCCGTGTTCGCCCGGGGCGGAGCGGGAGTCGCCCGTGTTCGCCCGGGGCGGACCGGAGCCCCCCAAACGAGAGGAGCCGCCCTCCGACGGATCGGGGGGCGGCTCCTGACGTGCTCGCGGCGACTACTCCGCGGCCGGGGTCTCCTCGGCGGGAGCGGCGGCCTTCTTCTTGGCCGGCGCGCGCTTCTTCTTGGGGGCCGGGGCGGGCTCCTCCTCGGCGGCGGGCTCCTCGGCGACGTGCTCGGCGGGGACCTCGGCGTCGGCGTCGGCGTCGGCCTGAGCCTCCTCCGCGACCTCGGTCTCGTCCGAGGCGACGGCCTCGTCGGAGGCCTCGACGGCCTCGTCGTCACCGGGGACCGCGGTGAACGCGGTCAGGTCGACGGCGTTGCCCTCGGTGTCGGTGACCTTCGCCTTGCCGAGGACGATCGCGAGCGCCTTGTTGCGGGCGACCTCGCCGACCATCTGGCCGATCTGGTTGTTCTCGGACAGGATCTTGATGAACTCGTTCGGCTCCATGCCGTACTGCGCCGCACCCTGGATGAGGTACTGCGTGAGCTCGTCCTGGCTGACCTGGACCTTCTCCTGCTCGACGACGTGGTCGAGGAGGATCTGCGTCTTGAAGGTCTTCTCGCTGGCCTCCTTGACCTCGGCGCGGTGCTCGTCGTCCTCGAGGCGGTTCTCGCCCTCGAGGTGGCGGTGCACCTCGTCCTCGACGAGACCGGCGGGCACGGGGACCTCGACGAGGGCGAGCAGCGCCTCGACGAGCTTCTCGCGGGCCTCGCCGCCCTGGCCGAAGGTCTTCTGCTGAGCGGCCTGCTCCTTGAGCGACTCGCGCAGCTCGGCGATGGTGTCGAACTCGCTGGCGATCTGCGCGAAGTCGTCGTCGGCCTCGGGGAGCTCGCGCTCCTTGACGGCGGTGAGCGCGACGGCGATCTCGGCCTGCTCGCCGGCGTGGTCGCCGCCGAGCAGCGGAGCGGTGAACGTGGTGCTCTCGCCCGCGGTGAGCGAGTCGAGCGCCTCGTCGATGCCCTCGATCAGCTCGCCCGAGCCGAGCTCGTACGAGATGGCGTTGGCGGTGTCGACCTCGACGCCGTCGATGGAGGCGACCAGGTCGATCTGCGCGAAGTCGCCGGTCTTCGCCGGGCGGTCCACGGTGACCAGGGTGCCGAAGCGGCTGCGGAGCTTGTCCAGCTCGGCGTCGACGTCGGCGTCGGTGACCTCGGCCGCCTCGACGGTGAGCTCGATGCCGTCGTAGTCCGGGACGGTGATCTCGGGGCGCACGTCGACCTCGATGGCGAGCTCGAGGTCGCCGGTGAAGTCCTTGTCGCTCGGCCAGGCGACGATGTCGGCCTGCGGGCGGCCCAGGGGGCGGACCTCGGTCTCGCGGACGGCCTCGCGGTAGAAGCCGTCGAGGCCCTCGTTGACCGCGTGCTCGAGCACCGCGGCCTTGCCGACGCGCTGGTCGACGATGGCGGGCGGGACCTTGCCCTTGCGGAAGCCGGGGACGTTGATCTGCTCGGCGATGTGGCCGTAGGCGTGCGTGATGCTGGGGCCGAGCTCGTCCGGGGTGACCGAAATCGCGAGCTTCACGCGGGTCGGGCTCAGCTGTTCTACCGTGGTCTTCACGTGAGGGGATCTCCTGTGCTGGTTGGTGTCGGCGCCGGATGACGGTCGTCACGGGTCGATGTCGTCACGATGAGTACTCGTGGTCGGGGCGACAGGATTCGAACCTGCGACCTCCCGCTCCCAAAGCGGGCGCTCTAGCCAAGCTGAGCTACGCCCCGGATGCGCGGGCCTGGGCACCGTGCGTGAGACTCTCGTCGAGCCGTCCCCGCACGTGCGCTTGCGCGACACGCCGAAATGGCCTTCGCAAGTGTACTGCACCGCGGCAGCGGCGACCGGAACCGCGCGGCGGAGGACGACCGGGGTGTCCACGGTGCTCGCGCGATGTACTACGCTGTCCTGGTGCCCGGTCGAGAGACCCGGTCGCACCGGTTCGCGGTCGTCAGACCAGCGATTCGGGGCTGTAGCTTAGTGGTAAAGCCTCTGTCTTCCAAACAGATGATGCGAGTTCGATTCTCGTCAGCCCCTCTCCTCTCGAAGAGCCCCGGATGTCCGGGGCTCTTCGTCGTTCCGGGCGTGCTCAGCCGACCGCGCCGCGGTGCTCCTCCGTCAGGGCGAGGTACGAGGCGGCGTTCCGGCGGATGCCCTCGCGCTCCTCCTCCGTCAGCTCCCGCCGGACCCTCCCGGGGACGCCCGCCACCAGCGAGCCCGGCGGGACGACCGTCCCCTCGAGGACGACGGCGCCCGCGGCGATCAGCGAGCCGGTGCCGACGACGGCCCCGTTCAGGACGGTCGCGCTCATGCCGACCAGCACGTCGTCCTCGAGGGTGCAGCCGTGCAGCACGGCGTTGTGCCCGACCGAGACTCCGGCGCCGATGACCGCGTCGTAGTCGGCGTCGACGTGGACGACGACGCCGTCCTGGAGGTTGCTGCCGGCGCCGAGCTCGATCCGCGCGTGCTCGGCGCGCAGGACGGCGCCGTACCAGACGCTCGCCCGCTCCCCCAGGCGCACGGAGCCGATCACGGTGGCGCCCGGAGCGACCCACGCGGTGTCGGCGATCTCCGGGGCGCGTCCCCCGGTCAGGGCGAGGACGCGGGCGCCCTCCGCAGGACTCGACGGCATCGGGTTCTCCTCTTCTCCGGTGGTCAGCGCCCGGCGCGCAGGAAGGCGAGGACCGCCAGCACCCGCCGGTGGTCGGAGCCCGAGTCCTCGAGCCCGAGCTTCTGGAAGATCGCGGTCACGTTCTTCTCCACGGCGCCCACGCCGACGAAGAGAGCGGAGGCGATGCCCGCGTTCGTGCGCCCCTGGGCCATCTGCTCCAGCACCTCCCGCTCCCGCGGGGTCAGCGAGGCGAGCGGGTCGCGGTTGCGCTGCAGGAGCGAGGCGACGACCTGCGGGTCGAGGACGGTTCCGCCCGCTGCGACGCGCTCGACGGCGTCGCGCAGCTCCTCCACGGAGGCGACCCGGTCCTTCAAGAGGTAGCCGAGTCCGCCGTCGCCGGAGCCGAGCAGCTCCTGCGCGTAGGTGACCTCGACGTACTGGCTGAGCAGCAGGACCGACACCTGCGGGTAGCGCCGGCGGATCTCCAGCGCCGCGCGGACGCCCTCGTCGCGGAAGGTCGGCGGCATCCGGACGTCGAGCACGGCGACGTCGACCCCGGCCGGGTCCCGCGCCAGATCGGCGAGCAGGGCGTCCGCGTCCCCGAAGGCGCCGACGGAGGCGAACCCCGCGTCCTCGAAGAGGCGGACCAGGCCCTCGCGCAGGAGGACCGAGTCCTCGGCGATGGCGACGCGGATCACGGGCACGCCCTCAGGATAGGGCGGCCGGGCGGTAGGGGACGTGCACCCCGACCGTGGTCGGCCCGCCGACCGGCGACTCCACGCTCAGGATCCCGCGCAGGCCCCGGACGCGCCCGCCGACCCCCTCGAGACCGTGACCGGCGACCGGCGACGCCCCGCCGACTCCGTCGTCCACCACCCAGGCGTCGAGCCAGCGCTCCCCCGGAGTGCCGGAGTCGCGGGTGTCGAGGTGCACCCGCACCGATCGGGCACGGGAGTGCTTGGAGGCGTTGGCGAGCAGCTCGGCGACGACGAAGTAGACGCTGCGCTCGACCTCGGGCGGGACGTCCGCCACGGGGTGCTCGGTGAGGACCTCGACCGGCACCGGGCTGAGCTCGGCGAGCGAGTGCACCGCCGCCTCGAAGCCCCGGTCCTGCAGGATCGGCGGCGCCACTCCGCGGGAGAGGGCGCGCAGCTCGTCGAGCGCGGCGCGCACGTGCTCGCGAGCCTCGTCGACCAGGCGGGCGGCGGACTCCGGGTCGGCGGCGAGTCGGTTGCGGGCCGAGGCCAGGTCCATCTGGACCCGGATCAGGCGCTGCTGCGGGCCGTCGTGGATGTCGCGCTCGAGCCGGCGCAGCGCGCGGTCCTCGGCGGCGACGGCTGCGCCGCGGGAGGCGCTCAGCTCGGCGACCTCGCGCTGGAGCGCCTCCGACTCCCACGGGCCGAGCAGGAGACGGTCGACCAGCCAGTGCAGGAGGGAGAGGCCGCGGGTGGCGAACGGCAGGGTCGAGACGAAGAGGACGGTCGTGGCGACCGTCGCCGCGGCGACCAGTCCCGCCGGAGGCTGCGGGGCGCCCAGCAGAGCTGCTCCGCTCTCGGCCAGCAGGCGGGCCGGACCGGGGGCCCCCGTGAGCGCGGCGGCCACCGTGCCCGGGCCCGCCCAGGTCCACAGCGCGAGGAGCAGTCCGGACAGCAGCGCGAGCACCGGAGCCACGACGAGCGTGTGCAGGAGAGCGAGCCAGTAGTGCCCGTCGATCACCGGACCGTAGAGGGCGAAGGTCGAGGGAGTGACGGCGGAGGGCGGTCGCCGCCACTGCGGCCGGGGGACGGCGGGCCGTCCGGCCAGCACGTCGAGGCCGACGGCGGCCCGCGAGAAGAAGCGCGCCGTGTAGAGGGCGGCGGGCAGGAACACCAGGCCGATCAGGACTCCGACGAGCCCGAGCGCGACGGCCAGCGCGACGCCGGCGCAGAAGGCGCCGAGGAGCGCGACCGGGATCGCGGCCACCAGCGCGAGCACCTCCCGGGGCAGTCCGCGCCAGAGCCGGAGGTAGGCGCGCGAGGCCTCGCCGAGGGCCGTCGATGCTCCGCTCATCCGCGCCTCCTGTCCGCTCCCGCCGCCGCCGCGACCCGGTCGAGCGTACCGGCGGCACGGCTCCGGGCACCCGGGGGGAAGCCCCCGTGACGCCCCTCCGCGACAGAGGTGAGCCTGTCCTTCACCGGACTGAGCCGAGCCTGCGCTTCCTTGCGGCGCCGGGGGATCTGCGTACTGTTGACGATCAGTCACCCCCTCTCGAAAGGACCAGACGATGTCCACCACGTCTGTCACGTCGCTCACCTCGTCGAACCCGGATGTCGCATCCGGAGTCGCCCAGTTCCTCAGCCCCGTCGTCGTCGAGATGACCGCGCTCGCCGTCAACGGCAAGCAGGCGCACTGGCACGTCCGCGGCGCCAACTTCATCGGCGTCCACGAGCTGCTCGACGCGATCGTCGGCCGCGCCATCGAGTGGGCCGACCTCGCCGCGGAGCGCGTCGTCGCCCTCGGCCTCCCGGTCGACGCCCGCATCCAGACCGTCGCCTCGGCGACGCAGTCCGAACCCCTCACCCCCGGCTTCCAGCGCTCCGAGAACGCGATCGTCGAGATCATCCGCCAGATGGACGTCGCCATCGCGACCGTCAACACGGCGATCGCCGAGCTCGCCGAGATCGACGCGAGCAGCCAGGACGTCGCGATCGAGATCGGCCGCGGCCTCGAGAAGGACCGCTGGTTCCTCTTCGCCCACGTCAGCGAGAGCTGAGCACCACGCCTCGACCGGCCCGCGGATCCTCGGATCCCGCGGGCCGTCGTCGTTCCCCGGCCCGTCCGCGCGATCCGGAGCAGCCGGAGTCGCGACGGGCGCGGGTCAGCCGCCGTGCGTGAAGCGGCCCGCCAGGAGGGTCGCGGCGACCGGCATGGATCGGAGGGCTCCTGCATCGGCGGCGAGCGGATCGCGGTCGACCACCACCAGATCGGCGGGATCGCCGGCCGCGGGCGTGAGCCGGCGCACCCGGGTCGAGGCGACGATCGCCTCCTCGACGCTCACCCGCTGCTCCGGATGCCAGGGCTCGTCGCCCGGCAGCGCCCGCGCGACCGCGGCCGAGATCGCGACCCACGGGTCGAGCGGAGCGACCGGAGCGTCCGAGCCGAGCACCACGCGGGCCCCGGAGTCGAGCAGCGAGCGCAGCGGGAACGCCCGGCCGGTGCGTCCCGGCCAGTACCGCTCCGCCACCTCGCGGTCGTCGAGCGCGTGCGCGGGCTGCACTCCGGCCTCCACGCCGAGCGCGGCGAACCGCGGAAGGTCGGTCTCCGCGAGCAGCTGAGCGTGCTCGATCCGGCCCCCGCCGACCCGGCCGAGCGCGTCCAGAGCCAGCGTCGCCGCGGCGTCTCCGATCGCGTGCACGGTGGAGCGGATGCCCCCGGCGGCCGCGCGGGCGAGCAGCTCGTCCAGCTCGGCGGGCTCCACGGTGAGGACGCCGTTGCCGTCGTGGTCGGCGTAGGGGTGGGCGCAGTAGGCGGTCCTCGTGTTGAGGGAGCCGTCGATCAGGACCTTGAGCGGGCCCATCCGCAGCAGGCCGTCACCGCCGTCGAGTTCGTCGCCCGTGCGCAGTCCCTCCGCGAGGGCGCGGTCGAGGTGGTCGCGGTAGACGCCGGTGTCGACGCGGAGGGAGCGTGCTCCGCCAGCGACGCGACGGGGCCAGTCCCCCACATTCCAGCGCATCTCGAGGTCGACGACGCCGACCACCCCGCGAGCCGCAGCCCGCCGCGCCGCAGCGTCGGCGAGTGCGTCGAGCTCGTCGTCGCCGAGGGCGCCGAGTGCGGTGACGAGCTCGAAGCAGGCGTCCTCGCGCAGCAGCTCGGGCTCGGGAGCGACGGCGTAGCGCCGGTACGCGGCGGAGTTCAGCCAGGCGCAGTGGAGGTCGCCGCTGATCAGCACGACGGGCCGTTCCGGAGAGACCTCGTCCAGGAGCGCGGTCGTGGGCGGCTCCGGCCAGAGGCCGTCGCGGAAGCCGAAGCCGATCAGCGTGCCGGTACCGGGCTCCTCCGCCAGGCGACGTCGGACCGCGTCCGCCGTTCCGCGGGCCGAGTCGGCTGACGAGACGTCCAGGCGCGGTGCCGTCATCGCCCACTGGGAGAAGTGGACGTGCTCGTCCCAGAGGCCGGGGAGCACCCAGCGCCCGTCGAGGTCGCGCACCTCGTCGCCCGGGGCGGCGGCGGCGTCCGGTCCGACCGCTTCCACGCGGCCGTCGCGCAGGAGCACGGCACCGGGTCGGGACGAGCCGAGGAGGCGGGCGCCCCGGAGCAGGAGACCGCCGGTCATCGGGCGGCCTCGCGGAGCGCGGGGCGGACGGCTCGGCGGGTGCGCGACCGGGCCGACCGCTCTCCACCCGCGCTCACGACTGGCACACCGGGCACCAGTAGAGCTTGCGCGCGCCGATCTCCTCGAGCAGCACGTTCGTGCCGCAGACGCGGCAGGGCAAGCCCTCGCGCTTGTAGACGTAGTTGCGCTCGGCGCGGCTGCGGACGGCTTTCGAGCGCTCGGTCTTCGTCAGGCCGCGGCGCGTGATCATCATCCCGGTCCGGATGCCGTCCTCGAGCAGGTCCGCCCAGTCCCGCCACAGCTCCTGTGCGAGCTCCAGCGGCACCTGCTTGCCGGGAGTGTGCGGGTCGAGGCCGGCGCGGTAGAGCAGCTCCGCGCGGTAGATGTTGCCGATGCCACTGACCACGGACTGGTCCATCAGCACCAGCCCGACCGGCGTCGCCGTCCTGCGGAGCCGGTTCACGAAGCGGTCGCGCGCCTCGTCGGAGTCGTCGTCGGCCGGATCCGGACCGAGGCGGGCGAGGAGGGCCTCCACCTGGGCGGGATCCATCACCTCGCAGGCGGTGGGGCCGCGCAGGTCGGCGACCGTCTCCTCCGTCATGATGCGCACGCGCACCGCGCCCACGGGCGGCGGCGGGAACTCGTCGAGATCGGAGTCGGTCTCGTGCTCCGTCTCGGAGAGGCGCACGGCGCGGCGGCGCCGGGGAGCGCCGATGCTGCTGCCCGCCTTGCCGTCCGGGAACAGCGGCGAGACGTGCCCGAGGAAGTCCCACGCACCGTAGAGGCCGAGGTGGACGTGCAGCGTCAGGTCGCCCTCGAAGCGCAGCAGCAGGTGCTTGCCGACGGCCGTGGACTCGAGGACCTCGCGCCCGTCGAGGAGCGCGGCTCCCTCGGTGAAGCGACCCTGGGGGCTGCTGGTCGCGACGCGGTGCCCGACGACGTCGCGCTCGAACTGCAGGGCGATCCGGTGGACGGAGTGCCCCTCGGGCACTCAGCGCTCCTTCGCGGCGGAGTCGACGACCCGGCCGGCGATGTCGCCGGTGGCCTCGTACTCGGCGAGCTGCGCGATGCGGCGCACGTGCCGCTCCTCGAAGGTGAAGGGCTCGGCGACGAACGCGTCGATGAAGCCGGTGGCCTCCTCGACGGAGTGCTGGCGGGCCCCGATCGAGATGACGTTCGCGTCGTTGTGCTGGCGGGCCAGCACGGCGGTGCTCAGATTCCACACGAGCGCCGCGCGCACGCCCGCGACCTTGTTCGCCGCGATCTGCTCGCCGTTGCCCGAGCCGCCGAAGACGACGCCGAGAGCCTCGACCCCCGCCTCCTGATCGCGGACGACCGCGGCGGCGGCGTTGATGCAGAAGGACGGGTAGTCGTCCAGCGGGTCGTAGGACGTGGGGCCGTGGTCGATCACGTCATGACCGGCGGCGCCGAGGTGCTCGATCAGGTGACGGCTGAAGTCCAGCCCTGCGTGGTCCGTGGCGATGTGGATGCGCACGAGAGAACTCCTCCGGAAGAGCCGTCTGGGACCCGCGGTGCCCGGGCCGGGAGCCAGAGTACCGCGGGTCGGCTCAGTCGAACTGCGGGTCGCGGGTCCGCGAGCGCTTGAGCTCGAAGAAGCCGTCGAAGGAGGCGGCGGCGACGATGCCGTCCCAGAGGGTCAGCGCCTGCTCGCCCCTCGGGATCGGCGAGATGACGGGGCCGAAGAAGGCGACGTCGCCGATCGCGATGACCGGGGTGCCGACGTCCTGGCCGACCCGCTCGATCCCGTCGAAGTGGGAGGCGCGCATCGGCTCGTCGTACTCGTCCGAGTCGGCGTGGGCGGCGAGCTCCGCGGGCAGGCCGAGCTCGGCGAGCGACTCGGCGATCACCGCGTCGACGTCGGTGCGCCCGCCCGGGTGGATCCGGGTGCCGAGCGCGTCGTAGAGCGGCTTGACGTGCTCGCGGCCCTCGCGCTCGGCGACGGCGGCGACCAGGCGCGTGTAGCGCAGCGCGCGCGGGAGGAAGGCGCGGTACGAGTCGTCCACGTCCTTGTCCTCGTTGAGGACGGCGAGGCTCATGATGTGCCACTGCACGTCGAGGTCGCGCGCGGGGGTCACCTCGTCCACGAATCGCGAGGTCATCCAGGCCCACGGGCAGGAGGGGTCGAACCAGAAGGTCACAGAGGTCATGGGGACACGCTACGCCGCTCGCCGGGGCCGCGTCCGCGCTCCCCGGCGGCTCCGCAGGATCGGCGCCACGGGGCTCCACGGCGGGTCCCGGCAGCTCTAGGGTGGATCGGCGGCGCCCGCACCCCGGCGCCCGCGGCAGCGCCCGAGACGAACGGATGGAGCACCCCCGTGCCAGGAGACAACCTCACCCGGAGCGAGGCGCAGGAGCGCGCCTCGCTGATCCAGGTCCACGACTACGACATCGCCCTCGACCTGACCCGGGGAGCCGAGACCTTCCTAAGCACCACCACGGTGCGCTTCTCCGCCACCGAGGGCGCCTCGAGCTTCATCGACGCCGTCACGGGCACGGTCCACTCCGTCACCCTCAACGGCGCGGAGCTCGACCCCGCCGACGTCGCCGACGGCGTCCGGATCCGCCTCGACGCCCTGGCTGCGGACAACGAGCTCACCGTCGTCGCCGACATGCTCTACACCAACACGGGCGAGGGCCTGCACCGCTTCGTCGACCCCGTCGACGGCGAGGTGTACCTGTACTCGCAGTTCGAGGTGCCCGACTCCCGCCGCGTCTTCGCGGTGTTCGAGCAGCCGGACCTCAAGGCCGAGTTCCGCTTCACCGTCACCGCACCCGCGCAGTGGCAGGTCGTGTCGAACCAGCCCACTCCCGAGCCGGTCCCGGCGGGCGAGGGGATCGCGACCTGGAGCTTCGAGCCCACCCCGCGCATCTCCTCCTACATCACGGCCCTCGTCGCCGGACCCTACGTAGTCGAGACCGACTCGCTCGTCTCCTCCGACGGCCGCACCATCCCGCTGGGGGTCTTCGCCCGGGCCTCGCTCGCGCCCTTCCTCGACGCCGACTACGTGTTCGAGAAGACGAAGCAGGGCTTCGCCTTCTACGAGGAGAAGTTCGGCGTCCCGTACCCGTTCGCGAAGTACGACCAGCTGTTCGTCCCCGAGTTCAACGCCGGCGCGATGGAGAACGCGGGAGCGGTGACCTTCACCGAGACCTACGTGTTCCGCTCCAAGGTGACGGACGCGATCAAGGAGCGCCGGGTCGTCACGATCCTCCACGAGCTCGCCCACATGTGGTTCGGCGACCTGGTCACGATGAAGTGGTGGAACGACCTCTGGCTCAACGAGTCGTTCGCCGAGTACGCCTCCACCCTCGCCACCGCGGAGGCGACGGAGTGGACCGAGGCGTGGACCACCTTCGCCGCGATGGAGAAGAGCTGGGCCTACCGCCAGGACCAGCTGCCCTCGACCCACCCGATCGTCGCGACCATCAACGACCTCGAGGACGTCCAGGTCAACTTCGACGGCATCACCTACGCCAAGGGCGCCTCGGTGCTCAAGCAGCTCGTCGCGTGGGTCGGCGAGAAGGAGTTCCTCGCCGGCGTCCACGAGTACTTCGTCAAGCACGCCTTCTCGAACACGGAGCTGCGCGACCTGCTGGTCGAGCTGGAGGCCACCAGCGGGCGCGACCTCACCGAGTGGTCGGCGCAGTGGCTCGAGACGGCCGGCGTGAACACGCTCCGCCCCGAGATCGCGGTCGACGAGAGCGGAGCGATCGCGTCCTTCGCGATCCTGCAGACCGCGGTCGAGGAGTACCCGACGATCCGCCCGCACCGCCTGGCGATCGGCCTGTACGACTTCGAGGGCGAGCGCCTCGTCCGCGTCGACCGCCTCGAGCTGGACGTCGACGGGGAGCGCACCGAGGTGCCCGAGCTGATCGGCCGCACCCGTCCGGCGCTCGTGCTGCTCAACGACGACGACCTCGCCTACGCGAAGGTCCGCCTCGACGACGCCTCGCTCGCCGTGGCCGTCGAGCACCTCGCGAGCATCGACAGCCCCCTGGCCCGCTCGCTGGTCTGGGGCTCGGTCTGGGACTCGACCCGCGACGCCGAGTCGGCGCCGCGCGACTTCGTCCGCCTCGTCCTGGGCAACGTCGCGACCGAGACCGAGTCCACGACCCTGCGGACGGTGCTCAACCAGCTCGTCGCCACCGCCACCCAGTACGTCGCTCCGGAGTACCGGGCCGAGGTCGTCGAGGAGGCGGGCGATCAGCTGTGGACGCTCGCGCAGAGCGCCGAGCCGGGCAGCGACGCGCAGTTCCAGTTCGTGAAGTTCTTCGCCGCGATCGCGTCCACCCCGGCGCACCTCGAGGCCGTGCAGGCGCTGCTCGACGGCTCCACCGCACTCGGCGGCCTCGACATCGACACCGACCTCGGCTGGGAGCTGCTGATCGCTCTCGTCGCCGGCGGGCGGGCCGGTGCGGACGACATCGACGCGGCGCTCGCCTCGGACAACACGGCGACCGGCCAGCAGTCGGCCGCGCACGCCCGTGCCGCACTGCCGACCGCGGAGGCCAAGCGCGCGGCGTGGGACTCCGTCACGGCCGACGACTCGGCACCGAACACGATCGTCCGCTCGACGGGCCTGGGCTTCCAGCGCGCCGCCGACCCGCGCCTGCTCGACGCGATGGTCCCGGTCTACTTCGACGCCCTCCGCACCCTCTGGGAGTCGAAGAGCTACAAGATCGCCGAGTACCTGGTCGTCGGCTTCTACCCGGCCGCCACGCCCTCGCAGGAGATCGTCGACGCCACCCGCGCCTGGCTCGACGCGAACCCGGAGGTCCCGGCGCTGCGCCGACTCGTGATCGAGAACCTGGCCGGCGTGGAGCGTGCGCTCCGCGCCCAGGAGCGCGACACCCGGGGCTGACAGCGAGCCGCCCGGTCCCCCGGCGCTCGGCGCTGCGGGACCGGGCGGCTCTCCCCGCTCCCGGCGCCTAGCGCTGCGGGACCGAGCGGCGCTCCGCCCCGTCGTAGGCGGACAGCGGCCGGATGAGCGCGTTCGAGCCCCGCTGCTCGATCACGTGGGCCGTCCAGCCCACCACCCGCGCGGCGACGAACAGCGGAGTGAAGATCCCGGTGTCGAAGCCCATCAGCCGGTAGGCGGGGCCGGACGGGTAGTCGAGGTTCGGCAGGATCCCCGTCCGCTCGGCCATCGCCGCGGCCAGAGCGTCATACAGCTCCATCATCTCGCCGGCCCCCTCGTGCTCGGCGAGCCGCCGGAGAGCGGCGTCCATGGTCGGCACCCGCGAGTCGCCCGACTTGTAGACCCGGTGGCCGAACCCCATGACCTTCCGGCGCTGTCCGAGAGCCTCGGCGAGCCACTCGCGGGACCGCCGGTCCGCCTCCGGTCCGGTGCCGACCTCGTCGAGCACGTGCAGCACGGCCTCGTTCGCCCCGCCGTGGAGCGGTCCCTTGAGCGCTCCCACAGCGGCGGTCACGGCGGAGTGGACGTCCGACAGCGTCGACGTCACGACGCGGGCCGTGAAGGTCGAGGCGTTGAAGGAGTGCTCGGCGTAGAGCACCAGCGAGACGCGGAACGCGTCGACGACGACCGGCTCCGGCACCTCGCCGAAGGTCGTCCAGAGGAAGTTCTCGGAGTAGTCGAGGTCGTCGCGCGGATCGATCGGCTCGAGGCCGCGCAGGCGGCGCTGAGCGTAGGCGACGATCGCCGGCAGTGCCGCCCAGAGCCGCACGGAGCGCTCCAGCACGGCCTCGGGAGCGTCGGCGTCCGGATCCTCCTCGAGCGCGCCCAGGACGCTCACCGCCGTCCGCACCACGTCCATCGGGTGCGCCGACAGCGGTAGCAGGTCGATCACGGTGCGCACCTCGGGGGCCAGGGCGCGGTGGGCCCGCTCCGCGGCGGCCAGCCCGGCCGCCTCCTCCGCAGTGGGGAGCTCGCCGTGCCAGAGCAGCCAGGCCACGTCCTCGAACGAGGTCCCCGCCGCGAGCTCCTGCACGGGGTAGCCGCGGTAGAGCAGCGAGTTCGACGCCGGGTCGACCTTCGAGACGGCCGTCGTGTCGACGACGACCCCCACGAGTCCCTTGCGGATGTCCTGATCGGTCGTGCTCATCCTTCGCTCCTTCGCGAGAGGCGGGCGGCGGCGCCGGGGAGCGCCGCCGGTTCGTGCGGGTCGGCGCGCTCAGGCGCCGTAGTGGTCGGCGAGCGAGAAGTCGAAGACGCCCTCGTCGAAGCGGCTGTACGAGGCGTAGTCGAGGAGCTCGTAGAGCTCGGCGCGCGTCTGCATGCCCGGGACCTCCGAGCGGAGCGAGCCCTCCGCCTTGAGGGCGTCGAGTGCCCGCATCGCGGCGCCCATCGCGATCCGGAGCAGCGAGACCGGGTGGATCACGACGTTCACGCCGACGTCGGCGAGCTGCTGCGCGGTGAACAGCTCGCTCTTGCCGAACTCGGTCATGTTGGCCAGGATCGGCACGTCGATCGCGGCGCGCACGGCCTCGAACTCGGACAGGTCGCGCATCGCCTCGGGGAACACCGCGTCTGCTCCGGCGTCGACGAGGCGCTTGACGCGGTCGATCGCGGCCGGCAGGCCGTCGAGGGCGCGGATGTCGGTGCGGGCCATGATCACCAGGTCGGAGTCGCGGCGCGCGTCGACGGCCGCCGCGATCCTCCGCACCGAGGTCGCCTCGTCGACGACCGCCTTGCCGTCGAGGTGCCCGCAGCGCTTGGGGTTCACCTGGTCCTCGATGTGCAGCCCCGCGACTCCGGCGTCCTCGAGCATCTGCACCGTCCGCGCGACGTTCAGCGGCTCGCCGAAGCCGGTGTCCGCGTCGACGAGGACCGGCAGGTCGGTCAGGCGCGCGATCTGCTGCGAGCGGCCGGCCACCTCGCTGAGCGTGGTGAGCCCGATGTCCGGCAGCCCCAGCTCGGCCGAGAGCACGGCGCCCGAGACGTAGATCCCGTCGAAGCCCTTCGCCTCGATGAGGCGCGCGGAGAGCGGAGTGAACGCGCCGGGCAGCTGCAGCAGCTCGCCCGAGGCGAGGCGCTCGCGGAAGAGGCGGCGCTTCTCGGCGGGAGTCCGGGTGGAGTGGAGCATCGGGCGTCCTTCCCAGGGCGGTGTCCGGGTCCGAGCGGACCCGCCTCGAATCTATACGCGCTCGGGGCTCGTGCACCCGTCTCGGAGGGAGGCGTCCCGTAGCCTGGAGCGGTCATGCTGCTTCTTCAGACCTCCACCCCGGACCCTGTCGCCGCCACCGTCTCCTTCTTCGAGTCCGAGCCCTTCTGGAAGGTGGTCGCGATCCTCGGGATCGTGCTGGGCGCGCTGCTGGTGCGCGTCATCGCCCACTTCGTGATCGGCCGCGTCGTCGACCAGATCGTGTCGGGAGTGAAGCGCCGCCAGCGCGTCGAGGACACCCAGTCGATCGCCGCGTCGCCGCTCGCGGCCGTGCGGGTGGTGCAGCGCACGCGCACGCTCGGGTCGATCCTCAACAACCTGAGCTCGATCCTGATCGTCGTCATCGCCCTGGTCATGATCGTGACGACGATCGACAAGGACCTCATCGGCTCCTTCGCCCTGCTGACGGCCGCCCTCGGCGCGGGCCTCGGCTTCGGCGCGCAGAACATCGTCAAGGACGTCCTCAACGGGCTGTTCATGGTCGCGGAGGACCAGCTCGGGGTCGGCGACGTCGTCGACACCGGGCAGGCGACGGGCGTGGTCGAGTCGGTCGGCGTCCGGGTGACGCAGATCCGCGACGTCAACGGCACCCTCTGGTTCGTCCGCAACGGCGAGATCGTCCGGGTCGGGAACATGTCGCAGGGCTGGTCGCGCGTCATCGTCGACCTGGCCGTGCCCTACGAGACGGACCTCGAGCAGGTGCAGTCCACGGTCCTCGCGACAGCGAACGAGCTGGCGGCGAGCAGTCGCTGGCGGGCCCGGATCATCGACAAGCCCGAGCTCTGGGGCCTGGAGTCCATCGCCGACGACGCCCTGGTCATCCGGGTCGTGGTCAAGACCCGCACCACTGCCAAGGACGACGTCGCCCGCGAGCTGCGCCTGCGCCTGAAGAAGTCGCTCGACGCGCTCGACGTGAAGCTCCCCTCGCTGGCCACCGTCGTCCTCGAGGGCTTCGAGGGGGCGACGAGCGTCGGAGGCGCCAAGCCGCCGCGGACCACGCCCTCCCCCACGATCAGCACCGAGCACGGCAAGCCCGTGCGGCTCCCCCGCGCGCTGCGGCGCGGGAGCGGGACGCCGCCCCAGGACGGCGGCAGCACCTCCGGCCCGACGGGAGCGCGCTCGTGAGCGGCCTGCAGATCGGCGGCACGCCTCCGCTGCGCAGCTTCTGGGAGCACATCGGCGGCCGGCCGACGTTCGAGCGCCTGGTCCGCCGCTTCTACGAGGGCGTCCGCGAGGACGAGGTCCTCTGGCCGATGTACCCCGATCACGACCTCGAGGGCGCGATCCAGCGGCTGACCGGCTTCCTCGAGCAGTACTGGGGCGGCCCGGGCACCTACAGCGAGGAGCGCGGCCACCCGCGCCTGCGGATGCGGCACCAGCCGTTCCGGATCAACCCCGAGGCCCGCGACCACTGGCTCCAGCACATGCGGACGGCCGTCGACGATCTCGAGCTCGCTCCGGCCGACGACGCCCTGCTCTGGGACTACCTGGAGCGCGCCGCCCACGCGATGGTGAACACCTTCGAGGAGTAGCCGCTCAGCCCGGGGTGCGGACCAGCACGTGTCCGCGCCGTGAGGTGAGGCGGCGCCAGGCGCCGCTCTCGAGCAGGGCGACCGGGTCGTCGGCGCCGAGGAACCCGAGCGCGAAGAGGGCGAACGCCGCTCCCGCCGGGACGTCCTCGAGGCCGTCGAGCGGGCGGCCCCAGACGCTCGACCGCACGCGGCCGACGATCTGCTCGCCCGTCTCGGAGCCGACGGCCGCCGCGATCTCGTCGATCCCCTCGCGCGCGACGCGCTCCAGGAAGCCCGGGTCCACGGGCTCGCGCCGGGTCCAGCCGCCGCGGGGCGGGGAGACGCCCGCCCAGGGCCCCGCCGTCGCGTCGTCGCCGTCGGGCAGGACGACCGGCTTGCCGTCCGCTCCGCCCGGCTCCCACTGCAGGCGGGCGAGGCGGTCCGACAGCGCACGGATCGGCACGACCCGGTCGAAGCCGGCGGGCTCGTCGAGCGCGAAGACGCGCAGGCCCAGCACGGTCGCGGAGCGGTCGAGCAGACCGCGGGGCTGGAGGATCGGCGTGTAGGCGGCCAGCACGTGGTCGTCGGCGAGGAGCCGGACCGCACCGTCCTCGACCCGGGCCGAACGGCCGAGGAAGACGCGCAGATCCGACAGGCTGGGCGGATCCGCCAGGGAGAAGGACGAACTCATCGCGTCGATAAACTTACCCGAGGCCGCTCGCCCGACCGCCCGACACCCCGGAGGTACCGTGCCCGATCCCCTGTCCTCGTTCCTCACCGCGCTCGACCTGACGGACACCGGCGCCCGCACCAGCGAGGACATCTCGACGGGTCCCTCGCAGTGGATGCCCGAGGGGCGGGTCTTCGGCGGCCAGGTCCTCGCGCAGTCGCTCATCGCGGCCGGTCGCACCGTCGAGGGGCGCTCCGTGCACTCGATGCACGGGTACTTCCTCCGCCCCGGAGACGTCTCCCTGCCGATCACGTTCTCGGTCGACCGGATCCACGACGGGCGCTCCTTCTGCACCCGTCGGACGCAGGCCTACCAGAACGGACGCCCCATCCTCTCGATGATCGCCTCGTTCCAGACCGAGGACGAGGGCCTCGACCACCAGGCGCCGATGCCGGAGGGGATCCCCGACCCGGAGTCGCTGCCGAGCACCGCTGAGATCCTCGCGGGGGTCGACCACCCGGTCGGCAGCTTCTGGGCCACGCAGCGCCCCTTCGACGTGCGGCACGTCGAGCAGCCGGTGTACCTCCGGGCCGACCCCGAGCGGGTCGCGCACCAGAGCGTGTGGATGCGCTCGCTCGGACCGCTGCCGGACGATCCGATGCTGCACCGCGCCGCCCTCGCCTACGCGAGCGACTACACGATCCTCGAATCCACGCTCCGCCGGCACGGTGCGGCGTGGACGACGCCGGGCCTGCGGATAGCGAGCCTCGACCACGCGATGTGGTGGCACCGCCCCGCGCGCGTGGACCAGTGGCTCCTCTACGTGCAGGAGGCGCCGAGCGCGTCCGGCGGACGCGGGCTCTCGCTCGGGCGCATCTACACGCAGGAGGGCGTGCTCGTGGCGAGCGTCGCCCAGGAGGGCATGGTCCGCGTCCCCCTGGGCTGAGCTCAGCCCCGCTTCGAGAAGGTGATGGGCTCCTCGACGTAGGGGCCCCACGCCTCGCGGAGCTCCTCCGGGATGCGCTGGGGCCTGCCCGTCGCGGCCGTGACCAGCACCAGAGTGGTGGCCGCCTTCGTGAAGAGCACCCGCGGGACGACGCCGGCGGGCGAGTAGAGCTCGTAGCAGACCTCGAGGCTCGCCCCGCCGATCCGCCCGATCCACAGCTCCACGTCGATCGGCGCGCGCATGTACGGGATCGGCGCGAGGTACTCGATCTCCTGCCGGGCGATGAGGCTGATCGACTCGGCGCCCGGCCGTGCGTCGAGCACCGCCGTCGCCATCCCGCCGGGCTGCGGCGAGTCCGGCTTCCAGAACGCCTGGATGCGCGCCTCCTCGAGCAGGCGCAGCATCTCGGCGTTGTTCACGTGCGCGTAGGCGTCGAAGTCCGACCAGCGCAGCGGGATGGCGACGTGCAGGCGCATCAGTCGCGGGTGAGCTTGCGGTACGCGGAGCGGTGCGGCTTCGCCGCGTCCGGGCCGAGGCGCTCGATCTTGTTCTCCTCGTACGCCTCGAAGTTGCCCTCGAACCAGTACCAGTTGGCCGGGTCCTCCTCGGTGCCCTCGTAGGCGAGGATGTGGGTCGCGATGCGGTCGAGGAACCACCGGTCGTGAGTGATGACCACGGCGCAGCCCGGGAACTCGAGGAGCGCGTTCTCGAGGCTGCCCAGGGTCTCGACGTCGAGGTCGTTGGTGGGCTCGTCGAGCAGGAGCAGGTTGCCGCCCTGCTTGAGCGTCAGCGCGAGGTTGAGGCGGTTCCGCTCGCCGCCGGAGAGGACGCCGGCCTTCTTCTGCTGGTCCGGGCCCTTGAAGCCGAACTGCGAGACGTAGGCGCGGGAGGGGATCTCGGTCTTCCCGACGGTGATGTAGTCGTGCCCGTCGGAGACGACCTCCCACAGGTTCTTCTGCGGGTCGATGCCGCCGCGGCTCTGGTCGACGTAGGAGATGTCGACCGTCTCGCCGATCTTCAGGTCGCCCGAGTCGAGCGGCTCGAAGCCGACGATCGTCTTGAAGAGCGTGGTCTTGCCGACGCCGTTCGGGCCGATGACGCCGACGATGCCGTTGCGGGGCAGCGTGAAGCTGAGGTCGTCGATGAGGACGCGCTCGCCGAACTGCTTGTGCAGCTTCTTCGCGTCGATGACCTGGGAGCCCAGACGGGGGCCCACCGGGATGACGATCTCCTCGAAGTCGAGCACGCGCGTCTTCTCGGCCTCGGCCGCCATCTCCTCGTAGCGCGCCAGGCGCGCCTTCGACTTGGCCTGACGGCCCTTGGCGTTGCTGCGCACCCAGTCGAGCTCGGTGGTGAGCCGCTTGGCGAGCTTGGCGTCCTTCTTGCCCTGGACCTCCAGGCGGGCGCTCTTCTTCTCGAGGTACGTCGAGTAGTTGCCCTCGTAGGGGTAGAGGTGTCCGCGATCGACCTCGGCGATCCACTCCGCGACGTTGTCGAGGAAGTACCGGTCGTGGGTGACGGCGAGCACGGCGCCGGGGTACTTCGAGAGGAACTGCTCGAGCCAGAGCACGCTCTCGGCGTCGAGGTGGTTGGTGGGCTCGTCGAGCAGCAGCAGGTCGGGCTTCTGCAGGAGGAGCTTGGTGAGCGCCACGCGGCGCTTCTCGCCACCCGAGAGGTTGGTGACGAGGGAGTCCCCCGGCGGGGTGCGCAGCGCGTCCATCGCCTGCTCCAGCTGCGAGTCCAGGTCCCAGGCGTCGGCGGCGTCGATCGCCTCCTGCAGGGTCCCCATCTCGGCGAGGAGGCTGTCGAAGTCGGCGTCCGGGTCGGCCATCGCGAGGGAGATCTCGTTGAAGCGGTCGATCTTGCCCTTGATCTCGCCCACGCCCTCCTGGACGTTCTCGAGCACCGTCTTGGTCTCGTCGAGCTCGGGCTCCTGCATCAGGATGCCGACGGTGTAGCCCGGGCTGAGCCGCGCCTCGCCGTTGCTCGGCGTGTCCAGCCCCGCCATGATCTTCAGGATCGTCGACTTGCCGGCGCCGTTGGGCCCGACCACGCCGATCTTCGCTCCCGGCAGGAACGACATGGTGACGTCGTCCAGGATCAGCTTGTCGCCGACCGCCTTCCGCGCGCGCACCATCGAGTAGATGTATTCAGCCATGCCCAGTCCTCAAGTCCGTCGGTCTGCGCGGAGTCGGGTCGCCCGCCGGTCCCCTGCTCCGCGCGGAGGCGCTGACGGAGGCTCGGACCGGGGCGGGACGCCGGGCCCCGGCCGACGCGGAGCGCAGGCCGCGGGACCGTCCGCACCAGTCGAGGATAACGGGAACTCGCCGGTCCGCGTCGGAGGGAGCGCCTGAACGCGAACCCCCCTCCGCTCCGGCCGGGCCGGTGGGGAGGGCGGATCGCGTCAGCGGACGACGGTGCGGATCAGCTGCAGGGCGTCAGGCGCTCCACCGCCTCGGACAGCGTGTCCGTGCTGCCGAGCAGGATCACCTGCGTCGCCTTGGACGCGGTGATGTCGGCGAGGACCGCCCGGGGCACGCAGGTGGGCTGGACCGCGAAGAGCGGGCTCCTGGTGTAGCCCGCCGCCGTGGCTCCGGCCAGGGCGTCGGGGAACTTCTCACCGGTCGCGAGGTAGACGGTCGTCGCCGAGGTGAAGGCCGCCTTGTTCAGCTTCTCCGAGGTGTCGTACCGGTCGGTCCCGCCGATGCGGGTGATCACCGGGCCCGTGATCGAGCGCTCGATGCCGGCGCTGACCGAGAGCGTCGAGCCCGCGATCGTCAAGCTACTGACCTCGAGGCCGCTGATGATCTGCTGGGTGAGGGGGTCCACCGTGGAGCCGGTTCCGTTGGTCAGCACCACCGGAGCGCGATTCGCGCCGGCTGCGGCGCTGGCGCTCAGGGCGTCGGGGAACTTCTCGCCCGTGGCCAGCCAGGCCATCGAGGAGCCGCCCCTGAAGGCGTCCTGGAGGATCAGCTTCGAGGTGTCGTAGCGGTCGACTCCGCCGATGCGTGTGGTCTTCCCCTTCGGCGCATACCCGGCCAGGTCGTTGTAGACCTGGCTGCCGACGCTGAGCTCGGAGCCGACGACGACGATCTTCGCGGGCTTGAGACGCGTCAGCTCGGTGCGGACGACCTGGCTCATCGAGTCGCGGTCGACCAGGAGCAGCGGCCCGCCCGCCTTGGCCGCGGCGGGTCCGGCGCTGAGCGCGTCCGGGAAGTTCTGCCCGGTGGCGACGTAGACGACGGGGACGTTCGCCGGGAAGGTGCGCTTGGACACCTCGACCGCGGTGCCCTGACGGTCGGTGCCCGAGATGCGCGAGACGGCCGGCGAGCCGGCGGGCGGGGCGGTCGGCGTTGCGGTCGGCGTGGGCGTGACCGGAGGAGTGGTCGGGGTCGGCGTGACCGGCGGGGTGGTCGCGGTGGCCGTCGGGGACGGCGTGACCGGCGGGGTGGTGGCTCCGCTTCCCGTCACGCGGACCGCGGCGTCCGACGTGATGGTCGCTCCGCGGGGCTGGTCCACCCTGCCGTTGCTGACGCCGGTGACCTGGACCAGGCTGCTGGCGCGGTCCTTGTAGGCGTCGTAGGCGCTCGAGGGGATCGTCACGGTGACCGCGGACCGTCTGCTGTTCGTACTCACCTGGGCGGGGATCCGCTCGGTCCTGCTGGGACCGACATAGGCGGCGAGCCCCTGGAGGTCGTAGAAGTCGTCCCGGTTGGACTCGAGGACGACGGTGTCGCCACCCTTGACGTCCAGAGCCGTGTCGACCTTCTCGTACGCGAAGTACGCGGCGCTCCGCTGGAGCGTCTGTGCGCTGCTGCTGAGGTCGACCCCGCCGACACCGCCGGCGCCGGAGGCTCCGGCGACGGAGAGGGTGGCCGACGTGGTCAGCTCAAAGCCGCTGTCGACCGGCTGGCCGATCGGAGTCTCTTTCTCCTCCAGCGGCGGCTTCTGCGCCGTGATCTGGAGGGCGACAGTCCCACCGCCGAACGAGGAGAGGGGCCGCTTCAGGTCGATGAGGAAGGTGCGATCCCCGGGGTCGAGTTCCACCGACCCTGTGAGGGCGTAGTCGCCGATCACCCAGTTGTACGTCGTGAACGCCGGGTACCTCCCCGTCGGCCGGGCGGAGTCGGACAGCGTGACGTCGAGCCCGGTGACATCTCCCGCCACGGGAGCGGTCTGAGCGGCCGAGAACGTCTCGGTGGTCGACCAGCTGTAGGGGTAGGGCTTCGTCTGCAAACGCGTCTCCGCTGCGGCAGCCGCTCCGGCTCCTGTCGTCACTCCGAGAACGACGGCTGCCGTGCTCGCGACCGCGATGGCGGCGCGCCTCCACCTCGCTCGCGTCGTCGTCTGCGGTCGGGATGTGGTCATGGCGAGTTCCCCCTCGTCGTGGTCCTCGTGCCGAGCACTCCTGTCGGCACGTCCGTCGCGGTGCCCGCGCTGGGGCCCACGTGTCGGTCAGGGCAGCCTAACCGTGCGGAGCGGCGTCCCGGGGAGGGGAGGGCGCCGCCGACCACCGGGATCGTCGACCGGTCCGCTCGCACGAGGCTGTGCTCACGCTCGGATCCGCACCGGTCGGAGTGGTCCTGCAGGAGCGTCGGGCGAACACCGGGCGCTCTCGGACTCGACGGGCGAGGGGCCTTGTCGAGGATCCTTTCGTCCCTTCCGACCCCGACCGGGGCTCATGGCGGAGCGGACCCCGGTCGAGGCGAGCGCGTCAGCGCTGGATCGGTACGGTCCGGCCGACCAGGCAGGCGCCGGTCGCGATCGGTGCCGCGATCACCGCCCGCACCCCGCCGCTCTTCGGGCCGTACTGGCCGATGAGGCACGACTCCCCGAGCTTGACGGAGACCTGCACCGAGTCCGCGTCGAGTCCGACCGAGGTCTCGTCCGCTGTCAGCTGCATCGACTCGCGGGAGAACCCCGCCGCGACGAGCGCGTCGACCACGCTGGAGCCGCTCACCTCCGGATCGGGCTCGGCCGCCGCGCGAAGGGTCTGCTCGAACACGGGGAGGTTCTGCTCCGTCGTCCCGCCCGGCACGAAGGCGACGGGTGCGGCGGACTCCGCCGGTGCCGGCGCCTCGGCCGCGGAG
Source organism: Rathayibacter sp. AY1F8 (assembly GCF_002932165.1). Classification (NCBI taxonomy): domain Bacteria; kingdom Bacillati; phylum Actinomycetota; class Actinomycetes; order Micrococcales; family Microbacteriaceae; genus Rathayibacter; species Rathayibacter sp. AY1F8. The sequence goes on from NZ_PSVB01000006.1 coordinate 64,523, forward strand.
GAGGACACCACGGGGTCCGGCGCCGACGGCGACGTGCAACCGGAGAGGCAGACGGCGAGACCGCCGAGCACGAGCGCGATGCGGGCCGCTCGGTTCCGTGTCACGCCCGGCTCCTCCCGACCGGGACGGCTCTCGCTCCGGTCCCCCGGATCAGAACGGGGTCTCCCCGGATCCTACCGAGAGACCGGGAGCGCCTCCGCCGACGCCCGCCGCCACCGGCGGCTCGGGCACGGCATCACCGCGGTCTTGGCCCGACGCGCCCCAGTCCCCCGCCGCGGCGCCCTCGCGCGGCGCCTCCTCGCTCCACGCGGGCTCGGCGGCGGGGGCGGGAGCAGAGGCGCGCCCGACGGTCTTCGTGAAGCTGCTGGTCCCCCAGGCGAGGTCGTGCCCGATGCCCTCGGCCGTGAGGACCACATCGGTACCGGCCTTGCCTCCCGCCTCCCAGGCCCTCACCCCGAGCCGCCCGGTGACCAGGATCCGGTCGCCGCGCGACAGGGAGGACAGCGCGTTGCCGGCCAGGCCGTTGAACGCGGTGACGGTGTACCAGTTGGTCGAGACGTCGACCCAGCGCTGCTCCGAGCGGTCGTAGCGCCGCTGCGTCGAGGCGAGCCGGAAGCTGGTCATCGCGGTGCCGCTGGAGGTGTCGATGCTCCGGGGCTCGGTGCCGATGGTCCCGATGACGGTCAGGGTGTCGGTCATGGTCGTGTCCTCTCTACTCCTGCCCCGCCACGGCTGCGACGGGCACGGCGCCCGGGCGGAGGGGGCTGGTACCACTCGGGCGCCGCAGGGCCAGTGTCGCGACGAAGGGCCCGCCTCCGAGGTGGAGGCGGGCCCTTCTGGGGAGAGGACGAGCGGATCGTCCCCTGTGGAGGAGCGTTACGATGCGATGATGTACCTCGAGTAGGACTTGCGGATCTTGTTCACCTTGGGCAGTGCGACCGCCATGCAGTAGCCCTGGCCCGGGTTCTTCGCGAAGAAGTCCTGGTGGTAGTCCTCGGCGGGGTAGTAGACGCCCAGCGGCGAGATCTCGGTGACGATCGGGCCGTCCCACCACTCGGACGCACGGTCGCGCGCGGTCTCGAACAGCTCCTTCTCCTCGTCGGAGGAGTAGAACATCGCCGAGCGGTACTGCGTGCCGACGTCGTTGCCCTGGCGGTTCAGCTGTCGCGGGTCGTGCAGGGTGAAGAAGACGTCGAGGACGACCTGCTCGGGGATGACCTCGGGGTCGAAGGTGACGGCGACGGCCTCGGCGTGGCCGGTGCGCCCGGAGCAGACGTCCTCGTAGTCGGGCTCGGTCGTGCGGCCGCCGGTGTAGCCGGAGACGACGTCGGTCACGCCGTCGAGGACGCGGTAGACGGCGTCCAGACACCAGAAGCATCCTCCGGCGAGTACGAATGTGCGCATTGCGTGTGACTCACTTCCTGTCGCGTCGACGCGTCCGGGGTGCCGGAGGCGTCAGTCGGTCCAACACGCTCACCGCCCCCTGCATTCCGCGGATCCGCCCCCTGCAATAGAGTCGCGGCGTGAGCTACGACGCCGCCCCCGCCCGCTACGACCGCATGGACTACCGACGCACCGGACGGAGCGGCCTGCTGCTGCCCGCCCTGTCGCTGGGCCTCTGGCACAACTTCGGATCCGACCGCTCCCTCGACACGCAGCGCGCGATCCTCCGCCGCGCGTTCGACCTGGGCGTCACCCACTTCGACCTCGCGAACAACTACGGACCGCCCTACGGCGCCGCCGAGACGGCCTTCGGCCGCATCCTCGCGGAGGACCTCCGCCCGTACCGAGACGAGATCGTCATCTCGTCCAAGGCCGGATACGACATGTGGCCCGGCCCGTACGGGGACGGCGGCTCGCGCAAGTACCTGCTCTCCTCGCTCGACCAGAGCCTGCAGCGGATCGGCGTCGACTACGTGGACGTCTTCTACTCGCACCGGCCGGACCCGGAGACTCCGATCGAGGAGACCATGGGCGCTCTCGTCTCGGCGGTGGAGTCGGGCAAGGCGCTCTACGCCGGCATCTCGAACTACTCGCCCGAGCAGACCCGGGCCGCGCAGGCGGCACTGGCGGGCAGCGGAGTGCCGCTCCTCCTGCACCAGCCCCGCTACTCGCTCTTCGACCGCGGACCCGAGGACGGCCTCTTCCCCGTGCTCGACGAGCTCGGCACCGGCTGCATCGTCTTCTCGCCGCTGGCGCAGGGGCTCCTGACGGACCGCTACCTCGACGGCACCGTGCCGGAGGGGTCCCGCGCGGCGACGTCGCGCTTCCTCTCCTCCGACCGGATCGACGAGGCGTACCTGACACGCGCCCGCGGCCTGAACGCGATCGCGCAGCAGCGCGGCCAGTCGCTGGCCCAGCTCGCCCTGAGCTGGGTGCTCCGGGTGCCCACCGTCACGAGCGCCATCATCGGCGCGTCGAGCGTCGCGCAGCTCGAGCAGAACGTCGCCGCGCTGGACGCCGGCCCCCTCTCGCAGGAGGAGATCGACGCGATCGAGGAGTTCGCGGTGCACGGGACGACCCTGCGCTGACGCCCCGGCGGGGATGTCGGTGGTCGGCCGTAGTCTGCGACAGCACTCGGCCGGTGGGTGCTCCGAGACTCGAGCAGGAGGAACCGATGTCCCTGTCCACGCTGCACGCCACCCGCACCCCGCCGACGCTCACCCGGGTCAACGCCCGGCTGTGGCGCGTGAGCACCGGCTCGGGTGCCGTCGTCGGCCACATCGAGCTGGTCGAGGATCCGCTCGGCGAGCGGTACCGCGCCCGGCTGCTGCGGGCGGGCATGCCCGCCGGCGCCGAGCTCGGCGAGTTCTGGAGCGTCGACGACGCGATCGAGGTCTTCCGCGTCGCCTGACGCGCCGATCCGCCCGGTCGGCGGCGTGCCGAACGGGCGGCGGCGACCGCCCCGGATAGCGTTCGCCCCATGCAGTGGTGGAACGAGTTCATGTCCTGGATCCGCACGAGCGACGGGCACCAGGCGGTCTTCACGGCCGCTGTGGTCCTGCTGGCCGTGGTGGTCGGAGCGATCGTGATCGGCTCCGTCTTCCGGGCCTCCATCGCGCGCCTCATCCGTCAGCAGGATCACGAGCGGAAGAACGCGGTCATCGCGACGCTCGTCGACGCCGCGGTCGACGCCTCGGCCTGGAACGTCCTCAGCAGCCCGGAGCGCGTCCTCAGCGACCGCGCGTCCGCGCAGGCCGAGACGCACCTGCGCCTCCTGCCCGTCAAGGGCTCCGGAGTCGCGGCCAACTGGGCCGCTCACGAGCTCGCCGAGCTGAAGCACACGTCGAGCACCGGCGGCTACCAGACGCAGGCGAGCGTGGGCGAGTTCCGCGACCGCCTCGTGCAGTGGCGGGACAAGCCCGGGCGCGCCCGGAAGGCCTTCCTCGCCGACCTCGAGCGCTGGCGCTTCTCGGAGACGGGTCGAGACCGCTCCGCCGAGTCCGCTCCGTCGTCCGATCGGGCCGCGAGCACCGCCGAGGCCGCTCCCCAGCGCACCGCTCCCCCGGCCGCCGCACCGACCGCCGTCGCACCGGTCGTCGTCGGCGCGGGCTCCGCCTCCGGCTCTGCAGCCCCGCAGACGCCCACGATCGTCCTCCCCGCGTCGGCCGGGGACGCCTCGCAGGAGGAGACCCGCCGCCTGCTCGCCGACGTCGACCGCCTGGAGGTGCCGTCGCGCGAGCGTCCCGTGGAGGAGCTGCCGCCCGTCGACCCGCAGCGCTCGGCTCCTGCCGCCGAGCCGCAGCCGGACGCGGAGCACGACGCGACGCCGTCGGCTCCGGCCGACGGAGACCGCGACGACGTGCCGGCCGACGACGAGGCGGTCGTCCGGGCGGACGAGGCCCGGTTCGAGCGGTCCGCCTCGGACGACGACCGAGGCCAGGACCGCAGCTCGGTCTGAGTGCTCCCGACCACGAGAAGAAGGCCCCGATCGCGAGTGCGATCGGGGCCTTCTCCGTGGTGCGGGCGGTGCGTGTACTGACTAGCTGTGTGCATCACGTGCACGGGCGACTCGGCCGACCAGTACGGCGAGGGGCGCCGCGACGATCGTCCACGCGACGGCGATTCCACCGAGGATGGCGAGGAGCAGCATGGTCGTACCTCCGTTCGTTACGTCGTTGTAATTCCGGACACCACAAGACTAGGTGCCTGAATGACACTCAAACGACTTCGGGTGGGAAACACGCCGGTGTTGCCTCCGATTTGCCGGTGCGTTACTGGTAGAGCGACCGCGAGTCCTCGTCCGAGGGTCACCGGAGCGGAGGAAAACCCCGTGGGTGCCGGGCGTCACTCCTCGGAGGAGCGCAGCGCCGCCCGAGGAGAGGCCGCGACGCGGTCGAAGGACGGGCGCGAGGCGTCGACGCTGATCCGCACGCCACCGGGACAAGACTAGGGACGGCGACCGGCGCGCTCCCGATCCGATGGTGCCCCCGGCAGGAATCGAACCTGCGACCAAGAGATTAGAAGGCTCCTGCTCTATCCGCTGAGCTACGGGGGCGGACTGCGACCACGATACCGAAGCGCAGGGGCCGCGCCCGCCGGGGCCTAGGCGCCCCGGACGAGTCCCAGCACTCCCACGACCAGGGAGACCACGGCGAGGGCGAGCGACACGCCGATGAGCACCGTGTGCACGCGGAGGAAGGTCGTCGCGCGGCCGTCCGCGTCGCGCGCCCGCGGGTCCTTGCGGACGCGGCGGAGGAAGGGCGGCCAGACGATCGCGTTCCACACGGCGTTGACGATCAGGAGGCAGCAGGCGAGCGTGATCACGAGGGTCCAGTGTAGGAGGAGCGGGACGGCCGGACCGGGTGTCGGCGGCCGCCGATAGACTGCCCCGCATGAGTAGCGCCCCCGACCGTCTTGTCTGGATCGACTGCGAGATGACGGGGCTCGACCTCTCCGTCGACGAGCTCGTCGAGATCGCCGTCGTCGTCACCGACTTCGAGCTGAACCCGCTCGACGAGGGGCTCTCCCTCGTCATCCGGCCCGACGCGACCGCGCTCGAGAACATGGGCGACTTCGTCCGGTCGATGCACGAGACCTCCGGGCTGCTGGTCGAGATCCCCTCCGGCGTCAGCGTCGCGGAGGCCGAGTACGAGGTGCTGGAGTACGTGCTGAAGCACGTCCCGGCGGAGCAGCAGGCCCCCCTCGCCGGCAACTCGATCGGCACCGACCGCGCCTTCCTCGCGAAGTTCATGCCGCGCCTCGACGGCCACCTGCACTACCGCAACGTCGATGTCAGCACGATCAAGGAGCTGGCACGGCGCTGGTTCCCGCGCATCTACTTCAACGCGCCCAAGAAGCACGGCGGACACCGCGCTCTCGCCGACATCCTCGAGAGCATCCGAGAGCTGCAGTACTACCGCCGTGCCGTGTTCGTGGAGCAGCCGGGGCCGAGCACCGCCGAGGTGCAGGCCGTGTCGGCCGCCGTCGTGGACGAGTTCGCCTCGCGGATGTAGTACTCTCGTACAGTTGCTTCGGCGGGTCACCCCGCCGGAACACGCTCCTGGTGGGTATAGCTCAGTTGGCAGAGCGCCTGGTTGTGGTCTAGGAGGTCGCGGGTTCGAGCCCCGTTACTCACCCCAGTGGCTGTGCATGCAGCGGAAGAGGCCCGGAGTTCCGACTCCGGGCCTCTTCGCACATCCGGCGACCGGCAGCGATCGCCGACGCAGAGAGGTCCCGGATGCTCGAGCTGGACGAGGACGCCTTCGAAGCCCTGGTGATCTCCGAGCTCGACGCGCTCCCGGACGACATGGTCGACGGGCTCGACAACGTCGTCTTCGTCGTGGAGGACCGGCCCGAGGACGGGACCCTGGATCTGCTCGGCTACTACGACGGCGTCGCCCTCACCGAGCGCGAGCGCTACGGCTTCGGCGAGATGCCCGACCGCATCGTGCTGTTCCGCGAGCCGCACCTCGCCGCGTGCGACGATCTGGACGCGCTGCGCGACGAGATCCACGTCACGCTCGTCCACGAGATCGCGCACTTCTACGGCATCGACGACGACCGGCTGCACGAGCTCGGCTGGGCCTGACCGCCGCCGAGGGAGAGCCTCCCACCGGCATCCGCTCGTCGCCGCGCTCGGCGGGGACCCCTCAGCCGCGCACCGCTCCCCCGCCGCCCGTGTCCAGCACGAGGTCGGCGTTCTCCCGGGGCCGATCCCGAGCGCAGTAGGAGCGGAAGTCGCGGTCCCAGGCGTCCCAGTGCGGAGCGAAGAGCTCGCCGTCGCGCTCGAGCGCGCGCACGCGCCGCACCTCGTCGTCGGCCTCGAGCCAGACCACCAGATCGGCGTGGCGGCGCGCGGCGGCGCCGGCCGATCCGCAGCCCTCGAGCACGAGAAGCGTCTCGCGGACGACGCGGCGCCCGGCCGTCGTCCCCGCGGCCCAGTTCCAGGGCCGCCAGTGCGCCGCGAGGCCGAGGCCGTGGGGGCGGACGAGCGTCCCGGCCGTCTCCCGCGACGCCCGGTCCAGGCCCGTCCAGCCGGGGTAGAGGTCGTCCATCCGCACGAGCGCGACCGACGATGCCGCCGGCGCGAGACGGAGCTGCTCGACCAGCGCGCGCGCGAACGTCGACTTGCCGGAGCCGCTCGGTCCGTCCAGCAGCACCGTCCGACGACGCCGCGCGATCACGGAGCGGGCGAGGTCGCCCGCCGTGTGATCCGTCAGCGGCAGGATCCGCTCAGCCATGCAGGACGAAGCTCCAGGAGCCGGTGACGACGGCGGCGGTCACGGCGACGGCAGCGATCAGCACTCCGCCCGCGAGCAGCAGGAGGTCGCCGGCTCCGAGGCGCGACTGCCGCGCCCAGGTGCGCGGGACGCCGGAGCCGAAGCCCTTCGCCTCCATCGCCGTCGCGAGCCTGCTCCCCCGCCGGATGGCCAGCACGAGCAGCGAGAACGTGCGGGCCGCGAGGCTGCGGAGCGCCTCGACGGGCCCGCGGCCGTCGGCGACCCCACGGGCCCGGCGGGCCATCGACAGGGTGCGCCAGTCGTCGACGAGCAGACCGACGAGCCGCATGCCGGCGAGAGCGCCGAGCACGAAGCGCGAGGGCAGGCGCAGGATCTGCGCGAGGCCGTCCGCCAGGTCCGTCGGGTCGGTGGTGGCGATGAGGACCACGCTCGGCAGTCCGATCGCCAGGACGCGCAGCGCGATGGCCAGCCCGAGGGCGACGGATCCCTCTGTGACCGACACGATGAGGAACTCCGCGTAGACGGCGCCGCTGTCGCGCCCATAGAGGACTGTCGAGAGGCCGGCGAGCGGAGCCGCGATCCAGACGGGAGCCGTCCGCCGCACGAGCTCACCCGCTCGGAGCCCCGCGAAGGGCAGAACCAGCAGCTCGAGCGCCAGCGCCGTCGCCGCGGAGACCGCATCGACCGTGAGGAGGAGCGCGAACGCGATGACCAGGCTGGCGAGGAGCTTGGCCACCGGGTTGGCCCGGGCGATCCGGCTGCGCGCGGGAACGGAGTCGAGGAGCGTCATCCCGACACCACCTCGCGGGCGCCGAGGGTGACGACCGAGTCGGCGAGGGCGGCCACCAGCGCCTCGTCGTGGGTGACGGCGAGCACCGCCGTGCCCGCGTCGCGCTGATCGGCGAGGAGGTCGACGAGCACCTCCCAGGTCAGGCGGTCCTGCCCGAACGTCGGCTCGTCGAGGACGAGCACGGACGGCGACCGGGTGAGGGCGGACGCGACGGCCAGGCGCCGCTTCTCGCCTCCGGAGAGGGTGAACGGGTTGGCGTCGGCGAGGTGCGCGAGGCCGAGGCGCTCCAGGAGCTCCTCCGCCCGATGCCGCTCCGTCTCGTCGCGGGCGCCCAGCGCGAGCTCGGCGCGCACGCGAGCGGTGAGGAACTGGTGCTCCGGCTCCTGGAACACCATCGCGATCCGTCCGGCGAGCTGAGCCGAGGTCCAGCGGATCGGCTCCGGGCCCGCACCGGCGCGGAGCGACTTGGAGGCGGTCACCCGCCCCGCGACCGGCGGCAGGAGACCGGCCAGCGTGAGCGCGAGGGTCGACTTCCCCGCGCCGTTGGGTCCCAGCACGGCCGTGGCCCGCGCGGAGTCGACGGCGAGCTCGAGCCCCGAGGCCACGATGGTCGAGCGGCGGCGCCCGAGGACGGGCCGGCCGATGGCGAGGTCGTGCGCGCTCAGGGCGGCGGGCGAGGGCAGCACGCTCGCCCCGCGCCGGGCGGGGGTGTCACCGGGCAGCCAGACGCCGGAGGCGCGGAGCACGTCGTGCGTTCGATCGAGGACCTCGACTGGAGCGCCGTCGGCGACGACCGCGCCGTCCCGCCCGAGCACCACGACCCGGTCGACGAGGCCGACCCACACGTCGACCCGGTGCTCGACGACGATCAGCGTCGCCCCCGTGCGGGCGGCCGTGCGCTCCACCGCCGCCCGCACCTCGCGTACACCGTCCGGATCGAGGTTGGCGGTGGGCTCGTCGAGGAGCAGGAGCCGCGGACGCATGGCGAGCACACCCGCCAGGGCGAGCCTCTGCTTCTGCCCGCCCGAGAGCGCCGAGGTGGAGTGGTCCAACGGCACGTCGAGCCCGACGTCGCCGAGTGCCTCCCGCACCCGCGCGGGGATCTCCTCGCGCGGCACGCCGAGGTTCTCGCAGGCGAACGCGACGTCGTCGCCGACCCGCGCCAGGACCGCCTGAGTGTCCGGATCCTGCAGCACGAGCCCGGCGACACCGCGCCGGGTGAGCGGCGCCGCTCCGTCGATCTCGAGCTCGCCGGCCGCGGAGCCGTCCTCCTCCCCGCCGAGGACGCCGGCCAGGGCGTGCAGCAGCGTGCTCTTTCCCGCGCCGGAGGGGCCGAGGAGCAGCACGCGCTCCCCCGGCTCCAGCGCGAGATCGAGGCCGGAGAGGGCGTCGCGGGAGCGTCCCGCGTGCCGCCAGCTCCAGCCCCGCGCCCGGACGTAAGCGCCGCTCATCGAGCGCCCGCGCCGGCTCCCTCGACCGTCCGGCCCTCGCGCCCGGAGGCGAAGCGGTCCAGCGCTCCCGAGGCCGCGAGCCCCCGCACCGCGAACCAGGACAGCAGCCCGGCCAGGAGCGCGCCCGAGACGATCGAGGAGGCGACGTAGACGGTCTTGAAGAGCGCGTCGTTGACGGCGTAGTACGACAGCAGGTCGTTGATCGCGAGGGCGAGCCCCGCACCGGCACCGGCCAGCATCGCGACGAGCGGACGGCCGCTGCGGTAGAGGAAGAGCGCCAGGACGATCTCCGCGCCGAGTCCCTGCACGAGTCCGGAGATCAGCACGGTGAAGCCCCACTGGGTGCCGATCAGAGCCGACACGGCCGCGGCGACCAGCTCGGTGTAGAGCGCGGCTCCGGGCTTGCGGATGATCAGGCCGCCGAGGACGCCGGCGAAGAGCCAGCCGCCGCCGAGGAGCCCGCCGAGCCCGGGCAGGAACTCGAAGGCGAGGCCGAGGACGTTCGTCGCCAGGCCCCAGGCCCAGAAGACGATCCCGCTCGCGACGGCGACGACGCTCGCCACCACGATGTCGACGACCCGCCAGCGCAGATCGCGCCGGGCCGGGGCGGAGGAGGTGAGGTTCTGCGCGTTCGTGTTCTGCGCGTTCGTGTTCTGCGCGTTCGTGTTCTGCACTGACGTGCCCTTTCGTGGAAGCGAATGGAGGGCACGGGTTGGTAAGAGGAGATCGAAACGTTCCTTCGCTGGCATGACCCAGATCAGGTTCGACGGTCGAAGGCTGCTGCCTTCCTCTCAGCCCGGTGCACCGGACTCCCGTGTTCGTCGGCAATCATAGACGTCATGTCGTGGTCGGTGGTCGTCGTCCTGGCCGTGCTGCTGATCGTCCTGCTGCAGGCCCTGCTCTGGCAGCGCCGTGCGCGGATCCGCCGCGAGCTGCTCAGCTACGGCACGCGGGTGCCGGCGCGCGTCGTCGGGCCGGATCCGGCACGCGGCGATCGCGATTCGGCACGGGATCTGGGCAGGCTCCTGGTCGTCTACCGGACCGCCGAGGGTGTGGAGAAGCGCGCGCAGAAATACCCGCTGAAGCGGGGGGACGCGTGGATGGCCGGTGAGCCCGCCGCGGTGATCTACGACCCCCGCCGGCCGGACGACGCCGAGCGTCTGATCGTCGGCTTCGGCCGGACGAAGAAGAAGTGGTACCCCGCGCGCCAGCAGCGCGCCAGCTGACGCGGGGCCGCTCCGGCTACTTCTTGAGGGCGCGGATGATGCGCGCGAGGGCCTTGCCGGTCACCCACACGAAGGGGATGCCGACGGCGAGGACCGAGATCACGTTCGGCTGGAACCGCAGGCCGAGGTCGTCCTTGATATAGGCGCCGATCGGGATGACCGTGGCGCCGCCGCCTCCGCCGCCGCCCTCCTGGCCGTCCTCGGAGCCGCTGCCTCCGCCGAAACCGAACCAGCGGAGGGCGACGGGGACGAGCGAGACGCCGTCGACGGTGACGGGCTCGCCGTAGATCGTCGCGGTACCCGCGGTGGTGACGGTGTCGGCCAGGGAGACTGCGATGTTGGGCATGGTGCGACGGTACTCCGCGGCTCTCCGCGGCGACAAGCGGCCCGCCGGGGCGCACAGGACTCGTCCATGGACCTCCGGGGACCTGCTGCCATGATCGACGGATGTCCGCCCGCACCCGCCGCCGCCGCCCCGTGCGCTCGGCCGCGGTGGCGGTCGCGAGCCTCATGCTCGCCGCCTTCCTCGCCTTCCACCGCGCGCTGCCCGATCCGATCGGCTGGCTGTCGGTCCTCGAGGTCGGGATCCCCTGGACGGGGCTGCTCGTGCTGCTCCTCATCGCGGCCGCGGCGGCCCTCCGGTCGCGCCGGACGGCGGCCGCGGTCACCGTGCTGGCGATGGTCTACGGCGTGCTGGTGCTGCCGGTCGCGCTTCCGGCGCCGGCCGTGCGCTCCGGCTCGTTCACCGTCGTCAGCCAGAACATCGAGACGAGCAGCGACGCCGGTGGGCTGGCCGCCTCGCTCGCCGCCCGCGGCCCCGACGTGATCGCGCTGCAGGAGCTCGACGGAGACGCCGTGGACGCGGTCGACGCCGAGCTGGCCGACGAGTACCCGTACTCGTCCGTCTCGAGCACCGTCGGCGTCTGGAGCCGGACCGAGCTGACCGACGAGGAGCCGCTCGACCTCGGTCTCGGCTGGGAGCGCGCGCTCGCCGTCGACGTCGACACGCCGGTCGGCAGCGCGCGCCTGTTCGTGGTGCACCTGGCCTCGTTCCGGCCGGGCGACCACGAGGAGCGGGACACCATGCTCTCGAACCTCGCCACCGCTCTTCGAGACGACGCGTCGGAGCGGACACTGGTCATCGGCGATTTCAACACGCCGACGGACGACCACCTGTTCGCTCCGGTGCTGGCGGAGGCGGGTCTCGTCCGCACGGGCGGAGTCGGCTTCCCGGCGACCTGGCCGTCCCTGCTGCCGCTCGTCTCGCTCGACCACGCGCTCGCCGACGGCGTCACCGCCGCGACCGTCGCGGTCCTGCCGCCGAACGGCTCCGACCACCGCCCGATCAGTCTGACGATCGGTTCCGCGTAGCGAGCGTGTCGCCGAGGTCGATCCCCTTGGCCGACTCGGGAGCCGACCGGGACAGGAGCGAGGCGGGACGCACGGCCCCGGAGCCGAAGCGGGCGGCCACGCCGTCGACCGCGAGCTCCGCGTCGCGCCAGTCGTCGGAGTCGCTCCACAGGGAGAACGCGACGTCGTCGCCCTCGACCAGCTGCTCGCCGCGCACGCCGATCAGCCGCACGGGCCGCCGCATCGGGTTGGCCGCCTCGAGGAGCGCGGAGGAGGCCTCGTAGAGGACCCGGGCCACGTCCGTCGCCTCGACGAGCGTGCGGGAGCGGGTGAGGGTGCTGAAGTCGCCGAAGCGCACCTTCACCGCGACGGTGCGGCAGCGCACTCCCGAGCGGCGCATCCGCACGGCGACCTTGTCGCAGAGCCGCAGCAGCTCACGACGGACGAGCTCGGGGTCGGCCACGTCGTCGGCGAACGTGATCTCGTGTCCGGCGCTCTTCTCGATCTGGCGGGTGTCGACCGGCCGCGGATCCACCCCGTTCGCCAGGGCGTGCAGGCGCCTCCCGGTCGCCTCGCCGAGGGCGGACACCAGCGACGGCAGCGGGGTGGTCGCGACGTCGGCGACGGTGCGCAGACCGCGGCGGACGAGCGCCTCCTCCGTGCTCGCGCCGACTCCCCACAGCGCGCTCACGGGCAGCGGATCGAGGAACTCGCGGACGCCGTCGGCGGGGACGACCAGCAGACCGTCGGGCTTGGAGCGGCCGGAGGCGAGCTTGGCGACGAACTTGGTGCTGGCGATCCCGACCGAGCAGGTCAGCCCGAGCTCGGCGTGCACCCGGCGGCGGATCTCGGTGCCGATCGCGAACGGCGAGCCCGAGATGCGGCGGGCACCCGCGACGTCGAGGAACGCCTCGTCGATGCTCAGGCGCTCGACCAGCGGCGTGAAGGAGTCGAAGATCGCCATGACGCGGCGAGAAGCCTCGCGGTAGCGCTCCATGTGCGGCTCGAGGACCACGGCCTGCGGGCAGCGGCGGAGGGCGACCGCCATGGGCATCGCCGAGTTGACGCCGTAGCGGCGCGCCTCGTAGGTCGCCGCTGTGACGACGGAGCGCGCTCCGTGGTGCCCCACGATGACCGGCCTCCCGCGCAGATCCGGCCGGTCGAGCAGCTCGACGGAGGCGAAGAACGCGTCCATGTCGATGTGCATGATGCTCGCGCGCGGGTCGTCGAAGGGCTCGGTCGTGACCTGCCGCCCCGTGCCGTCCTGCTTGCTCACGCGGTGCCGTCCTGCTCGCTCACGCCGTGCCGTCCTGCTTGCTCACGCCGCTCCGTCCTGCTCGCCCACGCCCTGGGACATGCTCGCACGCACCACCGACATCGGCCGCTCGACCGCTGCGCGCGGGCCGGCCGGGAATGAGCGCCGACCACTCGCGGTTGACCCGAGCACCACGACGCTCCGGAGAGACCATGACGCACGAGCAGCCCGACTCCCCCACCGCCACCGAGACCGGCCCCGGCGCCGAGATGAGCCGCTGGCTCGATCTGCAGGACCGCGCCCACCGCGCCTTCGAGCTCCGGCTGAGCGCCGTCGAGGACTGGTCGGCCCCCACGCCCGACACCGAGTGGGACACGCGCGCGCTCGTGCTGCACGTCGTCCGCGAGCAGCAGCGCGCGCACACGCTCCTCTCGGGCGGCGACGAGTCGGCGCTGCGACTCGAGTCCGTCGCCACCGATCTGAGGAGCGAGTGGCGCCGCGTGACCGACCGCCTGCGCGTCGCTGTCCGCACCGTCGACCCGGCGGCGACCGTGCAGCTGGGGCGCGACACCGTCAGCGCCGTCGAGCTGCTGCAGGAGCAGACGGCCGATGTGACCGTCCACGCCTGGGACCTCGCCCGCGCGACCGGCAGCGACGAGCGGCTGGACGAGGAGCTCGTCGCAGCGGTCTGGGAGCTCTTCGCACCCCAGGAGGAGACCCTGCGCGCGAGCGGCCTCTACGCCGCGCCCGTGCCGGTCGACGACGCCGCCTCCCTCCAGAGCCGCCTGCTCGCCATCACCGGACGCGACGACCGCCTCGCCGCCTGACGGCCCGGCGCCCGGACGCCGTCAAGGCCTGGGGGCGTCCAGGGACGCCGCGGCAGGATGGAGGGGACCACGAACACGGGGCGACCCGCCCCGACGAGGAGAGGAACGTCCATGACACGCATCGCCGTCATCGGAGCCCACGGCAAGGTGGGGCAGCAGATCCTGCACCTGCTCTACGACGCCGGCCACGAGTCGGTCGGAGTGATCCGCAACCCCGATCACGCCGAGGACATCGTCCGGCTGGGCGGCGAGCCGCTCGTGCACGACCTCGAGGACACGACGCCCGAGGCCTTCGCCGAGGCGCTGGGCCACGTCGACGGCATGGTCTTCACCGCCGGAGCCGGACCCGACTCGGGCCCGGAGCGCAAGCGCACCGTCGACCTGGGGGCGTCCGTCCTCAGCCAGAAGGCCGCCGCGATCGTCGGGGTCCAGCACTTCGTGCAGGTCAGCGCGATCGGTGTGGACGAGCCGCTCCCCGAGGACACGGAGGAGGGCTGGAAGGCCTACGTCGAGGCCAAGCGCGACGCCGACGCGGCACTGCGCGACTCCGGCCTCGACTACACGATCCTCCGCCCGGGCGGGCTGACGGACGACGAGGGCACCGGCACGATCACGCTCGGCACCTCCGTCGAGAAGGGGAGCATCCCCCGAGCGGACGTCGCCGCCACGGTGATCGCCGCCCTGGCGCAGCCGACCTCCATCGCGAAGACGTGGGAGATCGTCTCCGGTCCCACCCCGATCGAGGACGCGGTGGCTCAGGGAGCCTGAGCCCCGGCACCTCCTCCTAGAGTGGGGCGGGTGAGCACCCACCCGCCCCGCCCCTGGATCCGCAGCTACGCGCCCGGCGTGCCGACGGAGCTCGAGCTCCCGACCGGCTCGCTCGTCGACATCGTCACCGAGTCGGCCGAGCGGTATCCCCACCAGGTCGCGCTCGAGTTCTTCGGCCGTTCGACCAGCTACTCCCAGCTCGCCGACGAGGTGGAGCGGGCCGCAGAGGGCCTCCGCCGCCTGGGCGTCCGCGCGGGCGATCCTGTCGCCCTCGTCCTCCCGAACTGCCCGCAGCACGTCGTCGCCTTCTACGCCGTCCTCCGGCTCGGCGCCGTGGTGGTCGAGCACAACCCGCTCTACACCCCGCGCGAGCTGCGCCACCAGTTCGAGGACCACGGCGCTCGTGTCGCGATCGCCTGGAACCGCGTCGTGCCGACGGTGCAGGACCTCCCGGCCGATCTCGGCGTCGAGACCGTCGTCGCCGTCGACCTCACCCGCGCGATGCCCGCCTCGATGCGCGCAGCCCTCCGCCTGCCGCTGAAGAAGGCCCGGGAGTCGCGCGCCGCGCTGACCGGGCCGGTCCGCGGTGCGATCGAGTGGGAGTCGCTGCTGAGGCGGCGGATCGACCCGGCGCACCCGCGCCCGGTCGCGGAGGACCTCGCGGTCATCCAGTACACGAGCGGCACGACCGGCACGCCCAAGGGCGCCGAGCTGACCCACGCGAACCTGACGGCGAACGCCGCCCAGTCGCGCGCCTGGGTGCCGACGGTCCGCCGCGGCGACTGCGTGGTCTACGCGGTGCTCCCCATGTTCCACGCCTACGGGCTGACGCTCTGCCTCACCTTCGCGATGAGCATGGGCGCGCGCCTGGTGCTGTTCCCGAAGTTCGACCCGGAGCTGGTGCTGAAGGTCGTCAAGAAGCACCCCGCCACCTTCCTCCCGGCCGTTCCGCCGATCGCGGAGCGCCTGGCGCGCAGCGCGCAGCAGCGGGGCGTCTCCCTCCGCGGCATCGAGATCGCCATCTCCGGCGCGATGCCGCTCGACCCGGCGCTGGTCGAGTCGTTCGAGGCGCTGACCGGAGGCACGCTCGTCGAGGGCTACGGCCTCTCGGAGACCTCTCCGGTCCTGATGGCCAACCCGGTCGGTCCGACGCGACGCGCCGGGACGGTCGGGCTCCCGCTGCCCGGCACCGACGTGCGGATCGTCGACCCCGAGGATCCCGACACGGAGGTGGCGACCGGCGAGCAGGGCGAGCTGGTCGTGCGCGGTCCGCAGGTGTTCCGGGGCTACCACCGCAAGCCCGACGAGACGGCGGCGACCTTCACCGGTGACGGCTGGTTCCGCACCGGCGACATCGCGACGATCGACGAGGACGGCTTCGTGCGCATCGTCGACCGGATCAAGGAGCTCGTGATCACGGGCGGCTTCAACGTCTCGCCGTCCGAGGTGGAGGAGGTGCTGCTCCGCCTGCCCGAGATCAAGGAGGTGGCGGTGGTCGGCCTGCCCGATCCGCGCAGCGGCGAGTCCGTGGCGGCGGCAGTCGTCCTGGAGCCGGGCGCGCAGCTCGACGTCGCAGCCGCCCGCAAGGCCGTCCGGGAGGCGCTGACGCCCTACAAGGTGCCCAAGCGGATCACCGTCGTCGACGAGCTGCCGCGGAGCATGATCGGCAAGGTCCTCCGCCGCCAGGTGAAGGCGATGCTGACCGACGAGGACTAGCCCGGAACGAGCGAGGGCCCCCGACCACTGTCCGTGATCGGGGGCCCTCTGCAACGAGGCTAGAAGCCGAAGTCGCCGCCTCCGAAGTCGCCGCCCCCGCCGAAGTCGCCTCCGCCGGAGTCGCCCCAGCCGCCGCCGTCTCCGGCGTCCGCACCGGAGGCGTCCGCACCTCCCGCATCCGCTCCGCCGTCGGCCGAGGCGTCTCCCCCGCCGTCACCGCCGGCGTAGTCGCCTCCCGCGTCGGGGAGGAACGCGCCCGCGATGGCCGAGCCGATCGCGAACCCGGCGATCGTGCCGAGCATCGAGGAGGCGAGGACGCCGCCGAAGCCCATGCCTCCGCCGCCGGAGAAGCGCCGCTCCATGAATCCGGGCTGGCGCAGCTCGCTCCGCGTGGCGGACTGGGCGAGCGTGCGGGGGTCATCGTCCTTCGGCGCGTCGCCGACGGGGGCCCCCTCGCTGAGCTCTCGGAAGACCTGCTGGCGCTGCTCCGGGGTCAGCTGCTCGAAGGCCTCGCGGTGCACCTGCTCGATCGCCTCGGGCGGCGCGGTGCGGAGGAGGTAGCGGTAGCGCTCGATGGCACGCTCATCGTCGGTGCGCGGAGACGTCGCCGGAGGAGAGCCGTACTCGGGCCTGCGGTCCGCGGCCTGCGGCGGCGCGTACGTCGAGCGGCGTGCGCTCTCGGGCTGCTCGTCGCGGCCCAGCAGTCGGTCCAGGAATCCCATGATCTCCTCCTCGGCGCCCGACGGACGCACACCGCCACCGTAGGCCTCCCACCGCTCCGGGTGCTGAGCGTTCTCTCAGAGGCTGCTCGGAGCGGGGGCCTCGGTCACTTCTGCTTCGGGATGACCACCCACATCACGAGGTAGGCGATGATCTGCGGCCCCGGGAGGAGGCACGAGAGCACGAACAGGAGACGCACCACGAAGGGGCTCCAGCCGAATCGGCGGGCGAGACCGGCACAGACGCCGGCGATGATCCTGCCCCGACGGGGGCGCACGAGAGTAGCCATGACCCCACTCTGGCGCAGGGCGCCTGAGCGGGGCATCCGGGAAACCCCCTAGGTCTGCGAGGGAGTCCCGTCGAGCTCCTCGGGCCGGAACGCTCCGACCGAGCGGGCGAAGGCGGCCGCGCGCTCGGCGTCGGCCTCCGGCCAGACCACGTGGAAGCGCTCGAAGACCACGTCGCCGAGGCCGCCCGGTGAGACGCGGGCGAAGTAGCGGCGGTGGCCGTCGAGCCAGGAGGCGCGCGTGCGGTCCCCCTCGCCCTCGGCCCAGGCGAACGCGTCGTCGACGGAGTCGAGCGGACCGGTCCGCACCTCGTCCGTCACGAGGACGACACGCGCCGCTCCCGCGCCGTCGCAGACGATCCAGTGGTCGCCCGCGACGGGCGCCCCCTCCTCGGCGAGGGACGCCGTGGCCGTCTTCACTCCGCGCCGCACGAGGCCCAGCAGCTCGTCCGCCATCGCCGTGCTGTCGCCGAACGACTCGACCGGCGGGAGCGCTTCGTCGACTCCCGGATGCGTGGAGCGGTACTCCGCCCAGAGGAGCGCCGCCGAGGCGGGGTCAATGTCGGGGAGGGCCGTGCGCTCCGGCGCGACGGGCACGAGCGCCACGATGTTCGCCCCGGCCAGGGAGGCGGGATCGTCGGGGTGGTTGTCGGGCGTGGTGACCGTGTCGAAGGGCCAGTGCTGCTGGAGCCAGCGGCGCGCGTAGGCGTCGAGCTCCTCCTCGAGCCGCGAGCCCCGGACGGCGGGGACGACCCACCAGGAGGCCTCGGCGGAGTCGCCGCCGCCGGGCCGGACGCTCAGAGCGCCCAGCGCCTCGGTGCGGTCCGGGCCGACGAGCAGGAACGCGTGCGCTCTGCCCGCACGCGACTCCTCCTCGAGGCGCAGGAGACCGCGTACGTCGTCGCCGAGGGACGCCGACGGCAGGGCGGCCGGATCGTCCCCGCGGAGGAGAGCCGCGAGCCACGGTCGCTGCTCGCCGATCACCGCGTGCAGGAGGTCCGCATCGCTCGAGACGAGAGGACGCAGGAGGGCGCCCGCCGGCAGCTCGAGCCGCGCGGGAAGGGGCGCGTCGCCGGTTCCACCGCTCATGACCGCACCTCCCCGCGCACCGGCTCAGCCGGCCGCGCGCTCCAGGACGAGCTCGCGGACGCGGGCAGCGTCGGCCTGCCCCTTCATGGCCTTCATCACGGCACCGATCACGGCACCGGCGGCCTGCACCTTGCCGTCGCGGATCTTCGCGAGCACGTCGGGCTGCGAGGCCAGTGCCGCGTCGATCGCCTCGATGAGCGCTCCGTCGTCCGAGACGACCGCGAGTCCACGGGCGTCGACGACCTCCTGCGGGGTGCCCTCTCCGGCGATGACGCCCTGGAGGACCTCGCGGGCGAGGCGGTCGGTCAGCGTGCCGCTCTCGATCAGACCGGCGAGCTCGGCGACCTGGGCCGGGGTGACCAGGGAGGCCGGGTCCTCGCCCGCCGCGTTCGCGAGGCGCGCGATCTCCCCGGTCCACCACTTGCGGGCCGCCTGCGGAGCGGCTCCCGCGGAGACGGTCTCGGTGATCTCGACCAGCAGGCCGCTGTTGGCGACGTCCTGGAACTCGAGGTCGGTGAAGCCCCACTCCTGCTTGAGGCGGCGACGGCGGTCGGCGGGCTTCTCGGGGAGCGCGGCGCGCAGCTCCTCGATCAGCTCGGGGCTCGGCTTGACCGGGAGCAGATCGGGCTCCGGGAAGTAGCGGTAGTCGTCGGCGTCGCTCTTGGGCCGGCCCGCGGAGGTGCGGCCGGTGTCCTCGTGCCAGTGGCGCGTCTCCTGCGTGATCGTGCCGCCCGCGGCGAGGATCGCCGCCTGGCGCTGGATCTCGTAGCGGACGGCGCGCTCGACCGAGCGGAGCGAGTTGACGTTCTTGGTCTCGGTGCGGGTTCCGAGCTTCTCCTGACCGATCGGGCGGAGCGAGACGTTCGCGTCGCAGCGCAGGTTGCCGCGCTCCATCTTGGCGTCCGAGATGCCGAGCGCCAGCACGATGTCGCGGATCGTCGCGACGTAGGCCTTCGCGTACTCGGGCGCGCTCTTCCTCGCGCCGTAGATGGGCTTCGTGACGATCTCCACGAGCGGGACCCCCGCGCGGTTGTAGTCCACGAGCGAGTACTCGGCGCCCTGGATGCGGCCGGTGGCGCCGCCGACGTGCGTGAGCTTGCCGGCGTCCTCCTCCATGTGCGCGCGCTCGATCGGGATCTGCACGAGCGAGCCGTCGGCCAGCTCGATCTCGACCAAGCCCTCGAAGGCGATCGGCTCGTCGAACTGCGAGATCTGGTAGTTCTTCGCCAGGTCCGGGTAGAAGTAGTTCTTGCGCGCGAAGCGGCTGGACGGGGCGATCGAGCAGCCCAGGGCGAGGCCGAGGCTGATCGAGTAGCGGACGGCCTGCTCGTTCACGACCGGCAGCGAGCCCGGGAGGCCGAGGTCGACCGGGGTCACGTTCGTGTTGGGCTCGGACCCGAACTCGTTCGGCGCGTCCGAGAACATCTTGGTCTTCGTGTTGAGCTCGACGTGCACCTCGAAGCCGAGCACCGGCTCGAAGGTCTCGAAGACCTCGTCGTAGTCCATCAGCTCGGGAGCGGACGTGTGCGCGGAGGCCATCAGACGGCACCTTCCTCGGTCGCGGAGAGCACGGAGTGGGTCAGGTCGGGGGCCTGCGCGAGGAGCGGGCGGCCCCACTTCTCCTCGAGCAGCGCCTCGAGCGTGGCGCCCACGGTGTAGAGGCGCACGTCCTCCCGGGCGGGAGCGAGGAACTGGATGCCGACAGGCAGCCCGTCCTCGTCGGCGAGGCCGGCGGGGACGGAGATGCCGGGGATGCCGGCCAGGTTCGCCGGGATGGTCGCGACGTCGCCGCGGTACATCGCCAGCGGGTCGTCGAGCTTCTCGCCGAGGCGGTAGGCGGTCGTCGGCGCCGTCGGCGAGGCGATCACGTCGACGTCCGCGAAGGCCGCGTCGAAGTCCCGCTGCACCAGGGTCCGGACCTTCTGCGCGCTGCCGTAGTAGGCGTCGTAGTAGCCGGCCGAGAGGGCGTAGGTGCCGAGGATGATCCGGCGCTTGACCTCGGGGCCGAAGCCCTGCTCGCGGGTCGCGGACATGACCTGCTCGACCGTGCCGCCGCCCTCCGGCGTGACCCGGAGGCCGAACCGGACCGAGTCGAACTTGGCGAGGTTGCTGGAGGCCTCCGCGGGGAGGATCAGGTAGTAGGCGGCGACCGCGTGCTCGACGCTCGGGAGGCTCACCTCGACGACCTCGGCTCCGGCGCCCTGAAGGATCTCGAGCGCCTCGTGGAAGCGCGCCAGCACGCCGGGCTGGAAGCCCTCGCCGCCGTCGAGCTCCTTGACCACGCCGATCCGGAGGCCCGTCACGTCGGCGCGGCGCACCGCGTCGGCGAAGGAGGGCCAGGAGTCGCGCAGCGACGTCGAGTCGCGCGGGTCGTGGCCCGCGATGACGTCGTGCAGCAGCGCGGAGTCGAGGACCGTCCGGGAGACGGGGCCGATCTGGTCGAGGCTCGAGGCGAGCGCGATCGCTCCGTAGCGGGACACGCCGCCGTAGGTCGGCTTCACGCCGACGGTGCCGGTCACGTGCGCGGGCTGACGGATCGATCCCCCGGTGTCGGAGCCGAGGGCCAGGGGCGCCTCGTAGCTCGCGACGGCCGCGGCGGACCCGCCGCCGGAGCCGCCGGGGATGCGGTCGAGGTCCCACGGGTTGTGGGTGGGGCCGTAGGCGCTGCGCTCGGTGGTCGAGCCCATCGCGAACTCGTCCATGTTGGTCTTGCCGATCGGGACCAGCCCGGCCTCGCGCACCTTGCGCATGACGGTCGCGTCGTAGGGCGGGCGCCAGCCCTCGAGGATGCGGGAGCCGCTCGTGGTCGGCATGTCGTTCGTGACGATGACGTCCTTGACCGCGAGAGGCACCCCGGCGAGGGGGTGCAGCGACTCGCCGTCGGCCCGCCGGCGGTCGATCGCCTCGGCGGACGCGACCGCGCCCTCCCGCGCGACGTGGAGGAAGGCGTGGACCGCTCCGTCGACCGCGTCGATGCGCTCGAGGTGGGCGCGGGTGGCCTCGACCGAGGAGACCGAGCCGTCGGCCAGCTTCCCGGAGAGGGCGGACGCGCTGAGGCGGACGAGCTCGTCGCCGTGCGCGCTCACTGCTCCTCCCCCAGGATCGCGGACACCTGGAAGCGGCTGCCGTCGTGCTCGGGCGCGCCGGAGAGCGCCTGCTCGAGCGTGAGGGTCTCGCCGACCACGTCGGGCCGGAAGACGTTCTCGAGCGGGATCGGGTGGCTGGTCGCCGGCACGTCGGGCGTGGCGACGGCCTGGACCGCGCGCACGGAGTCGACGATCTGGCCGAGCTCCCTGGTGAGGCTCCCGATCTCGTCGGAAGTGAGGTCGATCCTGGCCAGCTGGGCCAGATGGGCGACCGTGTCGGCCGTGATCTCGGACATGCGTCTCCGTCTGGTGGTTCGGGGGGATTTCCGGCCGCCAGTCTACTCGGCGCGCCCGCACCGCCTCCGCCCGTGCCGCCCGCCCGTCAGGGGCCGCCGAAGAGGCTGGCGCCGTGCTTCAGGAGTGCGTTGTACGCGCCCTCGTAGGTGGTCGGCAGGTCCTCGCCGGGCTCGCCGTACCGGGCCAGCAGCAGGCCCATCAGGCCGACGGCGGGCGGGCTCAGCGGCTTGTCGCGGTTCACGTGCGCTGGATGCGCCGGTGCCGACTCGGGGTTCGGGGGCAGGTACTGCGGCACCGTGGTCGGCCAGTCGCCGATCTGCCGCGGCTCGTCGAGGGTCAGCACCCCGAAGAGGTCCGGGGCGGAGGCGTCGCGAGCGGTCAGCGGCTCGAGGCCGTGCAGGGCGCTGAGGGTCCGGATCACGGCGCCGTGGTGCAGCTCGTCGTGCACGATCGTGCCGGCCCTCGTGTACGCCGAGACCGCGATCGCCGGCACGCGGCAGCCGAGCCGGTCGAAGGCGAAGCCCATCTCGCCCTCGCGGCCGTCGCCCGGCGGAGTCGCCGACGGCGGGGGGACGTGGTCGTAGAGGCCGCCGTGCTCGTCGAAGGTCGCCAGCAGGAGCGTGTTCACCGCGTTCGAGCCGGTCGTGCTCGCGCTCTCCCGGATCGCCGAGTACACCTGGTGCAGCAGCAGCTCGCCGGCGCGGACGTCGGACAGCGCGCTGTCGTAGACGGGCGTGCCGTCGACCTCGTCCTCGTGCAGGACGCCGGTCGGCGGGTGCATGTCGTTGTGGTCGAAGACGAGCCGCGGCTCGAGGAAGGCGTAGTCGGGCAGCTCGCCGTTCTCCACGTCGGCGTAGAAGCGGTCCATCGTCGAGAAGTGGGTCTTCCAGTACTTCTCGAGCACCGGCGCGTGCAGGAAGCCGGTGTAGGAGACCACCTGCAGCGCGTCGAAGTAGACGCGCCAGGTCCTCCCCGCCTCCTCGAGGCGGTTGAACACCGTCGGCGCGTCGGCCAGGTCGTCCGCGAGCCACTTCTCGTAGCCGCCGCTCTGCTTGTTGGTGACGAAGCCGTGCGAGGTCGACGCGTGCAGGAAGGACCGGTTGCAGAAGGTCTGGGAGGGGACGGCGCAGAACCACTGGTCGAAGACGGCGAACTCGCGGGCGAGGGTGGAGAAGACGGGCAGCATCTCCGGCGAGAAGCCGCCCATGATCGTCCGCGCCTCCTCCGCCGTGGGCTCCTGCCCCTTCTTCATCACCCTCAGGTGCTGGACGTAGTCCTCGAGGAAGCCGCTCATCGTCGGGGCGGAGGCGTCGGCGGGCGCGTTGAAGGGCGCGGTCATGGCGCCGACGGTGCGGCCGGCGTTCTCGGGCGGATCCACCGTGCCGAAGAGCTGAGTGTTGACGTGCGGGTACTCCTCGCCCGGGTCCGGGTCGGGCTGGCGCATCACGGAGTCGGTGGCGCCCTCGTAGACGTGCGTGCCGACGGTCAGTCCCCCGGCGCTGGTGTTGGTCCGCTCCTCGGGGAGGAGGCCCTCGAAGCTCTCGCCCGCGGGCAGGTCGTCCGGTCCGTAGAGGCGGCCGAGGACGTTGTCGAAGGAGCGGTTCTCGAACATGATCACGACGACGTGGTCGAATCCCGGCTCCGTGCGGGCGGGCAGTCGCGGCTCCTCCTCGCGGCGGGGGCCGGAGGCGACGGCCGCGCCGATCGCGCCGCCGGCGAGGGCTCCGGCTCCGACTCCGGCGGCGGCGGTGCCGGCCAGGAAGCGGCGGCGCGAGCGGGAGCGGGGAGCTCCGTCGTCGTGCTCCGAGGGAGTCCGCTCGCTGGTCATCTCCGCCGCCTCTCCTGCGCCGCCTGCGCCTGCTCGGAGTGTAGCGACGCGCCCGGGACGGCGGCTCGAACGCGGGCGAGCAGTCCGGCCTCCGGCTCGGGGTCGACGTGCGCGCGGCGGGCCGCGTCGCGGAGGCGCCGCCCGACCGGCGCGGGCGGCGCGAAAGCCGGCGCCGTGCGGGGCCAGCGCGCGAGGGGGCGGTCGGGACCGCTGAGGAGTGCGGCCAGCTCTCGGACCTGCGGATCGACGAGCGCTCGGCGCACGCCCGCCCGGGCGCGGACGAGCTGCGCGGGAGTCTCCGGACCGAGCGGCACGCCGATCCGTGCACCCGAGGGGACGGCCGAGGCGAGCACGAGCGCCGGCACCGTGCCGGGCCGCCCTGCGCTCCCCCGCGCGGTGGCGAGGAGCAGCATCCGCCGCCCCGCCCGCTCCCCGTCGCGGACGGCGTCGAACACGACGTGCAGCAGCTGCTCCGCGAGGCGCGCATCAGCGGATCGATCGGTGCCGGCGGCTGCGGCGTCGGCGAAGTCGGCCGGATCGACGAGGGACCGCGGCTCGACCAGGACGAGCGGAGGCAGGGTGCCGGCTGCGGCCTCGGCGGCCAGCGCGTCGATGGGAAGGAGGCGCCCGCCGCGGGAGCCGGCGGCGCCCGGATCGCGGTGGGGCCACTCCGGATCGGCGAGGAGCGTGGTCGAGACGCCCTGCCGCTCGTCGACCGCGAGAGCCCAGCCGGTGCCGGTCTCCCGGGCCGCGCGCAGGGCCGCCGGCAGCGGATCGCGGCCGTCGGCGCGCCAGTGGTCGGCCCGGGCGAAGGCCGTGGCGAGGAGCGCGTGCACCGGCAGCATCTCGGGGGCGAAGCGCGCGCCCGGAGGATCGTCCGGGCCGGGCGCGGTCATCACGGCGTCCGTGCCGCCGGTGAACACCGGGCCGTCCGTGTCGTCGAGCGCGCCGAGGACCTGGTCGCGGCTGCGGCCGGCGAAGGAGAGCACGACCACGTGGTCGATCCGCCCGAGCACCTCGGCGGTCCGACGCTCGGCGGTGGTCGGCCGAGCCGCGGCGTCGAGCGCGAGCGACGCTGCGTCGGCGAGGGAGCGGCGCAGGAACGCACGCCGCTCCCCGCCGCCCGCGTCAGGCATCGGGCCCGGTCGGCTCCTCCGTGCTCGGGGCGGCCGCGTCCGGGACGGCGTCGGTCTCCGGCACGGCGTCATCCTCCGGCGAGGCGTCGGAGCGCGATGCGCCGGCGACGTCCCCGTCCGGGCCGGCGGCGGCCTCCTCCGGAGCGTCGGCGGACGCCTCCTCCGGCAGCGCGATCGCGTCCGGTCCCTCCGTCACCAGGAGGTGGAACTCGGCCGCGGTGATGATCCGGAGCCCCAGGGCCTCGGCCTTGCCGAGCTTGCTGCCGGCGCCGGGACCGGCGGCGACGTAGTCGGTCTTCTTGGAGACGCTCGAGCCGGCCTTGCCGCCGGCTGCGAGGATGGCCTCCTGCGCCCCCTCGCGGGAGTACCCCTCCAGGCTGCCGGTCGCCACGACCGTGAGACCCGCGAGCACCCCGCCAGCGGCGTCCGCGGCACCGGGACCGGGGTGGCCGGGCGTGGCGAAGCGCACTCCGGCCGCGGCCCAGCGGTCGACGATCTCGACGTGCCAGTCGACCTCGAACCAGGCGATCAGGGCGTCGGCGATGATCCCGCCCACCCCGTCGACCGCGGCGAGCTCGTCGCGGCTCGCCACGCGGATCGCGTCGAGCGAGCCGAAGTAGCCCGCCAGCGCGCGCGCGGCGACCGGGCCGACGTGCCGGATGCTGAGCGAGACCAGCAGGCGCCACAGCTCCTTGGTCTTCGCCCGCTCGATGTTCTCGATCAGCCGGAGGGCGTTGGTGGAGGGCACGGAGGCGGCGTCCCCCGCGAAGGCTCCCGCCTCCGGGTCGAAGGCGCCGTCCTTGGCGAGCTGCCGCTTGCGCTTGAAGGGCGTGACGACCTTCGGATCGCCCTTCGCGTCGAGCTTCTGCAGACCCGTCTCGGAGTCGCGGACGACGACCTCGATCGGGAAGAGATCGGCCACCGTGAGCTCGAACAGCCCGGCCTCGGTCCGCAGCGGCGGCTCGGCGGGCACCAGGGGCTGGGTCAGGGCGGCGGCGCTGACCTCGCCGAGCGCCTCGATGTCGAGCGCGCCGCGGCTGCCGATGTGCTCGACGCGCCCGCGGACCTGCGCGGGGCAGGACTCCGCGTTAGGGCAGCGCAGGTCGACGTCGCCCTCCTTGGCCGGAGCGAGCGTGGTGCCGCACTCGGGGCACTGCGTCGGCATCACGAACTCGCGCTCGGAGCCGTCGCGGAGCTCCACCACCGGGCCGAGCACCTCGGGGATGACGTCCCCGGCCTTCCGCAGCACGACCGTGTCGCCGATGAGCACGCCCTTGGCCTTGACCACGTCGGCGTTGTGCAGCGTGGCCTGGCGCACCTCGGACCCCGCGACCTTCACCTTGGTCATCTGGGCGAACGGCGTCGCGCGGCCGGTGCGCCCGACGCTCACGACGATGTCGAGGAGCTTCGTGTGGACCTCCTCGGGCGGGTACTTGTAGGCGATCGCCCAGCGCGGCGCCCGGCTGGTGGCGCCGAGCTCGTCGTGCAGCTCGAGCTCGTCCACCTTCACGACCACGCCGTCGATCTCGTGCTCGACCGAGTGCCGCTCGCGGCCGTAGCGGTCGACGAAGGCGAGCACCTCCTCCACCGAGGCCGAGACGCGGTTGTGGCCGCTGACCGGCAGTCCCCAGGAGGAGAGGAGCCCGTAGACCTCGGACTGGGTCGCGACCGGCGGGTCCGGCCAGGCGCCGATGCCGTGCACGTAGAGCGCGAGGGAGCCGACGCGCGCCTCGCCGGCGCGCAGGTCGAGACCCGACTTCTTGTCGAGCTGCTGGCGGAGGCCGCCGCTCGCCGCGTTCCGCGGGTTGGCGAAGGTCGGGAAGCGCCGCAGTGCGCTCGTGCGCGCCTTCTCCTCCTCGAAGACGCCTCGGGTGGCGGGCGGGCGGGACGACCAGCGGGTCCGCGCCTCCTCGACCGCCTCGTCGCGCAGCGTCTCCTGGAGGGCGTTCAGCTCGGCGAAGGCGGCCACGGGGATGAAGACCTCGCCGCGGACCTCGACGAGTGCCGGGTGGCCCTCGCCGGAGAGGCGCTCGGGGATGCCCGCGACGCGGAGGGCGTTGACGGTGACGTCCTCGCCGGTGCGGCCGTCACCGCGGGTCGCCGCCGTGACGAGGCGGCCGTCCTCGTAGTGGAGGGAGATCGCGAGCCCGTCGATCTTGAGCTCCGTGAGCCAGGCGACGGGGCGGTCGGCCGAGGCCACCGTCTTCTCGCACCACTCGCGCAGCTCCTCGGCCGAGAACACGTTGTCGAGGGAGAGCATCCGCTCGGCGTGGTCGATCGGGGCGAGGCCCGCTCCGACGATCCCGCCGACGGTCCGCGTCGGCGAGTCCTCGGCGGCGAGCTCGGGGTGCTCGGCCTCGAGCGCGGCGAGCTCGCGCACCAGGGCGTCGTACTCGGCGTCGGACAGCGGCGAGGAGTCGGCCGCGTAGTAGTCGTCGCTCGCCGACCGGATCCGCGCCCGCAGCTCCTCGACGCGGGCGGCGGGCTCGACGGCGCTCACCGGAGCACCGCGGCGTCGGCCGCGACCGTGCGGTCGATCGTGCACTGGCCCAGCACGCGGGTGCCGAGGTAGACGACGGCCGTCTGGCCGGGGGCGACGCCGTCGAGCGGCGAGTCCGGAGTGATCACGAGCTCCACCCTGCCATCGACGTGCGACACCACCGCGGAGGCGGGGACCGGGTCGGCGTGGGCGCGGATCTGGACGTCGCAGCGGAAGGGCGCGTCCGCGTCCTCGGGAGCGGCCCCCGCCCAGGTGAACCGCTCGCCGGCGATCTCGCCGATGCGCAGCGCCTCGCGCGGACCGACGACGACCTCGTTGCTCACCGGCCGCACCTCCAGGACGAAGCGCGGCCGGCCGTCGGGCGCCGGGACGCCGAGGTGCAGGCCCCGGCGCTGGCCCACCGTGTACCCGTGAGCGCCCTCGTGGGAGCCGACCACCGCGCCGTCACGATCGACGACCGCTCCGGTCTCGGGGGCGACGCGCTCGGCGAGCCAGCCGCGGGTGTCGCCGTCGGGGATGAAGCAGATGTCGTAGCTGTCGGGCTTGCTCGCGACGCTGAGGCCCCGCTCGGCCGCCTCCGCGCGCACGATCGCCTTGGACGGCGTGGAGCCGAGCGGGAACATCGAGTGCCGCAGCTGCTGCTCCGTCAGCACGCCGAGGACGTAGGACTGGTCCTTCGCCTCGTCGCTCGCGCGGTGGAGCTCCGGGGAGCCGTCGGCGGCGGTGCGGAGGGAGGCGTAGTGGCCGGTGCAGACCGCGTCGAAGCCGAGGTCGAGAGCCTTCTCGAGCAGGGCGGCGAACTTGATCCGCTCGTTGCAGCGCATGCAGGGGTTCGGGGTGCGGCCCACCGAGTACTCGGCGACGAAGTCGTCGACGACGTCCAGCTTGAACCGTTCGGAGAAGTCCCACACGTAGTACGGGATGCCGAGGACGTTCGCGGCGCGCTGCGCGTCCATCGAGTCCTCGATCGTGCAGCACCCCCGGCTGCCGGTGCGCAGCGTGCCGGGCATCCTGCTCAGGGCGAGGTGCACGCCCACCACATCGTGCCCCGCCTCCACCGCGCGGGCCGCGGCCACCGCCGAGTCCACTCCACCGCTCATCGCCGCCAGAACCTTCACCGTGCGAGTCTACGTTTCCCGCGGGCGCGGCCGGCAGGGGTTCAGGCGGGCAGCACCGCGCGGCTCGAGAGTCCGGCTCGGGCGGCGCGGGCGTAGGCGGCGGGCAGCGCGGCCAGGAGGGCGTCGACGTCCGCGTCGGTCGAGGTGTGGCCGAGCGTCATCCGGAGCACCCCGCGGGCCTCCTCCTCGCTCCGCCCGAGCGCGAGGACCACGTGCGAGGGCTCCGGGATCCCCGCCGTGCAGGCGGACCCGGTCGAGACGGAGACGCCCGCGGTGTCGAGGAGGAAGAGGAGGGAGTCGCCCTGCGCACCGGGGAAGGCGAGGTGCGCGTTGTTGGCGACCCGGCGTCCGGAGTCGAGGGCGGGCCCGGTCAGGGTCGCCCCCGGCACGGCGGCGAGGACGCCCGCGACGAGCCGGTCGCGCAGGGCGGCAAGGCGCTGCGCCTCCGCCGACAGCTCGGCGTCCGCCTCGACCGCGGCGGCGGCGAAGGCCGCGGCGCCGGGCACGTCCTGGGTGCCGGAGCGGACGCCCCGCTGCTGTCCGCCTCCGTGCAGCACCGGGACCAGGCGGGCGTCGCGGGCGAGCACGAGCGCACCGGTCGCGATCGGGCCGCCGACCTTGTGACCCGAGACGCTGACGGCGGCCAGTCCCGCGCCGCGCCCGGAGCCGGAGGCGCGGCGGATCTCGGCGATCCGCAGCGGCACGTGCCCGAGGGCGGCGACCGCGTCGACGTGGAGGGGGACGCCGGCGCGGGCGCACGCCGCCGCCAGCTCGGCGATCGGATTGATCGTCCCGATCTCGTTGTTGACCCAGAGCACCGTGACCAGGGCGACCGAGCCGGGGTCCTCCTCCAGCGCCGCGGCGAGCGCCTCCGGCCGCAGGGTGCCCTCGTCGTCGAGAGGCAGCCGCTCGAGGACGGCGCCCTCGTGCTCGGCGAGCCAGGCGGCCGAGTCGAGCGTCGCGTGGTGCTCCCCCTCGGCGACCAGGACCCGGACGCGAGCCGGGTCCTCGCTTCGGCGCTGCCAGTAGAGGCCCTTGATCCCGAGGTTGACCGCCTCGGTGCCGCCGGCGGTGAGGATCACCTCGATCGGCTCGCAGCCGAGCACCCCGGCGAGCGCCGACCGGGCGTCCTCCAGCCGGCGGCGCGCCTCCTGGCCGGAGCCGTGGACGGAGGAGGGATTGCCGCCGTGGGCGGACGCCTCCGCGAACGCGGCGAGCGCCGAGGCGCGCAGCGGGGTGGTCGCGGCGTGGTCGAGGTAGATCACAGCAGCCCTTCGTCCCGCGTCGGGGCACGGAGGGAGCCGGTGCCCGTCACTACTGTAAGTCGCATGACCTCTCACGATCCCCTGGCCCGGCTCGGCGTGACCGTGGACGATCAGGGCGGTGAGCTGCGGGTCTGGTCCGAGAGCGCGAGCGCCGTCGATCTGCTGCTGTACGACGAGAAGGACCCGACCTGGGTGACCCGCACGGTCCCGCTGGCGCGCGACGACGCCGCGGTCTGGTCCGCGCGCTCCGATCTGCTGGCCCCCGGCCGCCGCTACGCCCTGCGCGTCGACGGGCCGACGGGCCCCCGGCACCGCTTCGACCCCCGCCGGGCCCTGCTGGAGCCGTACTCCCGCGGCCTGCACCGGGTGGCGGAGAACGAGTGGCGCTCGGTCGTCGTGGACGACGCGTTCGACTGGGGCTCCTCCTCCCGGCCCGGCACCCCGATGGACCGCACCGTGATCTACGAGGCGCATGTGAAGGGGCTGACCCGGCTGAACCCGGCGCTGCCCGTGGAGCTGCGCGGCACCTACGCCGGCCTGGCGCACGAGTCGACGGTCTCGGCGCTGCTCGATCTGGGCGTGACGGCGGTCGAGCTGCTGCCCGTGCACGCGTTCGTGTCGGAGCAGCGCCTGCTGCGGCAGGGGCTGACCAACTACTGGGGCTACAACACGCTGAACTTCTTCGCCCCGCACGCCTCGTACGCCTCCTCCACCGCGCAGCGCGGCGGACCGACCGCGGTGCTCCGCGAGTTCAAGGGGATGGTGAAGCTCCTGCACGAGGCCGGCCTCGAGGTGATCCTGGACGTGGTCTACAACCACACCGCCGAGGAGGGGCCGGGCGGGCCGATGTCGAGCCTGCGCGGGATCGACGACGCCGGCTGGTACCGCCAGACGCCCGAGGGCCACTACGTGGACGTCACCGGCTGCGGGAACACGATCGACTTCGGCCGGCCCGCGGCGCAGCGCCTCGCGCTGGACTCGATGCGCTACTGGTCGGGCGAGGTCGGGATCGACGGCTTCCGGCTCGACCTGGCCGCGACCCTCGGCCGGGACGAGATCGCGCACTTCCGGAGCGACCACCCGCTGCTGCGGGCCGCGGTCGAGGATCCGGCGCTGGCCGGCGTGAAGATGATCGCCGAGCCCTGGGACGTGGGAATGGGCGGCTGGCAGACCGGGAACTTCCCGGCCGGGTGGTCGGAGTGGAACGACCGCTACCGCGACCGCGCCCGCAACTTCTGGCTCTCGGACATCGACTACGCCCGCCGCGCCGGCACGGCCCCCGTCGGCATCGGCGGCTTCGCGACCCGGCTCTCGGGCTCCTCCAACACCTTCTCGGCGGAGCGGGGCCCCCTCGCGTCGGTCAACTTCGTCACCGCGCACGACGGCTTCACGCTGGCGGACCTGGTCTCGTACAACGTCAAGCACAACATCGGCAACGGCGAGTCGAACCGCGACGGAGCCGACACCAACCGCTCCTTCAACCACGGCTTCGAGGGCCCCACCACCGACGAGCGGATCACGCTGGCGCGGCGCAAGGCGATGCGGAACCTCCTCGGCACCCTGCTGCTGTCGGCCGGCGTGCCGATGATCACGGCGGGCGACGAGACCGGGCGCAGCCAGCGCGGCAACAACAACGCCTACTGCCAGGACTCGGACCTGACCTGGGTGCGCTGGGAGGGCCTGGCCGACTGGCAGCTCGCGCTCCGCGCGCACACGCGCACCCTGCTGCGCCTGCGGCGTGAGCACCCGGCGCTGCGTCCCTCCCGCTACGGCAGCGGCGACGCGAGCGAGCCGGGCGCCACGACCATGACGTGGTTCGACGCCCACGGGCGCGGGATGAGCGAGCACGACTGGACCTCCGCCGCCAACCGGACGCTGCAGTACCTCGCCGCCTCGACGCCGGTCGAGGGCGAGCCGGACCGCGTCCTGCTGGTGGTGCACGGCGTCGAGGAGGACACCACGGTCGTGCTCGCCGACGGCGAGGGGGTCACCGGCTACACGCGCCTGTGGAACAGCGAGGAGCCGGAGCCGCTGGAGCACGGCGAGTCATTCGAGCCGGGGCAGGTCATCCGCGTGGCCGGCACCTCGATGCAGCTCTTCGCCGCGCACGGGCCGGCGGCCGAGCAGGACGCCTGATGGCGCGGAGCGGGCCGGGGACCTCGGCGACCGTCGCGCTGACGGCGGCGGGCGTCCCCTTCACTCCCCGCCAGTACCGGCACGACCCGGCCACGACGCGCTACGGGCTCGAGGCGGCCGAGGCGCTCGGCGTCGAGCCGGAGCGTGTGTTCAAGACCCTGATGGTCGACGTGGACGGCGAGCTCGTGGTGGGCGTCGTGCCCGTCACCGGCTCCCTCGGGCTGAAGGAGCTCGCGGCCGCGGTCGGAGGCAGGCGGGCGGCGATGGCCGACCCCGTGCTGGCCCAGCGCCGGACCGGCTACGTGCTCGGCGGCATCTCGCCGCTCGGGCAGAGGACGCGGCATCGCACCGTGATCGACGAGACCGTCGAGCTCCACGACACGGTGCTCGTGTCGGGCGGGCGCCGGGGCTTCGACATCGAGCTCACCCCCGCCGACCTCGTCGCCGCGACGGCCGCCCTCCTCGCCGACATCGCGCGCTGACCCCCGATCCCTCGCCGTCCTCCTCCGGGCGCCGTTTCGCTCGATGCGCCGTCCTCCTCCCGCGAGATCCCACTCCGGTCCGCGAGACGCCGAGGAAGGCGCACCGGAGCGGCATCTCGCGGAGAGGGACCGGGCGGGGTCAGCCGGCGGCGGCGGCCAGTCCCAGCTCGGCGGAGCGGGCCAGGAGGGGATGCCGCGGCACGACGCGGACGGTGTAGCCGAAGGAGCCGCTGCGGTCGAGGGTGACCACTCCGGCGTAGGGCACGCGCCCGACCGCGTCGGCCGGCACCACGGCACCCGACTCCTCGACCACCTCGAGCTCGTGGTGGCGGACCTCGGTGAGCGAGCCGTCAGCGGACGTCGTCCCGTAGACGACCTCGACCGAGACGTCCGCCGGCGAGAGCTCGCCCAGGCGCACGCCCGCCCGCACGGCGAGCCGGTCCCCGCGCTGGGGCACCGCGTCGATCCCGCCGGACTCGACGGACGCGACCGCGACCCCGGGCCAGCCGGCGCGGACCCGCCGCTTCCAGGTCGCCAGCTCCTTGGCCGGCTCGAAGTGGTCGGCGGCGACGGCGCGCCCGGCCTCGGCGGCCGGCGAGTAGAGCGCCTCGACGTACTGGCGCACCATCCGCTCGGCGGAGAGCTCGGGCGAGAGGGTCGCGAGGGTGTGCCGGATCGACCGCACCCACCGCCGGGGCACGCCGTCGTGGTCACGCTCGTAGTAGCGCGGCACGACCTCGGTCTCGAGCAGCTCGTAGAGCGCCTCGGCCTCGAGCGTGTCGCGGGCCTCCGGGTCGAGCGCGCGGTCGGAGGAGGGGATCGCCCAGCCGTTCTCGCCGTCGAAGTACTCGTTCCACCAGCCGTCGAGGATCGAGAGGTTGAGCGAGCCGTTGAGCGCCGCCTTCATCCCCGAGGTGCCGCACGCCTCGAGCGGGCGCAGCGGGTTGTTGAGCCAGACGTCGGTGCCCGGGTAGAGCAGCTGCGCCATCGCGATGTCGTAGTCCGGCAGGAAGACGATCCTGCGGCGCACGTCCGGCTCCTGCGCGAAGCGGACGAGCCGCTGGATCAGGCGCTTCCCCTCCTCGTCGGCAGGGTGGGACTTGCCCGCGATGACGATCTGGATCGGGTGCTGCGGGTGGGTGAGCAGCGCGCGCAGACGCTCGGGGTCGTGGAGCATCAGGGTCAGCCGCTTGTAGGTCGGCACCCGCCGCGCGAAGCCGATGGTGAGCACGTCCGGGTCCAGCAGCTCGTCGAGCCAGGCCGGCGGGAGGCCGCCCGGGTTCTGCTCGCGCCAGGAGCGGGCGGCCCGGCGGCGGGCGTCCCGCACCAGCTGCTCCCGCATCGCCCGGCGCGCGGCCCACAGCTCGGTGTCGCCGAGCGAGCCCGAGGCCCAGTCGGCCCGCGTCGTGTCGTCGGTGCCGAGCCGCTCCTCCGCGAGCCGCCGGAGGATCGGATCGGTCCAGGTGGCCGCGTGGACGCCGTTCGTCACCGAGCCGATCGGCACCTCCGCCGTCTCGAAGCCGGGCCAGAGGCTCGAGAACATCGAGCGGCTGACCTCGCCGTGCAGCGTCGAGACGCCGTTGGAGCGCTGCGCGAGCCGCAGGCCCATGTACGCCATGTTGAACGCCGTCCCGGAGTCCCCCGGCTCGGCGCCCAGCGCGAGCACGTCCTCGACCTGCACGCCCGGGAGCAGCTCCGTGGAGAAGTACTCCTCGATCATCCCGCGGTCGAAGCGGTCGATGCCCGCCGGCACGGGAGTGTGCGTGGTGAAGACCGTGCTCGCCCGCACCACCTGGAGAGCCTGGTCGAAGTCCAGGCCCGCGCCGATCAGGCCGGAGATGCGCTCGAGCCCCTGGAAGCCGGCGTGCCCCTCGTTGGTGTGGAACACCTCCGGGAGGACGCCGCCCGAGACCTCGGCCCAGAGCTCGAGCGCGCGGACCCCGCCGATGCCCAGCAGCAGCTCCTGCAGCAGGCGGTGCTCGCCCCCGCCGCCGTAGAGGCGGTCGGTGACGGAGCGGAGCGAGTCCTCGTTCTCGGGGATGTCGGTGTCGAGCAGGAGGAGGGTCACCCGGCCGACCTCCGCGCGCCAGACCCGGGCGTAGAGCGCGCGTCCCTCGGGGAGCGCCAGCACGATGCGGGCGGGCGAGCCGTCGGCGAGACGGACGACGCGCAGCGGCAGCCCGTCGGGATCGAGCGAGGGGTAGGACTCGAGCTGCCAGCCGTCGGCGGAGAGCTTCTGCGAGAAGTAGCCCGACCGGTAGAAGAGGCCCACGCCGGTGAGCGGCACGCCCAGGTCCGAGGAGGCCTTCAGGTGGTCGCCCGCGAGGATGCCGAGTCCGCCGGAGTACTGGGGCAGCGCCGCCGCGATGCCGAACTCCGGCGAGAAGTAGGCGATCGAGCGCGGGGCGGACTCCGGCAGCGACTGGTACCACCGCGGCTCGGTGCGGTAGCGCTCCAGCTCGTCGCGGAGGCGCCACGCCTCGTCGACGAAACCCTGGTCCCCCGCCAGCTCGGTGAGGCGCTCGGGGCTCACTGCTCCGAGCAGAGCGGTGGGGTCCGCTCCCCCGCGCCGCCACAGCTCCGGATCGACCCGCTCGAACAAGCGCCGGGCGGGCTCGTGCCAGGCCCAGCGGAGATTGCCCGCCAGATCGCCCAGAGCCGAGAGCTCGGGCGGGAGGACGGAGCGGACGATGAAGCGGCGGATCGCCTTCACGGCACCCCTCGACTCTCTGCGGACCCCGGAGCGCCCGGTCGCGGAGCACCGGGGCGGTCGCGCTCGGTCACCCTAGCGGACCCCGACCACCGCGGATCGGCGGGACGCGGACCCGCCGCCACCCTCCGGCACGCGCTCCCCGGGTCCGTTTGCACAGGCCCGAGCGCGGGCGCAACCGTCGTGTGCGAGCCGCCGCCGGTCGCTACTGTCGTGACGTGGCTCAGATACCTTTCGGCAAGGCTCAGAACGGCAAGGACGCACGGCGAGCGGGTCGCGGACGCGCACCCCAGGAGGCGTCGGCGCCTCCCGAGACGGCCGCTCCGGCGCCCGCCGCCGCCCCCGAGGCGACTCCTGCTCCCCCCGCGGCCGACAGTGCACCGGCCGCCCCGGTGACCGCGGACGCACCCCACGCGTCGCCGGCGACCGCGACGACCGGGAGCGGCTACCGCGTCCGGGCCGAGCGCCTGCCGATCATCGACCCGCAGCCGCGGCTCGAGGACGACCGCTGGCCCGCGAAGGCGTTCGTCGGCGAGGTCGTCCCCTTCGCTGCCACGGCCTTCCGCGAGGGGCACGACCTCATCGGCGTCGACCTCCTGCTGCGCTCGCCGTCCGGGGCCGAGTCGGAGCACCGCATGTCGCTCCTCGCGACCGGCACCGACCGCTACGGGCGCCTCGTGGCCCTCGACGAGGAGGGCGATTGGAGCTACCGCATCCGCGCCTACGCCGACGACTGGGCGACCTGGCTCCACACGGCCGAGGTCAAGATCCCGGCCGGCCTGGACATCGACGTCACCTTCGCCATCGGCGAGGGCCTGCTGCGCAGCGGCGCCGACGACTCCTCGCGGCCCGAGGGCGAGCGCAGCCTGCTCTCCGACACCGCCGCCCGCGTCGGCGACACCACGCTGAGCGCCGAGGAGCGCCTCGCCGCGGCGACCGATCCCGCCGTCCACGGCGCGCTCGACGCCCGCCCGGTGATGAGCCTCACCAGCGTCTCGGAGCCGCGCACCGTCCACGTCGAGCGCACCCGCGCCGGCGTCGGCGCCTGGTACGAGTTCTTCCCCCGCTCCGAGGGCGCCGTGCGCCACGAGGACGGGACCGTGACCAGCGGATCCTTCCGCACCGCGATCGACCGCCTCCCCGCTGTGGCCGCGATGGGCTTCGACGTGGTCTACCTGCCGCCGATCCACCCCATCGGCCGCTCCTTCCGCAAGGGCCCGAACAACACGCTCGACGCCGGCGAGAACGACCCCGGCTCGCCGTGGGCGATCGGCTCGGCCGAGGGCGGCCACGACGCGATCCACCCGGACCTCGGCACCGAGGACGACTTCCGCGCCTTCCACGCCGCGGTCGAGGCCGCGGGCCTCGAGCTCGCCCTCGACTTCGCCCTGCAGGCCTCGCCCGACCATCCCTGGGTCACCAGCCACCCCGAGTGGTTCACGACGCTCCCCGACGGCTCGATCGCCTACGCCGAGAACCCGCCGAAGAAGTACCAGGACATCTACCCGATCAACTTCGACAACGACCCCGAGGGCATCCGTCAGGAGTCGCTGCGGGTCCTGCGGCACTGGATCGACCTGGGCGTGCGGATCTTCCGCGTCGACAACCCCCACACGAAGCCGCTCGACTTCTGGGAGTGGATCATCCACGAGGTCAACGCCGAGCACCCCGAGGTCGTCTTCCTCGCGGAGGCGTTCACCCGCCCCGCGATCATGCGCGCGCTCGGCAAGGTCGGCTTCCAGCAGTCGTACTCGTACTTCACCTGGCGCAACACCAAGGAGGAGCTCGGCGAGTTCTTCACGAGCATCTCCCACGAGACGGCCGACTACATGCGGCCGAACCTCTTCGTGAACACTCCGGACATCCTCACCGAGTACCTCCAGTACGGCGGCCGCTCGGCGTACAAGGTGCGGGCGGCCCTGGCCGCGACCGCGTCGCCGCTGTGGGGGGTCTACGCCGGCTACGAACTGGTCGAGAACGTCGCTCGCCCCGGCGCCGAGGAGAACATCGACAACGAGAAGTACGAGTACAAGACGCGCGACTGGGCCGGCGCCGAGGAGTCGGGCCGCTCGCTGGCGCCGTACATCACGCGCCTCAACGAGATCCGGCGCTCGCACCCCGCACTCGGGCAGCTGCGGAACCTGCACGTGCACGGCAGCGACGACGACGCGATCCTCGTCTACTCCAAGCACCTGCAGGCCGCGTTCACGGGCACCGGGACCGACGACACGATCATCGTCGTCGTCAACACCGACCCGCACTCGGCCCGCGAGACCACGGTCCACCTCGACCTGCCCGCGATCGGGCTCGACTGGAGCGCGACCTTCGAGGTCGAGGACCTGATCACCGGCGCCGTCTGGACCTGGGGCAGCGACGACTACGTGCGGCTCGACTCGTTCGTCGAGCCCGTGCACATCCTGAGCGTGAAGGCGGACGAGCGATGAGCGGAACCACCCCCGAGGGCACGAGCCCGGCCGAGGAGGCGGGCCTCGGCGCGCACGCCGAGACGGTCCCCACGACGGGCACCAGCTCGGCGACCACCTCCGGCCACGGCGCGCACGTCGCCGACGCGGCGTCCGACGCACGACAGCACCCCGGAGCGGACGGCGAGAACGCGCGCAGCTACGCGGTCGAGACGGTCCCGGAGGCGCCTCAGCCGGTCGCGGGCGACGACGCCGTGACCGTCGAGCGCGACGCCGACGACGCGGAGTCCGCTCCGGTCGGCAGCGGGGCCGAGGGCGACCTGCCCGACGACACGGACGCCGCCGATTCCGTCGCAGCCGACAGCGCCGCTCCCGTCGAGACGACCGCCGGCCCCGCCGAGACGACCGCGGACCCCGCGACCGCTTCGGGCCCCGTCGACGGCACCGCGGCGATCGCGCTGCCCGACATCCCGGAGTGGGTGCTGCAGCAGCTCGCCACCGGCAGCAACGCGCTCCCCCACGACGTCCTGGGCCAGCACCTCGTCGCGGCCCCCGGCGTCTCCGACCCGGTGACGGTCGTCCGCGTGCGCCGCCCGCTCGCCGAGAAGGTCGCCGTGGTGCTCGCCACCGGCGCCCGCGTCGAGCTGAGCCACCTCAGCGACGGGATCTGGCAGGGCTTCCACGTCCTCGGTCCGCAGGCGTACACGGTCGAGGCCCGCTACGGCGGCGGCGGCGAGTGGACCGCGGAGGACCCCTACCGGTTCTCGAAGACGGTCGGCGACTTCGACCTCTACCTCATCGGCGAGGGCCGCCACGAGCGTCTCTGGGAGGCGCTCGGTGCCCGCCACCGCGAGCACGAGGGGGTCTGGGGCACGAGCTTCGCCGTCTGGGCCCCGCACGCCCAGGCCGCTCGGGTCGTCGGCGACTTCAACGACTGGAACGGCGAGGGCCACTCCCTCCGCAACCTCGGGACGACCGGGGTCTGGGAGATCTTCGTCCCGGGCGTCGAGCCCGGAGCCTCCTACAAGTTCGACCTGCTCTCGCGTGACGGCCACTGGGTCCGCAAGGCCGACCCGATGGCCCGCGCCACGGAGGTGCCGCCCGCGACGGCGTCCAAGGTCCCCGTCTCGCACCACCAGTGGGGCGACTCCGGCTGGATGGAGAAGCGAGCCTCGGTCGATCCGCACACGCAGCCGCTCAGCGTCTACGAGATGCACCTCGGCTCCTGGCGTCCGGGACTGGGCTACCGCGACCTCGCGGACCCGCTGATCGAGTACGTCACCGAGCTCGGCTTCACGCACGTGGAGTTCATGCCGCTCGCCGAGCACCCGTTCGGCGGCTCCTGGGGCTACCAGGTCACCGGCTACTACGCCGCCTCGAGCCGCTTCGGCACGGCCGACGACCTCAAGTACCTGATCGACCGTCTGCACCAGGCCGGCATCGGCGTCATCGTCGACTGGGTGCCCGGGCACTTCCCCAAGGACGACTTCGCCCTCGCCCGCTTCGACGGCGAGCCGCTCTACGAGCACCCGGACTGGCGCCGCGGCGAGCAGATGGACTGGGGCACCTACGTCTTCGACTTCGGGCACACCCAGGTGCGCAACTTCCTCGTCGCGAACGCCCTGTTCTGGCTCGAGGAGTTCCACGTCGACGCCCTGCGAGTGGACGCCGTCGCCTCGATGCTCTACCTCGACTACTCCCGCAAGGAGGGCGAGTGGCTGCCGAACCAGTACGGCGGACGCGAGCACCTCGAGGCGATCAGCTTCCTCCAGGAGGTCAACGCCACGGCCTACAAGCTGCACCCCGGCATCATGATGATCGCCGAGGAATCGACGAGCTGGCCCGGCGTCACCCAGCCCACCAGCTCCGGCGGCCTCGGCTTCGGGCTCAAGTGGAACATGGGCTGGATGCACGACTCGCTCGACTACATGGCGAACGATCCGCTGTGGCGCCAGTACCACCTGGGCGAGATCACCTTCTCGTTCGTCTACGCCTTCAGCGAGAAGTTCGTCCTGCCGATCAGCCACGACGAGGTCGTGCACGGCAAGGGCTCGCTGATCCAGAAGATGCCGGGCGACCACTGGCAGCAGCTCGCGAACGTGCGCGCCTACCTCGCCTTCATGTGGGCGCACCCCGGCAAGCAGCTCCTCTTCATGGGCCAGGAGTTCGGCCAGTACTCCGAGTGGAGCGAGGAGCGCGGTCTGGACTGGTGGATCCTCGATCAGCCGAGCCACCGCGGTCTCTGGAGCCTCGTCGGTCAGCTGAACCGCGTGTACCGCGACTCGCCGTCGCTCTGGGAGCTCGACCACGAGCAGTCGGGCTTCGAGTGGATCGACGGCGGCGCGGCGGCGGCCAACGTCGTCTCGTTCCTGCGCAAGGACAGCGAGGGTCGCCCGATCGCCGTCATCGCCAACTTCTCGGGTTCGCCCGTGCACGGCTACCGCGTGAGCCTGCCCACGGCCGGCCGCTGGGAGGAGCTCGTCAATACGGACGCCGAGATCTACGGCGGCAGCGGAGTCGGGAACTTCGGAGCGGTCGAGGCTCGCGAGGAGCCGTGGGCCGGCCGCCCGGCTTCCGCCGAGCTGGTCCTGCCCCCGCTGGCCGTGCTCTACCTGCGACCCGCCGACTGATCGGTCCCCGCACGGAAGAGGCCGCCCGCCGCGACGATCGTCGCGAGCGGGCGGCCTCTCGGCGTTCCGGCCGGCGTCAGTAGAGGAGGCCGGTGAGCCGGGCCCGAGCCTTGGTGACGCGCGGGTCGGTCTGGCCGACGATCTCGAAGAGCTCCAGGAGACGAGCGCGGACGGCGGCCTTCCCCTCGGCGTCGAGGCGCGGGAACATCGAGAGCAGTCGGTCGAAGGCGTCCTCGACGTGGCCACCCGAGACGTCGAGGTCGGCGACGGCGAGCTGCGCGTCGAGGTTCGACGGCTCCGCCGCGGCGGTCGAGCGGATGTCGTCGAGCGTGCGGCCCTGGAGGCGGGCCAGCAGCCGCACCTGAGCGAGACCGGCGACCGCGAGGTCGTCGCGCGGGTTCTGCGCGATGGCGGTCTCGTACTCGGTGATCGCCGCGGCGTAGTCGCCCCGGTCGATCGCGTCGTAGGCCTCCTGGTGGTGCGGCGGCAGCGGCTCCGTCTCGGGCTCCGCGCCCTCGGCGGGAGCGGCTCCCTCCACCGGCACCGTGCCCGTCACACCGTTCTGAGCGGCGAGCTGGAGGACCTGCTCGAGCAGGTCGCGCAGCTGCTCCTCGGCGACGAGGCCGCTGAACAGGGGCACCGGGCGGCCGCCGATGATCGCGGCGACCGTCGGCACGGACTGCACCTGGAACGCCTGCGCCAGCTGCGGGCTCGACTCCACGTCGACCCCGACGAGCACGAACGCGCCG
Source organism: Rathayibacter sp. AY1F8 (assembly GCF_002932165.1). NCBI lineage: Bacteria > Bacillati > Actinomycetota > Actinomycetes > Micrococcales > Microbacteriaceae > Rathayibacter > Rathayibacter sp. AY1F8. The sequence goes on from NZ_PSVB01000006.1 coordinate 105,044, forward strand.
GCGTACGAGACGACGACCTTCTCGAGCAGCGCGGTCATGCTCTGGCTCTGGTCCGACCAGGAGCCGCGCAGGTCGACGATCACCGGCACGCGCGACGAGAGCTGGACCACCTGGTCGAACTCGGCGTCGCCGGCGGTCAGCAGCAGCGGATTCGCGCCGGGCGCGCCTCCGGGAGCGGCGGGCGCGGCCGGGGCGCCGGCGGAGGCGGCGGGCGGGGTGCGGCGGTTCACCAGCGACGAGAGGTCGACGGCGCCGCGGAGGTTTCCGGGCAGGGGCGGGACGGTGCTCACGGCAGCTGCACCACCGAGACGAGTCCCTGGCTCCATCCGAGCATCACGATCTTCTCCTCCGATCCGACGGGCGGTACGTAGAACAGCAGTTGGTATCCGTAGGTGGTCTCGATGCCGGTCGTCGACTTGTCCGTGCCCAGCAGGGTCTGCGAGGCGCCGGAGGTCGAGACGGTCGAGCCCTCGGCAGTGGGGCGGACGGTCGACGTCTCGGCGATGCTCGCCGCGACGAGGGCCCCCGAGTCGTTCGTCGCGAGCGCGATCGTCGGCGACGTGCCGGCGGCGTTCGAGAACTCGATCGAGGCGGTGTCCGGCAGCGCCTCGCGGTCGGCGTTCTTCTTGTCGACGCCGACCTGCCCCCGGAGGGTGTCGCCGTCGGCCGCGAAGAGCTCGGCGTACTGGCTCGAGTCGCCGTTGGCGAGCACGTCCGCGTACGCGGAGCCGACCGACTGCGGGGCGAGCTTCATCAGGCGCGAGTCGGGCGCCACGATCGACGTGCCGACGGTGACGGGCGCGACGTCGGGGATGCGCGCGTTGGCCTCGAGCGAGATGGCGTAGTCGACCTTGTAGTCGACGCGCGGGCTCGCCTGGCTCATCATCAGCGCGATCGGGGCCTGGGTGGAGTCCGTCGAGTTCTGCACGACGGCGGTCACCAGGCGCGGCCACGACTCCGTGTCCTGCGGGAGCACCAGGCTCACCGGGGAGGCCGGGATCGTCTGCGGCGGGTCGATCGTCCCGCCCTTGGCGACGACGTCGTAGTTGGTGGTGCGCTCGGTGAGCGCCTCGCCCTGGAAGCGCTCGGCGAGGATCCCGGCGTCCCGGGCGGCGTCGGCGCGCGACGCGACGTCGGCGACCTCGGCGACGACGGCCTCCGCCTGCTGCGTGGTGACCACGGGGGTCGGCTCGGCCGAGACCGGCTCTGCCCCCGCGGTCGCCGTGGCGGACGCGGTCGGCGCCTCGCTCGCGCCCGCGGCGAGATCAGGCCAGTAGTCGGAGCTGCAGCCGGAGAGGAGGACGGTCGTCCCGAGGACGACGGGCAGCACCAGGGCCATCCGGCGGCGCGAGGGCGCCGGCGACGCCGTGGAGGCCTGGATCCCGGCACGCGGCCGGGGACGGCGGGCACCGCGGGGGATCCGGCCCTGCGGTCCCTTCCGGCGCGGGCCGTGCTGGCGGCGCAGGTGGACGAAGGCCCAGATGTAGAGGACGAGGCCGAGGAGGAGGAACACGGCTCCTCCGAGCAGCAGCGGGCCGGCGAGGGGCGTCGCGGTGTCCACGGGCCAGCTGACGCGCACGGAGTCGGCTGCCGGCGCGGTGCCGTCGCTCGCGATGAGGATGGAGACGTCCACCGGCACGTCGAGCGCCAGGGTCACGCTGCCGCTCCCCTCGAACTCCTCGAGCCAGAGGTCGGAGCCGCGCGGATCGACGACCGCCGCGTCGGCGGTCTCGACGTCGGAGGAGAGCTGGACGCGCTCCCCCGTCTCCTCCGCGGAGGTGAGGGTGTCGTCGGCGCGCTCGTAGCCGATGGCGTCGTAGCTCGAGCCGCCCACCCAGCCCAGCACGTCGGTGGTCGGTGCGTAGGCGACGACGAGGTCGCCGCTGCCCTCGACCGTGATCGTCTGGCGGCCCGGGTTGGCGCCCAGGGTGCTGCCGTCGATGACCGCGTAGGGAGCGGAGGAGTCGAGTGCGGTCTCGGAGGTGAGGGACTCCGGAGGAGCCCAGACCGTCCGCTGACCTATGCCGAGCACGATCATCGCGGCAGCGATGACGGTGGCGATGATGGCGAAGACGAACCGCACGAAAGTACTCCTCCTGCGTTGCCGGATCGGGGTGACGGCCGGGGCCGGCTCGGGGTACGCAGCCGGACCGGGGCGCGACGGCAACAGACAAAGACAGTCCACGATAGCCGATGCCCTCGCTCCGATGCCCGGGATAAGCCGAGAGTGCGGCCCGAGCGGCGCGCGGTGCGGGTGTCGCCCCGGCCGCGGCCTCCCTGCTGAATACACTTTCCCAGTGCCGCGAGCCCCACCGCGGTCCTGCTCTGAAGGAGACGACGTGGCGAACGACGAGGCCGAATTCACCCAGGTGTTCCGTGGCTACGACCGGGACGAGGTCGACAAGGCCGTCCAGGGCCTGCGCCGCGAGCTCATCCACTCGAACACCCAGGCGGCCGAGAGCGGCCGCGAGGTGAAGCGCCTGTCCTCCCGGATCGAGGGCCTCGAGAAGGAGCTGCAGCAGGTCGGCACTCCCACCTACGCCGGCCTGGGCGCCAAGCTCGAGCACACCCTGCGCGTGGCCGAGGAGCAGTCCGAGCGGATCATCGCCCAGGCCGAGAACGACGCCTCCGCCCTCCGCCGCTCCACCCGCGACGACGGCGACCGCATCCTCCAGGAGGCGCGCGACGAGGCCGAGCGCCTGGTGACCGAGGCGCGCCGCCGTGCTGACCGGACCCGCGACGAGTCCGAGGCGCAGGCCGCGGCGACGCTCGGCAAGGCCGCCGACGACCGCGACGTGATGACGCAGGACGCCGTCCGCGAGGCCGCCGCGATCCGCGGCACCGTGGCGACCGAGGCCGCCGAGACCCGCGCCACCGCGAAGCGCGAGGCCGCCGCGATCCGCTCCGAAGCCGAGCGCGAGGCCGCGGAGATGCGCGCCGTCGCCGCCCGCGAGATCGAGGTCGCCCGCGCCGAGGCCGCCCGCCTCGCCCAGGCCAACGAGCTCCTGCGGGCCGAGGTCGCCTCCGAGGTGGACCGGCTCCGGGCGGCCGTCGAGGCCGAGGTCGCCCAGGCGCGCGCGGCGGTCGAGGCCGAGGTGCTCTCGACCCGCGCCGCGCTCGACGCCGAGGTCGCCGCAGTCCGCGCCGAGGGCGCGCGCGAGATCGCCGACCAGCGCACCCGGCTCACCCAGGAGCGCGCCGAGGCCGTCGCCGTGCTCGACGCCGAGCTGGCGGGCCTGCGCGCCGCGTCCGCCGACGAGGCCGCTGCGCTCTCGCGCGAGGTCGAGCAGGCCCGGATCGACCTGGTGGTCGAGCTCGCCGCGCGCCGCGAGGAGGCCGACCGCGACGACCTGCTCCGCCACCAGGAGGCCGTCGCGCAGACCCAGCGCTACCTCGACGAGTCGAACCTGCAGCTCGCCGACGCCATCCGACGCGCGAACGACAAGCGCCTCGAGGCGGACGCCCTCCGCAGCGACGCCCTCGACGACACGACGCGACTGCGCCGGAAGGCCCAGGACGACTCCGACGCCCTCCTCGACGACGCGCGCGACCAGGCGCAGAAGCTCGTCGCGGACGCGGAGCGCCGCAGCCGCGAGCTGATGGACACCGCCGAGCGGCGCCTCGACGAGATCCGCACCGAGCGCGACGCGATCGCCGGCTACGTGTCCGGACTGCGCGGGCTCATCGGGCACATCGACGGACTCGCGGACGACAGCGACGGCGACGGCTCCGACGGCAGCGGCCCTGACGGCAGCGGCTCCGACGGCGGCTCGTCCGGCCGCTAGGCGGCCGCCGCGCGGGCGGGCTCAGCCGAGCTCACCCGCCCACTCCGTCGGCAGCGGGGACGAGGCGGGCGCGACCACCCGCACGATCTCGTCGAGGACGCGCCGGGTCTGCGCCTCGCCGACCCAGAGGTGCTTCCCGCCCTCCACAGCGACGAGGTCCAGCTGCGGCACGCTCGCGAAGCGCTCGGCGGCCGCCTCCGGCCGCAGGTAGTCGTCGAACTCCGGGACGAGCGCCACGAGCGGGCGGCCGTCCTCGCCCCAGGCGGCGACCTCCTCCGCGCTCGTGCGGTGCAGCGGCGGCGAGAGCAGGATCGCTCCCTCGACGGGGTGCTCCCTCCCCCACTTCAGCGCGAGCTCGGTGCCGAAGGACCAGCCGACCAGCCAGGGGTGCGGCAGTCCGCGGTCCGCGACGAGCGCCAGGGCTGCGGCGACGTCGGCGCGCTCCTCGGTGCCGTGTCCGAACGCGCCCTCGCTCGTGCCGCGCGGCGACGTGGTGCCGCGGGTGTTGAAGCGGAGGACCGCCAGGTCGGCGAGCGCGGGCAGGCGGGCGGCGGCCTTCCGCAGGATGTGCGAGTCCATGAAGCCGCCGTGGGTGGGCAGCGGATGCAGGGTGACCAGGGTCGCGACCGGCTCGCGCTCCAGGGGCAGCGCGAGCTCCCCGACAAGGGTCAGCCCGTCGGCCGTGTGCAGCTCGATGTCCTCGCGGCGGGCGGGGAGGACGACGCCTCCGCGGATCTCGTGGGTCATCGTGCTCCTCGGATTCTCCAACAGTGCGTGTGCCAATGACGGCGGCCGGCCAGGTCGGCCGCGTCGCCGAGCGCACCGTCGGCCCGCCAGGTGACCAGGTGCGGCTGGCCGATGTCGATGGTGAGCCCGCAGCCCGGGCAGAGGTAGGTCTTCACGGCCCGCGCTGCGGAGACGGGCTGGACGTTCCACTCCCGGCCGGCGTGAAACTCGGTGCGCCGGAAGCCGGCGAGCATCTGCGAGAGGTCGCGCTGCTCGTCGTCGTCGTCACGGCGGCCGCCCCGGGGTCTGTTGCTGCGCGGCATCCCCCCAGTCTAGGAGGCCGCCGCCGTGCCCCTCCCGTCAGTGGGAGCTGTCGTCCATCTCGAGCCGGGTCTCCTCGGCGTCGAGCATCAGCTGCGCCCGCCGCAGCGTCCGCGAGGAGTAGACCCCGCGCCCCCGGGCGTCCAGCAGCGCCTCCCGCTCGGCGAGCAGGACCGCTCGGCGCAGCCGCAGGTACTGCGCGTGCGGGCCGAGCGGCGCGTCCTCCGCGCGGCCGACCTGCTCCCACGCCACCTGCGAGCGGGTCAGAGTGTCGCGGCGCACGCGCTCGAGCACTCGCTCGCCCGCCTCGCCGTCGGGCAGCTCCGCCACCGCCTCGGGCAGGGCCTGGATGCCCGTGGCCGCGACCTCGTCGAGCAGCGTCGCGAGCTCGCGGCGGTCGGCCTCTCCGTCGGTGCCCTGGATGCCGGTGAGCCGGATCAGCGTCGGGAGCGTCGCACCCTGCAGGAGCAGCGTCACGACGGCGACGGTGAAGGCGATCAGGATCAGCTGGGAGCGGTAGGGAGTCTCGTCCGGCAGCGACTGGGCCGCGGCGAGCGTGACCACGCCGCGCATCCCGGACCAGGACAGGACGACACCGCCGCGCCAGCCGAACGCCTCGCTCGTGGTCGCGGCCAGGTCGGTCTCGCGCCGGAGGTAGAGCCGTTCCGCTCGCACCTGCCGCCGCCGGAAGCGCTCGTCGCTGGTGGCGCTGTTGCGCAGTCGCATCAGGCCCACCGCCAGCCGCCGGTTGATCCGCTCCGCCCGCCGACCGGAGCTGCGCAGCCACAGGAGCAGCGGCCATACGAAGAGGGCCCGCAGCACGATCAGGATGACCACGGTGGCCAGACCCAGCAGCACCGCGGTGCCCACTCCGAACTCGCCCGGGTCCACGACCCCGGAGACGATCGCCTTGATCTCGGCGCCCATGAGCAGGAAGACGCCGTTCTCGAGCAGGAACTGCGCCGTCCGCCAGTTCACCCGCTCGCTGATCCGCGACTGCGGCGAGAGGAAGCGCGCGCTGTTGTGCCCCGTGTAGATCCCGGTGACCACGACGGCGAGCACCCCGGACGCGCCCAGCTCCTCGGCCGGGATGTAGGCCAGGAACGGCACGGCGAAGGACACGGCGGTGTCGAGCACCGGGTCCCGCAGCTTCGAGCGCACGAAGACGGTGAGCACGCCCATCACCAGTCCGAGGACGATCGCCATCAGGACGGAGTAGACGAAGAGGACCCCCACCTCGCCCACGTCGATCGCGTCGGTCGTGACGGAGGCGCCGACCACGGCCGCCGCAGCCGTCGCGGCGCGCAGCAGCACCAGCGCCGACGCGTCGTTCACGAGGCTCTCGCCCTCGAGCACCGTCACCAGGCGGGGCGGGAGTCCGAGCTTCTTGCCGATCGAGGTCGCGGCCACCGCGTCGGTCGGGCTCACGACGGCGCCCAGAGCGATCGCTGCGGGCAGGCTCAGATCGGGGAACACGAGGTAGAGGAAGCCGCCGACCACGAGGGCGGTCACGACGACCAGCAGCACCGAGAGCCCGAAGATCGAGCGCAGGTTCCGCCGGAAGTCGGTGAGGGGCACCTGGATCGCGGCCGAGTACAGCAGCGGCGGCAGCACGCCCGCGAGGATCAGCTCAGGCTCGACCTCGATGTCCGGGACCCCGGGGAGGTAGGACGCGCCGATACCGATGACGACCAGGAGCAGCGGTGCGGCGATCCCGAGGCGGCTCGAGAACCGCGCGACGGTGACGACCGTGATGATCCCGACGACCCCGAGCAGCGCGTAATCCACGGCACCAGGGTAGCGAGAGCCTCAGCCCGCCGGACGCGGTGCCGAGCGGAGGGGAACGATCAGTACCAGCCGACCGACTCGGAGTGGGCCCAGGCGCCGCAGGGCGAGCCGTAGCGGCCGGAGATGTAGCCGAGGCCCCAGGTGATCTGGGTGCTCGCGTTGGTCGCCCAGTCGGAGCCGGCCGACGCCATCTTGCTGCCGGGGAGTGCCTGCGGGATGCCGTAGGCACCGCTGGACTTGTTCTCGGCGTAGACGTTCCAGCCGGACTCGCGGTTCCAGAGGAGGACGAGGCAGTCGTACTCGCTGTCGGCCCAGCCGCGCTGCACGATCATGTCGTAGGCGATCGCCTTCGCGGATCCGGGATCCGGAGCGGCGGCGCGCTGGACGGGAGCGGCGGTCTCGGCCTCGGCGGAGCCCGACTCCTCCTCGTCGACGGTCGCGGAAGCGGTCTGAGTCTCGGTCGGAGTGGGCGTCGGGGTCGGAGTGGGCGTCGGCTTCGCCTCGGCGCCGAACGAGTCGCGCTGGACGGTCCGCTCGACGGCGTCCGCGACGACGAGCCGCTGCGCGGAGTCGCCGTTGAAGCGCGCCGGGGCCTGGTAGTAGGGGGAGGCGACCGCGCCGCTGGACGGATCGACGACGTTCACCATGGCGAACGCGATCGACGCCGTGAAGGCCAGCACCGTCACCGGGATCCGAGCCCAGGAGCGCCGCACCGGGGTCTGGTGCGGGACCGCCGGGCGACCGCTGGTGCGGTTCGCGGGCGTGTGGGCGACGGAGGTCTGAGGATGCTGAGCCACGATTACGAAAGCATAACGGACGATGACCTGATCGGCCAGCAGATCCGGCTCCGGTCAGCGGACCGCCAGCATCACGTCGACGACCGTGTCGAGCAGCAGGTCGACCTGCGCCTCGGCGTACCCGCCGCGCTGCGGGGCGAAGGAGACGGTCCGCACGTCGTCCACGGTCAGCACCGATCCGTCGCGGAAGTACCCGGAGATCCGGTCGGCGAAGGCGTCGACCTGGCGGATGTTGTAGCCCGTCGTGAGAGCGCCGGCCCGGGTGAACCGCTCGCGGGGAGCGCGGGCCAGCCGGTTCACGATCTCCTGGGCGGTCGACCGCGCGTCCGCGAGCCACGCCTCCTCGCCCCGGGCCGCGATCGCGTACTGGCGCTCCCGCAGGGCGAAGGCGTCCTCGAGGCGCTCGAGCGCCGCATCGACATGGGGGGCGGAGTAGCCGCCCTTGCGCAGGGTGAACGCGGTGTGGCGCAGGTCGGCGGCGCGGAGGTCCGCCGGTCCCCCGGAGAGCTGCGAGTAGGCCTCGCGCGCCGACGCGAGGAAGGAGTCGACCTCGGCCGTGTCGTAGCCGGGACGGGACTCGCGGGCTCGGGGGAAGGGAGCGGTCATCCCGACATCATGCCAAGCCGCGCGCCGGGAGCGGAATCGGCACGCCCCGGTGAGGCGTGCGCTCAGTGGGCGAAGAGGAAGTACAGCACGTAGGCAGCTGCGGCCGACGGCAGGATCGAGTCCAGCCGGTCGAGGACTCCCCCGTGGCCGGGCAGCCAGGAACTCATGTCCTTGATGCCGATATCGCGCTTGATCAGCGACTCGGCGAGGTCGCCGAGCGTCGCGGTGAGCAGCACCACCGCCCCGAACACCGCGCCGACCCACCAGGGCTGGCCGAGCATCAGCAGGGCGAGCAGGACACCGACGCCGATCCCCGCGACGGCAGCACCGGCGAAGCCCTCCCAGGTCTTCTTCGGGCTGATCCGCGGTGCCATCGGGTGCTTGCCCCAGGTGAGTCCGCTCACGTAGGCGCCGGTGTCGACGACGATCACGAGCACCAGGAACGCGAACGCCCAGAGCTGGCCGCCGGGCTCGGCGACGAGACGGATCGCGAAGGCGCCGAGGAAGGTCGTGTAGCCCTGGACGAACGCGCCGAGGCCGATGTCGAGGGCGAGGTCCCTCCGGCTGGAGGCGGTGCGCCGGAAGAGCTGCTCCCCCAGCCGCCAGAGGCCGACGAGGACGGATCCGCCGAGGACCGTGGCCCACGCGGCGCCGAGGCCGCCGTAGTAGGCGGCCGGCACGGCGACGACCGCCACGATCCCGGTCGGGATGCGCGGGATGTCGCGACCGGCGTGGCGCAGGGCGTTCGAGAGCTCCAGCGCCGCGAGCAGCACCACCACCCCCGCGAGCACCATGAAGAGCTCCTTGACCAGGAGGAGGCTGACGACCATCGCACCGCCGCCGAGGAGTCCGATCGCGGTCGCCGACACGAGGTTCCGGCCCGAGCGCGCGGTCAGGCGGTCGTTCGTCGCCTCGAGCTGGGCGCGGGTCGCCTCGAGCTGGCGCTCGACGTCGGCCCGGCCCTGCTGGGCGCGCGCACGCAGCGCGTCGCGGGTGACCATCCTGGATCCCCGGGCACCCGGGACGTGCGGAGACGGTCTCTTCTCGCCGCCCTCGGGTCCTTCGGGGATCTCGGGCACCGCTACACCTCGAGCAGTTCGGATTCCTTGCGCTTGAGCGCCTCGTCGATCGCGTCGACGTGCTGCTTCGTGAGCGCCTCGAGCTCCTTCTCACCGCGGGAGAGCTCGTCGTCGCCGATGTCGCCCTTCAGCGCGTCGAGGTCGTCCTTGCCCTTGCGGCGGATGTTGCGCACCGCGATCTTGGCGTCCTCGGCCTTGGTGCGGACGATCTTGACGAACTCCTTGCGGCGCTCGGCGGTGAGCTCCGGCAGGGTCACGCGGATGATCGTGCCGTCGTTGGTCGGGTTCGCGCCGAGGTTCGGCATGTCCCGGATGGCCTGCTCGATGTCGCGCAGCGAGCCCTTGTCGTAGGGCGTCAGGACGAGCGTGCGGGCCTCCTGGTTCTGCATCGAGGCGAGCTGCGACAGCGGCGTCGGGGTGCCGTAGTAGCTCACCAGCACCTTCTGGAACATGCCGGGGTTCGCGCGTCCGGTGCGGACCGTGGAGAAGTCCTCCTTGGCGACCTCGACGGCCTTGCCCATCTTGGTCTTCGCATCGGCCAGTACATCCGAGATCACAGGGAGCTCCTTAAGAGAGGGAAGTGGTCAGTCTAGTTCGAGACGAGCGTGCCGAGCTCGGCGCCGCGGATGGCCTTCGCGACGTTGCCCGAGGGCTCCATGCCGAAGACCTGCATCGGCATGCCGTTGTCCATGCAGAGGCTGAACGCGGTGGAGTCGACCACCTTGAGGCCCCGCTGGAGCGCCTCCTGGTAGGTCAGCGCGTCGAGCTTCTTCGCGTCGGGGTTCGTCCGCGGGTCGGCGTCGTACACGCCGTCCACGCCGTTCTTGGCGACGAGGACCACGTCGGCGTGCGTCTCGAGCGCGCGCTGCGCGGCGACCGTGTCGGTCGAGAAGTACGGGAGTCCGGCGCCGGCGCCGAAGATGACGACGCGGCCCTTCTCCATGTGCCGGATCGCCCGGCGGGGGATGTAGGGCTCCGCGACCTGCGTCATCGCGATCGCGGACTGCACGCGCGTCTCGGCGCCCGCCTGCTCGAGGAAGTCCTGGAGAGCGAGGGCGTTCATCACCGTGCCCAGCATGCCCATGTAGTCGGCCCGGCCGCGGTCCATGCCGCGCTGCGAGAGCTCGGCTCCGCGGAAGAAGTTGCCGCCGCCGACGACCACCGAGATCTCCACCTCGGTCGCGGCATCGGCGATCTCGCGCGCCAGGGCGCTGATCACGTCAGGGTTCACGCCGAGCGTGCCGGCTCCGAACGCCTCCCCCGACAGCTTCAGAAGCACCCTGCGGCGCTTGCCCGTCGTCATCGCATCCGTCTCCGTCATGGACGTTTCCTCCCGTAGACCCGTACAAACCTATCCCGCGCGGAGCGGGCCCCGCGACCACGCCCGGGACCGCCCCGGGCAGAGCGAAGGGAGCCCGGGTCGACTGAACGACCCGGACTCCCTCCTGCAGTGCTGTTAGGCGCCGACCTTGAAGCGGGCGAAGCCCGACACGGTCAGGCCCGCGTCGCTCAGGACCTTGCTGACGGACAGCTTGTTGTCCTTCGCGTAGTCCTGGTCGAGCAGGGCGACCTGCTTGAAGTACGCGTTCACGCGTCCCTCGATGATCTTCGGCAGGGCGGCCTCGGGCTTGCCCTCGCCGCGCGAGATCTCCTCGACGATGCGGCGCTCGTTGTCGACCTCGGACTGCGGCACGTCCTCGCGCGAGAGGTAGGACGGGTTCGCGAACGAGATGTGCTGGGCGACGGAGCGCGCGGTCTCGGCGTCCTCACCCGCGTAGCCGACGACCACGCCGACCTGCGGGGGCAGGTCCTTGTTCGTCTTGTGGAGGTAGATCGCGAAGTGCTCGCCCGAGACGGAGGCCACGCGGCGCAGCTCCACCTTCTCGCCGAGGATCGCGGCCTCGTCGTTGATCAGGTCGGCGACGGTCTTGCCGTCGGCGGGGGCCGCGAGGGCCTCCTCGACCGTGGTGGAGCCGGCGGCGACGACCGCGGCGAGCACGGCGTCGGCGAGGGCGATGAACTTCGTGCCCTTGGCGACGAAGTCGGTCTCGCACGCGAGCTCGATCATCGTGGCGACGCCGTCCTTCTCGGCGGCGGCGACGAGGCCCTCGCTCGTGGAGCGGTCGGCGCGCTTCGCGTTGCCCTTGGCACCCTTGAGGCGGAGGATCTCGACCGCCTTGTCCAGGTCGCCGTCGGCCTCGACGAGCGCGTTCTTCGTGTCGACCATGCCGGTACCGAGCTGCTCGCGCAGCGTCTTGACGTCAGCGAGGCTGAAATTTGCCATGTTCTCGGAACTCCTCTTGGTTCGGAAACCCTGTGGCGCCGTCACTCGCGGCGGCGGGCTCACGGGAGGAGCCCAGCACGCCGAGGTGACGGCGGTTCTTACTCGTGGTGAACGTGCACCGACCGAGCGGGGGCCGGACGACCGCGGGTGCGGCGTCCGACCCCCGTCACGGAACGGGGTGTCAGGCGGTGGCGGTCTCGTCGGTCGAGGTCTCGTCGGTCGAGGTCGCGGCGGCGTCGGCCTCGGGGGCCTCCTCCGCGGCGGGGGTCTCGGCCTCGACGACGGCCTCGTCGGCGGTCTCGGCCTCGGCGTCGGCGACCTTCTCGGTCTCCGCGCCGGCCTGCTCGTTCGGCTCCTGCACGTCGGCGGCGGGCGCACCGGTGGAGAGCAGCTCCTGCTCCCACTCGGCCAGCGGCTCGACGGCGGAGACGTTGCCCTCGGCCTCGGGCTTCTGGTGGCGCTGGATGAGGCCCTCGGCCGCGGCGTCGGCGACGATGCGGGTGAGCAGGCTCACCGAGCGGATCGCGTCGTCGTTGCCCGGGATCGGGTACTGGACCTCGTCCGGGTCGCAGTTCGTGTCGAGGATGCCGATGACCGGGATGCCCAGCTTCTTGGCCTCGTCGATCGCGAGGTGCTCCTTCTTGGTGTCGACGACCCAGAGGGCCGACGGCGTCTTCGAGAGGTTGCGGATGCCGCCGAGCGACTTGTGCAGCTTGTCGAGCTCGCGCTTCTTGATGAGGAGCTCCTTCTTGGTGAAGCCGCTCTTCGACGTGTCGTCGAAGTCGAGCTCCTCCAGCTCCTTCATGCGGGCGAGGCGCTTCGAGACCGTCTGGAAGTTGGTCAGGAGGCCGCCGAGCCAGCGCTGGTTCACGTAGGGCTGGCCGACGCGGGTCGCCTGCTCCGAGATCGCGTTCTGCGCCTGCTTCTTGGTGCCGACGAAGAGGATGGTGCCGCCGTGGGCGACCGTCTCCTTGACGAAGTCGTAGGTCTTGTCGATGTAGGCCAGCGACTGCTGGAGGTCGATGATGTAGCTGCCCGAGCGCTCGGTCAGGATGAAGCGCTTCATCTTCGGGTTCCAGCGACGGGTCTGGTGCCCGAAGTGGACGCCGCTGTCGAGCAGCTGGCGCATGGTGACGACTGCCATGAGTCGTTCTCCTTGTCTCGGGGCCCGGGCGCACGACGGCGCCGAACTCCCGTTCGGTTGTCTGCGACGGCCGGTCGGCACGTCGCCCTGGCGCCCGGCGCACTCCCGCCCCGGCCGCGTGAGCGGAGAGGGACCGTGGGGAGCGGAGGCCGAATGGGCGCGCGTAGTCACCCCGACGAGCGAGGTGCTCCGTGGAGTCTAGCACCAGGACGGCCGCCTCCCCCGCTGCTGCGGGAGGGCGGCCGTCGAGGCGCGGGAGGCCGGTGCTACTTGCGCGCCGACTTCATCACGGTGCGGATGTGCAGGGTGTCCATCTCCTCCAGCGAGCGGCCCTTGGTCTCGGGCACGAACATGAAGACGAAGACGAACGAGATCGCCGCGAAGGCGGCGTAGAGGCCGTAGGCCAGGGTGAGCGACACGTCCTGCGAGAGGATCGGGAAGGTCACCGTGATGGCGAAGTTCGCGATCCACTGGGCCGAGGCCGCCAGGCCGAGCGCGGCCGCCCGGATCCGGTTCGGGAAGATCTCGCCGAGGAGGACCCACACCAGCGGGCCCCAGGTCGCGCCGAAGAAGACGACGAACGCGTTCGCCGAGACGAGGGCGATCGGTCCCCACGCGCCGGGCAGCGAGACGTCCTCTCCGCTGATCGTCGACTGGCTGAAGGCGATGGCCATCAGCGCGAGCGAGACGGCCATGCCGGCCGAGCCGACCAGCAGCAGCGGCTTCCGGCCGACCTTGTCGACCAGGAAGATCGCCACGAAGGTGACGACGACGTTCACGACCGAGGTGAAGACCGAGATCGCGAAGGAGTTGGACTCGTCGAATCCGACCGCGCTCCAGAGCGAGGTGGAGTAGTAGAAGATCACGTTGATGCCCACGAACTGCTGGAACACCGACAGCAGGATGCCGACCCAGACCACCGGGAGCAGGCCGAGGGCGGGGCCGCGGAGGCTGGAGCGCTTCGCGTTCTCGGAGTCCTCGTCGATCTTCTTCTGGATGTCCGCGAGCGCCTCGTCGACCTCGTCGCGCGGCGTGACCGTCGCGAGCACCGCGCGGGCGTCCTCGGAGCGGCCGCGGGTCGCGAGGTAGCGGGGCGACTCCGGCAGGGTCAGGGCCAGGAGGCCGTAGATGACGGCAGGCACGGCACAGGCGATGAACATCCAGCGCCACGCGGCGACGCCGAACCAGAAGGGCTCGGAGGCGCCGTCCGCGCCGTTCGCGATGAGGGTGTCCGAGAGCAGGGCGGCGAAGATGCCGAGCGTGATCGCCAGCTGCTGCAGCGACGCGAGGGCTCCGCGGATGGCCTTGGGCGCGATCTCCGAGATGTAGGTCGGAGCGATCACGGAGGCGATGCCGATGCCGAGGCCGCCGACCACGCGCCAGAGCACGAGGTCCCAGACCGCGAACGCCGCGCCGGCGCCGATGGAGGAGATGAAGAAGAGCCCGGCGCCGAGCAGCATGACCTTGATGCGGCCCCAGCGGTCGGCGAGGCGGCCCGCGAGGTACGCGCCGAGCGCGCAGCCGAGCAGCGCGGAGGCGACGGCGAAGCCGATCAGCGCGGCCGAGAGCTGGAACTCGCCCTGCACCGCCTCCACGGCACCGTTCACCACCGACGAGTCGAAGCCGAAGAGGAAGCCGCCGACCGCCGCCGCGATCGCGAGGCCGATCACCTTCCTCTTCAGCTTCGCCGCCGAGGGGTTCGGGATGTCCGCTCTCCCGCTGGTCGTGTCAGATCGTCCGCTGGTCATGGTCGTCTCCGATTCTCGCCGCCGGTGGGGGCGGGGTGCCGCTCCCGAGCCGGATCACCGGCACGTTACTCCTCGCCGCGGCACCGCCGGGACGGGTTGCGCTCTCCCCCGGCCGATGTCCTCCCTCCACAGCCGGGCCCGACGCGCTCTCCTCCCCTGATCCGCTCGGCCGACCACCGGTCCCGGACCGGCTCCAGGAGGGTGGCCGCATGCTCCGATCCCGACTCCTGCGCCCGGGCGTGTTCGCCCTCGCCGCTCTGCTCGTCGGGGCGCCTCTCGGCGCCTCGCCCGCCGCCACCTCGTCCCCCGGCCGGTCCGACCCGCGGTGGATCTCCCCCGTCGCGGGCTTCTCCGTCGTGGAGCCGTGGGGCGCGCCGGCCCACCGCTACGCCCCCGGGCACCGCGGGATCGACCTCGCGGCAGCGGCCGGGCAGCCCGTGGTCGCCGTCGCGGCGGGCACCGTGTCGTTCTCGGGCAGGGTGGTCGACCGGTCCGTGGTGAGCATCGTGCACGCGGACGGTCTGGTCTCGACGGTCGAGCCGGTCGACGGATCGGTGACGGCCGGGCAGGTCCTCACCGCGGGCCAGCCCGTCGGAGCAGTGGGTGCGGGCGGCCACTGCGACGGGAGGTGCGTGCACCTCGGCGTCCGCGAGGGTGGCGACTACGTCTCGCCGATGCGGTTCTTCGGCGGGATCCCCCGGGCGGTGCTCCTGCCGATGGACGACGTGGCGCAGGGTGTTCAGCGAGTGGCGCGGAAGGGTGCGTCCAGCGACTCGCGCGTCCGGTCAGGCGCGGGGGTGGGCGAGGCGGTAGGCGTCGCGGATCCGCTCGGTCGAGACGTGGGTGTAGATCTGCGTGGTGCCCAGGCTCGCGTGGCCGAGCATCTCCTGGACGGCGCGGAGGTCGGCTCCGCCGTCGAGCAGATGGGTCGCCGCGGTGTGGCGGAGGGTGTGCGGACCGGACGGTCCGGAGCCCTGCCCGCCGTCGAGGAGCCTCGCCACGACGCCGTAGACGGTGCGCGGGGTGAGCCTCGCCCCCCGTCGGCCGAGCAGGAGCGCGCGGCCTCCGTCACCGGTGGCGAGAGCGGGACGGGCGCGGTCGAGGTAGGCGACGAGCGCCTCCTTCGCGGGTACGCCGAACGGCACGACCCGCTGCTTCGCGCCCTTGCCCGTGACGAGCACGGTGAGCCGGCCGAGATCGACGTCGCCCAGGTCGACGGCGACCAGCTCCGAGACGCGGATGCCGGAGGCGTAGAGCAGCTCGACGATCGCGAGGTCCCGCAGCGCCACCGGGTCCTCGGTCGCGCCTCGCGCCGCGACCGTGTCGAGCACCTGTTCCGCCTGCGGGAGCGTCAGGACCCGCGGCAGTGTCCGTCCCGACTTGGGCGTCTTGAGGCGCGCGGCGACGTCGAGGGGAAGCCGCTCGGTCCGCTGCGCCCAGGAGGAGAAGGAGCGGACGGCTGCGGTGCGCCGGGCGAGGGTCGCGCGAGCGATGCCCGACTCCGACTCGCGCCAGAGCCAGTCGCGCAGCAGCTCGAGGTCGAGCTCGGCGGTGAGGAGCCGCCCCTTCTCCTCCGTGTGGGCGATCAGGCGCGCGAGGTCGGAGCGGTAGCCCTTCGCGGTGGCGGGCGAGAGGGACCGCTCGTCGAGGACGTAGCGGAGGAAGTGCTCGACCGAGTCGGCGAGCGTCTCGCCGGTCATGATCCGTCTGGCATCCGCGACCAGAGGTCGATGCGCCCCTGCTCGTCGAGCCCCTCGAGCCGTTCGATCAGGTCGGTGCCGAACCGCGTCGCGATCGGGGCCGGCGCCGTCGGCACGAACGAGGCGGCCACCGTCTCCGGGTGGACGTGGACGAGCGAGAGGCTCTGCGCTCCGTCGATGCCGGCGAGCTCACGCTCGGGCGCTCCGAGATCCATCGTGTAGCTGGTGGCACCGGCCACGAGCACGGGCACGCCCGCGAAGGTCGCTGCCGTGGGGTAGTGCAGGTGGCCGCCGAGGATCGCGCGGACGTCGGTACCGCGCACCACCTCCTCGAGGCGGTCGATCCCCCGCAGCTCGAGCACGGTCATCGCGCCGAGCGGCGTGGGCAGCGGAGGGTGGTGCAGGGCGAGGATCGTCCCCAGCGGGGCCGGTGCGGCGAGCTCGTCCTTCAGCCAGGCCAGCTGGGCGTCGGTGAGGTCGCCGTGGTGGAAGCCGGGCACCGCGCTGTCGAGCGCGATGAGCCGGAGCCCGCCGAGGTCGACGACCTGGTCCACGGGTCCCGCGCCCGCCGGGTCCTGCTCGAGGAGCACCCGCCGGAAGGCTCCGCGCTCGTCGTGGTTGCCCATCACCCAGACGATCGGGCAGCCGAACCGCTCGCCCACGGGGTCGAGCTGCTCGCGCACGCGCCGGTAGGCGTCCTCCTCGCCGCGGTCCGCGACGTCCCCGGTGACGACGATCGCGTCCAGGCGTCCGCCGCGCTCGGCCAGCCGGCCGACCGCCTGCGCGAGGCGGGCGGCCGTGTCGACCTTCCCGTAGAGCGGAGCGCCGTCGGCCAGCAGGTGCGTGTCGCTCAGATGCGCGATGACCCTGTCGGCGGCGCGGAAGTGCCCGAGCCGCGGGCGCTCCCCGCCGTGTCCTGCTGCCGTGGCGTCCATGCCGCTCCCCTCGCCGATGCCCCTTCAGCGTAGGGCGGACCGCCGACAGCGCCGCGGCGGCGGGGCCGCTCACCCGGGTGCACGCTCCCAGTCCCCGTCCTCGGAACGGCGGACGTGTCCGTCGGCGAGGAGCGCACCCAGCGCCGACAGTGCCGAATCGAGCGATTCCCCGGAGAGCCCGGCGACGGTTGCGGCGTCACAGCCTCCTTCGGATTCGACGACGGCCAGGACTCGCGCCTCAGCCGCGGTCAGCGCTCGGCACGATCCGTCGGCGTCGCCGACAGCGAGCAGTTCGAGCACATCCGCCGGCGAGGTGACGCAGGTCGCCGCGTACTCGCGGAGGAGCCGGTGGCAGCCGGCGGAGGAGGCACTGGTGACCGGGCCCGGGACCGCACCGAGGGGGCGGCCCAGGGCAGCCGCGTGGCCGGCGGTGTTGAGGGATCCGGAGCGGGCGCCGGCCTCGACGACGACGGTGCCCACGGTGGAGGCGGCGATGAGGCGGTTGCGCTGCAGGAATCGCCAGCGGGTGGGCGTGGTGCCCGGCGGGACCTCCGTCGCGACGGCGCAGCCGGGGGTGGCGATGATGCGGTGGAGGAGGTCGGCGTGAGCCGTCGGGTAGAGGCGGTCCGCTCCCCCGGCGAGGAAGGCGACCGTCCGGCCTCCGGAGCCGAGGGCGGCGCGGTGGGCGACCGCGTCGATCCCGAAGGCACCGCCCGAGACGACGGAGACGCCTCGCGCCGCGACGCCCGCGGCGAGCTCGGCGGCGACGTGCTCGCCGTAGCCGGTGGCAGCGCGGGCGCCGACGAGGGCGAGGCGGTGCGGCGGATCGAAGGCGGCGGGATCACCGCGCAGCCAGAGCAGGAGTGGCGCGTGCGGCCCGAGGTCGTCGAGCGACTCGGGCCACACGGGAGCCCCGGGCAGGAGCAGCCGGGCGCCGAGTCGCTCGGCGATCTCGAGACGTCGGAACAGGAGCCTGCGGTCCAGGCGCGGTCGCCAGCGCGCCAGCCCCGACTGGAGCGCGGCGACCTCGGAGTCGAGGGGCGCGAGCGCCGCGCCTCCTTCGTCGGAGGGAGCGCGATGCGGGGGCGCGAGGATCTCCTCCGCGGACGACGAGGACACGACGTGGGCGAAGGCCTCGGCCGCGCCGACCCTCTCGATGAGGAGGGCGGCGACGGAGTCGCCGGGCTCGGTCAGAGAGTTCCAGCCGCACCGGGCAGCAGCGTCGACGAGTGCGCTCCGAGCGCAGCCGGACTCACCCGAAGGCTCGCCGTCGGCAGCCGAGTCCGGCTCGGCTGCACCGCTCGGCAGCAGTCGGCGAACAGCGTCGAGCTCCGCTCCGTCGAAGAGCGCGTCGGGCCGGATCACGCGGCACCTCCTCGAAGGACGAGCGCGCGCGCGAGGTGGGCTGCTGACGGCCGGTCGGCTGCGTCGAGGTCCGCGAGCGTCCAGGCCAGGCGCAGGACCCGGTCGTAGCCGCGCATGGTCACCAGACCTCGCTCCAGAGCCCGGTCGAGCGTGCGGGACTCGGCACTGGTCGGGCGCACCGCGTCCGAGCGCAGCCAGGCGCCGGAGACCTCCGAGTTGAGCGTCCACGGAGTGGAGGCGAGGCGAGCCGCTGCCAGGGACCGCGCCGCGGCGACACGGGCGCGGGCCTGCGCCGTCGACATTCCGGACGTGTCTCGACGTGCGGCCAGCTGAGCCGCGCTGATGCGGCGGACCGTCAGGCGGATGTCGACGCGGTCGAGCAGCGGTCCGCTGAGCCGCGCGAGGTAGCGGCGGCGGACCGAGGGAGCACAGGTGCAGGTCTCTCCGGGGATGCCGAAGCGGCCGCACGGGCACGGGTTCGCCGCGAGGACGAGCTGCACCCGCGCGGGGAACTCGGCGACGGCGTTCGCGCGGTGGATGCGGATCACGCCGGATTCGAGCGGCTGGCGCAACGCATCGAGGGCGACGGACGAGAACTCGGGGGCCTCGTCGAGGAACAGCACTCCCCGGGTGGCGCGGGCGACCGCGCCGGGCCGGATGCGGCCGCTGCCCCCGCCGACGATCGCTGCGGACGAGGCGGAGTGGTGCGGACTCTCGAACGGCGGTCTGCGCACCAGCGCGCCACCGGTCGGCGCTCCGACGAGCGAGCGCATGCAGGTGGCCTCGAGCGCTGCATCGTCGTCGAGGTCGGGGAGGATGCCCGGCAAGCGCGAGGCGAGCATCGTCTTCCCGGCGCCGGGAGGCCCGAGCAGGAACACGTGGTGCCCGCCCGCCGCCGCGACGACCATCGCCTCGGCCGCCTCCTCGTTCCCCACCACGTCGGAGAGGTCGAGGCGGGCCTCCGGCTCGGACACCGTCTCAGACGGCGGCGCGGCCTCGGGGAGCACCGGCACTTCCCACTCGGCTCCGTGCCAGACGGCGGCCGCCGCCAGCGAGGAGACCGCGATCACCTCGACGCCGTCGACCAGCTCCGCCTCGAGCCGGTCCTCGACGGGGACCATCACGCGGCGCCTGCCCTCGCGGGCGGCCGCGAGCACCGCGGGCAGCACGCCCGGGACGGAGCGCAGCCGGCCGTCCAGGCCGAGCTCCCCGATGTGGACGACCGCGGCGACCGACTCCGCATCGACCTCGCGGAGCGACGCGAGCGCGGCCAGCCCGATGGCGAGATCGAAGGCGGAGCCGTGCTTGGGCATCGCGGCCGGCGAGAGGTTCACGGTGATCTTGTACTCGGCGATGGTGCTGCCGGAGTTGATCGCCGCCGAGCGCACCCGCTCCTTCGCCTGCGCGAGCGCGGCGTCGGGCAGGCCGATGATCACCATGCCAGGGGTGCCGTCGGCCGAGTGCGCCTCCACCCCGACCACGGCTCCCGCGAAGCCGACGAGACCGACCGCCGAGGTCCTTCCCAGGCCCATCAGGCCACCGCCCGCAGGTGCCGGATCTGCGACGGGACTCCCCCGGGCGCGACGATGCCGACCGCGTCGATCCGCAGGTGGCGGGAGCGCTCGTGGTGCTCGTCGGCCCAGGCGTAGGCGAGTCGCCGCAGGCGCTGCGCCTTGGCCCGCGTGATGGCCTCGACCGGCAATCCGAAGCGCGTCGACGAGCGCGTCTTCACCTCCACCACGACCAGTGCCGACCCGTCGCGGGCCACGATGTCGAGCTCGCCCTCGCGGACCCGCCAGTTACGGTCGAGGATCTCGAATCCGTTGTCTCTCAGGTGCGCCGCCGCGATCTCCTCGCCGCGCCGCCCCAGTTCGTCCTTGTCCATGCGTCCTCCTGCCGGAAGCGTGCCGGAGCAGGAACAAGCGCTGTACGGCCGGGAGGGGATCCGGGGAGAAGAGGGCCGAGGTGGCGGGTGGGGAGGGACGTCGGGCCGGGGTCTCGATACGCCGCCGGGTGCGGCTACGCGACCAGCTGATGTATCCGCGCCGCCTGAAGACGAGACCCGCGGAGCCGCGCATCCGAGAGAGCTCCGGAGCAGGGTGGGGCTCCGGGCACCGGGTCTCGATGCGCCGGCGGAGGCGGCTACGCGACCAGCAGGGGGTCCGGAGCCTGCCGCGACAGCGCCCTACTCGTCGAGCGCGAGCTCCTTGGGGAGCTCGAACTCCTTGCGGGAGAGCTCCTCGACGTTGACGTCCTTGAAGGTCAGCACGCGCACCGACTTCACGAAGCGGTCGGAGCGGTAGACGTCCCAGACCCACACGTCGCGCATGGTCAGCTCGAAGTAGAAGTCGTGCTCGGTGTCGCGGCGGACCAGGTCGACCTCGTTCGCCAGGTAGAACCGGCGCTCGGTCTCGACGACGTACGAGAACTGCGAGACGACGTCGCGGTACTCCCGGTACAGTGCCAGCTCGACCTCGCGGTCGTAGTCCTCGAATTCGTCCTCATCCATCGTTGGACAATCCTACGCCGAGCCGACGGGCCCGAGCGCCGGGAGCGGCTCCTCGACGCTCTCCCGCGACTTCGACAGCCAGGTCACCCGGTGGAGCGGGGACGGGCCGACCCGCTCGATGCCCGCCCAGTGCGCGGCGCTGCCGTAGCCCTTGTTGCTGTCCCAGGCGTAGTCGGCGAAGTCGTCGTGGTGGCGCACCATCTGACCGTCCCGGCCCACCTTCGCGAGCACGGAGGCGGCGGAGACGGCGGCGCAGTCGCGGTCGGCCTTCACGCGGGTGACGATCGTCAGCTCGGCCGCCCACTCGCCCAGCGCGGGCGTCAGCCAGTCGTGGGCGCCGTCGAGGAGGACGACGGCGGTGGCGAGGTCGACGCCCTGGTCGGCGAGGCGCTCGATGCCCCTCGACGCAGCGCGGCCGAGGCCCGCGATGATCCCGGTCTCGTCGATCTCGTCCGCCGAGGACTCGCCGATCGCCCAGGCCGAGACCCACTTCGCGACTCCCGGCAGGAGCGCCTCGCGGCGGGCGGGAGCGAGCATCTTGGAGTCGCGGAGCCCCTCGGGGAAGCGCCCGCAACGGCTGCCGATCGACACGACACCGACCGACACCGGGCCGGCGATCGCGCCGCGGCCGACCTCGTCGCAGCCGATGACCGTCTCGTAGCCCTGCCGGAAGAGGCTCCGCTCCTGCGTCAGCGTCGGCTCGGCGACGACCACCTAGCCCTGCCCGCTCTGCGCGTCGTCCGAGCCCTCCTCGGAGGCCTCGGTGTCGACTCCGCGGAACACCGACGGGTAGTCGTCGAGCCACGCCCACTGCTGCACGGGCCAGGTCACGAGGATCGCGCGGCCCACGACGTTGTCGATCGGCACGAAGCCGCCGCCCGGCTTGTCGGTGTTGTAGCGGGAGTCGGCGGAGTTGTAGCGGTTGTCGCCCATCACCCAGAGCGAGCCCTCGGGCACGACGACGTCGAAGGGGGTGGCCGAGACGGCCTGCACCCCGTCGGGCAGCTTCACGTAGGGCTCGTCGATCGGGTTGCCGTTGATCTCGACTTGGCCGAGCGGCGTGCAGCAGGTCACGTGATCGCCGGGCAGGCCGATGACGCGCTTGATGAGGTGGTCGTTGCTGTCGGGAGCGGTGAGGCCGACAAGTGCGAGGGCGGAGTCGACCGCGGCCTGGAACGGCGGCACGTTGGGCTCGGAGCTCGGCGAGAGCCATCCGCCGGGATCGCGGAAGACGACGACGTCGCCGCGCGAGATCTTCACCACTCCGGGTACGAGCTCGTTCACGAGGATCCGGTCGTTCTCGACGAGCGTCTGCTCCATGGAGGAGGAGGGGATGTAGAACGAGCGGATCAGGAAGGTCTTCACGAGGAAGGAGACGAGCACCGCGACCACGAAGATGATCAGCACGTCGCGGAGGAAGAGCAGGATTCCCCGGCGCTTGCGCGGGCGCTTCTCGGACGGATCCGCCGAGTGGCGGGCGTGGTCCTCGCCTCCGGGGAGGCGGACCGGGGCCGTGCTGTCTGTCATCGCTCGCCGTCGCCCCTACTGTGCATCACCGGGTGGACTCCCCGGACGGATCGCCCCCGAGAAAGGGAGGAACCCCGGTCCATCATAGGTGGACCGGGGTTCCCGAGAAGTCGTGCGGATGCCGCTCAGGCGTCGCGCTTCTCCTTGATCTTGGCCTTCTTGCCGCGCAGGTTGCGCAGGTAGTAGAGCTTCGCGCGACGGACGTCACCGCGGGTGACGACCTCGATGTGGTCGATGACCGGCGAGTGCACGGGGAACGTGCGCTCGACGCCGACCTGGAAGCTCACCTTACGGACGGTGAAGGTCTCGCGGACGCCCTCGTTGGAGCGGCCGATGACGACGCCCTGGAAGACCTGGATGCGCGAGCGGGAGCCCTCGACGATGTTGACGTGGACCTTGACGGTGTCGCCGGCGCGGAAGTCCGGGACATCGCTGCGGAGGGACGCCGCATCGACGGAATCGAGGATGTGCATGCTGTATCGCTCTCCGTGCCCGCCACAGGTCGAACACCGTTTCGTTGATGGAAGTCGGTCGTGCCCACGTCGTCGCGGCTCCCCTGTGGCAGAGCCTGCGCGAGGCACAAGCGCTCATTCTGCCATGCCGCGTCGATCCGAGTCAAAGCAGGGTCATGAGCAGGGCAGGGTCACCCGGAGGCAGAGCCGCGCAGCGGGCGGATCCGTCGAGAGGGCCGAGCCGTGGAACAGGGCGGGGCCTCGCAGTGGAACAGCGCCTCGCGGGACGCCCGACCCCTCAGAGGACGATGGTCTGCCCGTCCTGCGGGCGCTCCGGATCGAAGCCCTCGCCGGCGACCGGGCGGTGAGCGCCCTCGGCCTGCACGGACGCCGCCTCCGAGAAGGCGAGGAGAGTGGCCCTCGCGTCGGCGAGGAACCGCCACCCCGAGTGCCAGAAGGCCGCCACTCCGAGGACCACCGAGAGCAGGCCCAGCGCCCAGGCGCCGGGCGGGAAGAAGCCGAAGGCGATCAGGGAGAGGTGCCAGGCACCGACCACGGCAACGTCGCCCCACGCGGGAGTGCGCGTGGGCCGAACGGTCACCCGGAATGCGACGATCGCGGCCACAGCCGCCAGCGCGACCGCCAGAATGGGGAGGGCGATCACCAGGCCGAGCACGGTCCAGCCGCTCGATCCTCCGAAGACCCCGTAGCCGAGGAGGATCCACAAGGGCAGCACGATCGCCGCCGGGAACTGCCAGGAACCGAATGCCCGTCGCGTGCGCATGCACCGACCGTACCCACCACCGCTGAGTGACGGCTCAGCGGACCCCGAGAGGATCAGGATGATCGAGCTACGCACCCCCGCCGAGATCGAGGAGATGCGTCCCGCCGGCCGCTTCGTCGGCGAGGTACTGAAGGCCACCTCCGCTGCCGCCGCGGTCGGCGTGAACCTGCTGGAGCTCGACCGGCTCGCCCACGACATGATCCGCACGGCCGGCGCCGAGTCCTGCTACATCGACTACCACCCCTCCTTCGGCGCGAGCCCCTTCGGCAAGGTCATCTGCACCTCCGTCAACGACGCGGTGCTGCACGGCCTGCCCTTCGACTACCGGCTGAAGGACGGCGACCTGCTCACCCTCGACTTCGCCGCCTCCGTGAACGGCTGGGTCGCCGACTCGGCCATCAGCGTCGTGGTCGGGACGCCGCGCGAGGAGGACCTCGCCCTCATCGACACCACCACACGCGCGCTCGAGGCCGGCATCGCCGCTGCGCAGCCCGGGAAGAAGATCGGCGACATCTCCGCGGCCATCGCGGCCGTCGCACACGCCGAGGGCCTGTCCATCAACACCGACTTCGGCGGCCACGGCGTCGGCCGCACGATGCACGGCGATCCGCACATCCCCAACGACGGACGCGCCGGCCGCGGCTACCCGCTCCGCCCGGGCCTCGTCGTCGCGATCGAGCCGTGGTTCCTGCAGACGACCGACGAGATCTACACGGACAAGGACGGCTGGACCCTCCGCAGCCGCGACGGCTCGCGCGGCGCCCACATGGAGCACACGATCGCCATCACCGAGACGGGGAACATCGTCCTCTCCGCGCGGGACTGACTAAAGATGGACAGTACCGCTATCGGATAGCGATACTGTCCACGTGCGAATCTCGGAGCTCAGCCGCAGCAGCGGCGTCAGCCTGCCCACGATCAAGTACTACATCCGGGAGGGGCTGCTGCCGCCGGGCGACGCCGCCGGCCCCCAGCGGGCGGAGTACGGGGACGCCCATGTCGCCCGCCTGACGCTGCTCCGGGCGCTCATCGAGAGCGGCGGCGTCGGCATCGCCGGCGCGAAGCGGATCACGGCCGCGCTCGACGCGGGCGTCGGTCCGACAGCAGCGTTCGAGGTGGCACAGGACGTGGTCTCCGTGAGCACCGACTCGACCGCGTCCGCCACCGAGGCGTCGACGCGGCGGATCGCCGAGGCCGCGGGCTCCGACCACTGCGGCCACCCTGCCGTCGCGACGGCGGCACGGGCGCTCGACGCGCTCGAGCTCTCCACCGGACCGATGAGCGCCGGCTGGCTCGAGGCCTACGCCCGCGCCGCCGCCCTCGTCGCCTCCGCCGACCTCGACGAACTGCAGGCCCGTGAGAGCGTGAGCGAGCAGGCTGCCGTCGCCGCCGTCGGCACCGCGCTCGGAGACGTGGTGCTGCAGTCGCTCCGGCGCGTCGCTCAGGCGCGCGAGACGCAGAGCCGCTTCGGCTCGACGGAGGTGCCCCGATGAGCGCCGCGACCGAGACGCCCGCGCGCACGGCCTCAGCTGCTCCGCACCGGCCGCTCCTGGTGCTCGCTGGCGCGATGGCGGTCGGCGCCCTCCTCTGCGCGATCGCGCTGGTCGTCGATCCCCGCGAGCTCGGCGGACAGCCGCTCTGGGGCAAGCCGCTGAAGTTCTGCCTCTCGATCGCGCTGTACGCCGTGACGCTCGCCTGGCTGATCGGGCTCGTGCCCCGCCGGCGCCGCCTCGCCCGAGCGCTGGGCACGGTCGCGGCGGTCGGTCTGGCGGTCGAGATGGTCGTGATCGGAGGCGCCGCCCTGGTCGGCGAGCGCAGCCACTTCGACGTCTCCACTCCCCTGCACGCCGCGCTCTGGGCCTCGATGGCCGTCTCGATCATGGTGGTCTGGCTGGCGACGCTGGTCCTCGCCGCCCTCCTGGCGCGGGTGCCGCTCGGCGACCCTGCGCTGACGCTCGCCGTCCGCGCCGGACTCGTGATCGGGCTCGTCGGGATGGCCCTCGCGTTCCTGATGACGGGGCCCTCGCCCGGCCAGATCAGCGACTACCAGGGCGTCGTCGGTGCGCACGCCGTCGGAGTCGCGGACGGCGGACCCGGCCTCCCCCTCCTGGGCTGGAGCACCACGGGGGGCGATCTGCGCATCCCGCACTTCGTCGGGATGCACGCTCTGCAGGGGCTCCCGCTGCTCGCGCTGCTGCTCGGACGGCTGGCAGCCCGGATCCCCGTCCTGCGCCCCGGATCCACCCGGCTGCGGCTCGTCGCACTGGCCTCGGCGGGCTGGGCGGCCGCGGTCGCCCTCACCTGCTGGCAGGCGCTGCGCGGTCAGGCGCTGACCGCACCGGACGCGCTGACCCTCGCCGTCGCTACTGTGGCCGTGGTCGCCCTCGCCGGAGGGACGATCCTCACCCTCGCACGAACGGAGGCCCGCGCATGAGCCGGCTGCACCGCGGCTGGACGCCGCTCGGGATCGTCTACCTCGTCCTCGCCCTCGCCGGGCTGATCGGGACCTGGACCTGGAACGTGAGGGCTATGCAGGAGGGCGCGGACCTGCTCGCCGGCCTCGCCGCAGGCGGGCCGTGGGTGTCGTCGTTCTCGACCGACCTGCTGGTCGTCGCGATCGCGGCCGTCGCATTCATGGTGGTGGAGGGCCGCCGGATCGGGATGCGCCGCGTGTGGATCCTGGTGCTGCTCGCGCCGCTGGTCGCCCTCGCGTTCGCGTTCCCCCTCTTCCTCGCCCTCCGCGACCGGCACCTGGCCCTCGCGGCCCGGTGACCGTGCGGCTCGGGGCTAGGGAAGCAGTTCGGGGCGGACGCGGCGCGTGCGCTCGACGCTCTGCTCGTGGCGCCAGGCGGCGATCGCCCCGTGGTTGCCGCTGAGGAGCACCGGAGGGACGTCGAGGCCCCGCCACGAGGCCGGCTTGGTGTAGCTCGGGTACTCGAGCAGCCCGTCGGAGTGGCTCTCCTCGACCAGGCTCGCCGGGTTGCCGACGACGCCCGGGACCAGGCGTCCGACGGCCTCGATCATCGCCATCACGGCGACCTCTCCTCCGTTGAGGACGTAGTCGCCGAGGCTGATCAGCCGGACCCGCGCGCGCTCGGCGGTGTGGTCCACGACGCGCTGGTCGATGCCCTCGTAGCGGCCGCAGCCGAAGACGAGGGTGGACTCCTCCGCGAGCTCGCGGGCGGTCGCCTGGGTGAACAGCTCGCCCGCGGGCGACGGGAAGATCACGACGGGGTCGTCCGCGCCGTCGAGGATCGTGTCGAGCGCCTCGCCCCACGGCTCCGGTCGCATCACCATGCCGGCGCCGCCGCCGTAGGGCGTGTCGTCGACGGTGCGGTGGCGGTCGTGGGTGAAGTCCCGCAGGTCGTGCACGCCGAGCTCGATCAGCCCGCTCTGCCGAGCACGGCCGAGCAGGCTGATGTCGAGCACGCCGAAGAACTCCGGGAAGATCGTGACGATGTCGATCCTCACGACCGGGGCTCCTCCTCGGAGGCGGCCGGGGGCTCGTCGTCGGCGGGCTCCTCGAGAGCGGCGTCCGCGTCAGCGGAGTCCGCGTCATCGGAGGCGTCCGTCGCGTCGGCGTCCGCAGGCGCGCTCAGCGCCGGGTCCGCGAGGTCGACACCGCTGAGGTCGACCGCGGCGGGCTCCTCCTCGGGGGCCTCCTCGAACAGGCCGATCGGAGGCGTGACCGTGACGATCCCGGCCGCGGCGTCGACGGAGGGGACGATCGCGTTCACGAACGGCACCATCACCTCGCCGGAGGGGGTGCCGACGATGAGCAGGTCCTGCGCGGGGAAGTGGTCGACGCGGCGGACGGTGCCGACCTCGACGCCGTCGCGGACGACCTTCATGCCGACCAGCTGGTAGTCGTACCAGGAGTCGTCCTCGCCCGGCTGGGTCTGCACCTCCTCGTCGATCCAGAGGATCGCCTTCAGGAGGGTCTCAGCGGCGTTGCGGTCGTCGACGCCTCGGAAGAATGCGACGGGGTGGCTGTTGTACCAGCGAAGCTCGACGAGCTCGAGCTTCTTGCCGTGCCACTCGGAGGTGCGCGGGACCTGCAGCGTGAACGTGGATCCGGGGGTGAAGCGCTTGTCGGGCTCGTCCGTGTAGAGCTCGAGCTTGATGGCGCCCTTGAGCCCGTGTGCCTTGGTGAGTCGGGCGACGCGGAGCTGCGTCGTGCCCGGTCCGGTGACCGACACCTCTACTTGTCGGTGTCGACGACGTCGACGCGCACGCGGCGCCCGTCGGCGAGCGCGGCGACGAGAGTGCGGACGGCCTTGGCGGTGCGACCGGAGCGTCCGATCACGCGGCCGAGGTCCTCGGGGTGCACGCGCACCTCGAGGACCTCTCCGCGCGGGGAGCTCGTGGCCACGACACTGACCTCATCGGGGTTCTCGACGATCCCCTTGACGAGGTGTTCGACGGCGGGAGCGAGCACTGACTACGCCTCGGTGGAGGTCTCGTCGGCGGTGTCCTCGACCGGGGCGGCCTTGGCCGGAGCCTCGGACTTCGGCTTGAGGACGGGCTTCTTCTTCGCGTCGACGACGAACGGAGCCTTGGGCTCCTTCACCTGGACGGTGCTGACGGCGTCGGCGTCGCCCTTGAAGCGGCCCCAGTCGCCGGTCAGCTTGAGGATCGCGGCGACCTGCTCGGTCGGCTGCGCGCCGACTCCGAGCCAGTACTGCGCGCGCTCCGAGTCGACCTGGATGAACGAGGGCTGCTCGGTCGGGTGGTACTTGCCGATCTCCTCGATCACGCGGCCGTCGCGCTTGGTGCGCGAGTCGGCGACGACGATGCGGTAGTAGGGCGCCCGGATCTTGCCGAGGCGCTTCAGACGAATCTTGACAGCCACAATTCTCCTGTGTGGTCGTTGACCGGTGTCCGGTCGATGATGGATGAACTGAGCCGTGAGCGTGGGGGCACACCCGGCGGAAGCTCGAGGGGGTTTCGTCGGCGGTGAGTAGAGGGTCGACCGCCTCGGACCCGACGGATCATTCTGCCAGAAAAACCGCCCCGGTGCGGGCCCGGCACGCCGCCGACCAGCGGCACCCTCGCGGGAGCGGGCCGCGCGGGACCGGGAAGGCCTCCGCCGGGGCTCGGCGTCCGCCCCGGCCGCAGGTGGCAGGATGGCGAGGCGCGTCCCGATCGGCGGACGCCCGGATCCGATGAGGACCACGCCATGGAGATCAGCTTCGCCGCATCAGACCGCTCCACGCTCGGGATCGAGTGGGAGGTCGCGATCGTCGACCGGCAGACGGGCGATCTCGCCAACGTCGCCGATGTGGTGCTGGAGGCGCTCCGCAGCGACGACGGCGCCCTGCACCCGCACATCACCGGCGAGCTCCTGCGCAACACGGTCGAGCTGGTCTCCGGCGTGCACACCTCCGTCCGCGACGCGGTCGCCGATCTGCAGGACCAGCTGCGGCAGGTGCGCGAGATCACCGACCCCATGGGACTCGACCTCGTGTGCTCGGGCACGCACCCGTTCGCGCAGTGGTTCGACCAGGCCATCACGGACAAGGAGCGGTACCACCGCCTCATCGACCGGACCCAGTGGTGGGGCCGGAACATGATGATCTGGGGCATCCACGTGCACGTCGGCATCGAGCACCGCGACAAGGTGCTGCCGATCCTCAACTCCCTGCTCGACTACTACCCGCACCTGCAGGCGCTCTCGGCGTCGAGCCCGTTCTGGGGCGGAGTCGACACGGGCTACGCCTCGAACCGCGCGCTGATGTTCCAGCAGCTGCCGACGGCGGGCCTGCCTCCGCAGTTCGGCGCCTGGGCGAACTACGAGGAGTACGTCGACGACATGATGCGCACCGGCGTCATCGACGATCACACGGAGGTCCGCTGGGACATCCGCCCCTCGCCGCAGTGGGGCACTCTCGAGATGCGCGCGTGCGACGGCCTCTCCTCCGCGGAGGAGATCGGAGCGGTCGCCGCGCTGATCCAGTGCCTCGTCGAGCACCTCTCGTCGCGGCTGGACGCGGGCGAGGACCTTCCGACGATGCAGCCCTGGTACGTGCGCGAGAACAAGTGGCGCGCGGCCCGTTACGGACTCGACGCCGAGATCATCCTCGACGCCGCCGGAGCGGAGCGGCTGGTCACCGACGACATCCGCGACCTGCTCGTCACCCTCGCACCGGTCGCCGAGCGCCTCGACTGCGTGAAGGAGCTCGGCGACGTCGAGCTGATCCTGGTCGCGGGAGCGAGCTATCAGCGCCAGCTGCGGACGGCCGCGGCGAACGACGGCGACCTCAAGGCGGTGGTCCGGGCGCTCGCGGGCGAGCTGCGCGACGGGCTCCGGGATCCCCGCTCATGACACGTCCCGCCCTCCTCGCCGCAGCCGCGATCGGCGCGCTGGCCCTCGGTCTCGCCGGCTGCTCGTCCTCGACGACGACCGGCCCGGCGACCGCGTCCCCCGCCGGCACCGCCACTCCCCTCCCGACCGTCACCGCCGATCCGCTGCCGCTCTCGATCGGCGGCTCTCTTCCCGTCGGCTCCCGGGTGACGATCGTCGGCGACAGCATCGTGCGCGGTCTGACGGTCGACCCGGAGCAGGCCTGGCCCGCACTCGTCGGCGACGACCTCGGCTGGGAGGTCACGAACCTGGGCTGCGACGGCGGCGGCTTCATCGAGCCGGGCGACTGCGGCGTCGCGATCGGCGACCGCGCGGAGGAGATCGCCGACACTCGGCCCGACGCGATCGTGCTGATCGCCAGCAGCAACGACCTGGGCTGGGATCCGGAGGACGTGGACGCCGCGATCGGGCCGGCGGTGGACGCGATCGTGTCCGCCTCGCCCTCGGCCCGGCTCATCGCGCTCGACTCGGTCTGGGGCCCCGACCCGCGCCCCTCCGATCTCGACGAGTACGACGCGGCGCTGGTCGAGGCCGTGACGGCCGCCGGCGGCGGTGCGCTGGAGTACCCGGACCCCCTCCGCGAGGACGGGCTGCTCGGCGAGGACGGCGTGCATCCCACCGTCGAGGGCCAGCGCGCCCTGGCCGACGCCTTCGAGGTGGCGGCCGAGAAGTCCGGCCTCGCCCGGGCGGTGCCGACCGGCCAGAAGGCGACGGACGCGCCGGCGGCCTGACTCCGACGCGGGGCGCCGCCCTGACGGCGCCCCGCCGGGTCAGCGCGCGGTGCTGTTCCGGCCGTCGCGCCAGCCGAGCAGGTCGCGCACGGGCGCGAGGTCGATGTCCGGACCGGTGATGCCGAGCGTGAACAGGCGGGCGCCCAGGTCGTACTGCTGGTCGAGCACGTCGAAGGAGGCGTCGCCGACACCGCCGCGCACGCTCGCGCCGGTCGAGATCTCGATCGCGGCCGGGTCGCGGTCGACGCGGCCGCACCACTCCGAGAGCACACCGAGCTTGCGCTCGAGCGTCGGGACGTCCGAGAAGCTGTGCCAGATGTCGGCGTGCTCGGCGACGATCCGCAGCGTCTTCTTCTCGCCGCCGCCGCCGATCATCACCGGGATGTCGCGGGTGGGCGCCGGGTTGAGCATCGACCACCGGCGGCGGATGCGCGGCATCGCCTCGGAGAGCTCGTCGAGGCGGGAGCCGGGAGTGCCGAACTCGTAGCCGTACTCCTCGTAGTCGCGCTCGAACCAGCCCGAGCCGATGCCGAAGATCAGACGGCCCTCGGCGCCCTTGGCGCTGATGTGGTCGACCGTGCGCGCCATGTCGGCGAGGAGGTCGGGGTTCCGGTAGCTGTTGCAGGTGACCAGCGGGCCGAACTCGATGCGGCTGGTCTGCTCGGCCCAGGCCGCGAGCATGCTCCAGCCCTCGAAGTGCAGGCCGTTCGGCTCTCCCGAGAGCGGGAAGAAGTGGTCCCAGTTGAAGGCGATGTCGACGCCGAGGTCCTCGAGCTCGGCGAGCGTGTCGCGGATGACCTCGTAGGGGACGTGCTGCGGTGCGATCTGGACGCCGATGCGGACGGGGCGCGCGTGTGCGGTTGTCATGCCCTCACGCTAGCGAGCGGTGCGCCTCACGGGGATCCCCGCTGCGGCCCGCGGAGGGACGGTGCGCTACTCCCCCGCCGGGTCCGGCGACGCCGAGGGCGCCTCGTCGCTCGTGGAGCGGGCGAGCTTGACGACGGTGGCCCCCTCGTCGTCGAACAGGCGGAGCCGTCCGCCGTCGAGCGAGGCCATCGCCGCCTCCGAGAAGATCATCGGCAGCGCGACGCCGTCGCAGGCGATCAGCGTGCTCGGCCCGGCCGAGACGGTGAGCGCGCCCGCCTGGTCGATCGACCACTCGCCCTGCGCGCCGTTGCAGCCGTCGGAGCCCGTCCAGGTCCCGTCCTCCGCGATCAGGAGGAACGGCACATCGGGCGCGTCGTAGGAGACGCCCGTCACCCAGCGGCCGACCAGGTCCTCCGGGGAGGGCGCCGTCATCGCGTCGACCCCGGAGCCCTCGGCGCAGCCGGTGAGCCCGAGCACGGCCGCGAGGACGAGGATCCCGCCCGCGCGTCCGGCCGCGACCCGCCTCATCGCCCGAGGAGCTTCTGCAGCTGCTCGAGCTCCTCCGGCGTGGGCTGGGCGCCCTTGCCGGCGCCGCCGCCCAGGCCGAAGCCGGAGCCGCCCGCGTCGCCCGGGCGGGGCCCGGAGGTGATCGCCGCGTTCTCGGCCGCGCGCTTGGCGGGGTTGCCGGACTTGCTGCTCTTCTTCTTCTGCGGCTTCGGGCGGCCCTGGTAGCCGGCGCCGGGCACCGGGCCCATCCCGGGGACCGAGGGCATGCCGCCCTTGGCGACCGTCTTCATCATCTTGGCGGCCTGCTCGAAGCGCTGGACGAGCTGGTTGACGTCCGTGACCGTCATGCCGGAGCCGCGGGCGATGCGCAGGCGCCGCGAGCCGTTGAGCAGCTTCGGGTTGACCCGCTCCGCCTTCGTCATCGACTGGATGATCGCCTCGGTGCGCACGATCTCGCGCTCGTCGAACTGGTCGAGCTGCTCTCGCATGCCCTTCGCGCCGGGCAGCATGCCGATCATCTTCTTGATCGAGCCCATGTTGCGCAGCTGCTGCATCTGGCCGAGGAAGTCGTCGAGGGTGAACGTGTCCCCCATGATCTTCTCGGCGATCTTGCGCGCCTCGTCCTCGTCGAACGCGGACTGGGCCTGCTCGATGAGCGTCAGCACGTCGCCGAGGTCGAGGATGCGGCTCGCCATGCGGTCGGGGTGGAACTGCTCGAAGTCGTCGAGCGACTCACCCGTGGAGGCGAAGAGGATCGGGCGGCCGGTGAGCGAGGCGACCGAGAGCGCCGCGCCTCCGCGGGCGTCGCCGTCGAGCTTGGAGAGGACGACGCCGGTGAAGTCGACGCCCTCCTGGAAGGCCTTGGCGGTCGCGACCGCGTCCTGGCCGATCATCGCGTCGATGACGAACAGGACCTCGTCGGGGTTCGTGACGCGGCGGATGTCGGCGGCCTGCTTCATCATGTCGGCGTCGACGCCGAGGCGTCCGGCCGTGTCGATGATGACCGTGTCGTACTGCTTGTCGGTCGCGAAGCGGATCGCGTTCTGGGCGACCTTGACCGGGTTGCCGACGCCGTTGCCCGGCTCCGGCGCATAGACCGCGACTCCGGCCTGCTCGCCGACGACCTGCAGCTGCTGAACGGCGTTGGGGCGCTGGAGGTCGGCCGCGACGAGCAGCGGGGTGTGGCCGTCCTTGCCGAGGTACTTGCCGAGCTTGCCCGCGAGGGTCGTCTTGCCCGCGCCCTGGAGGCCGGCGAGCATGATGACGGTCGGCGGGCGCTTGGCGAACTCGAGCCGGCGCGACTGTCCGCCGAGGATCGCGACGAGCTCCTCGTTGACGATCTGGACGACCTGCTGGGCCGGGTTGAGCGCCTTGTTGACCTCGTCGCCGAGGGCGCGCTCGCGCACCTTGCCGGTGAACTCCTTCACGACCTCCAGCGCCACGTCGGCGTCGAGGAGGGCCCGCCGGATCTCGCGGACGGTGCCGTCGACGTCCGACGCGGAGAGCTTGCCCTTCGTGCGGAGGTTCTTGAAGGTCTCGACGAGTCGATCGGAGAGGGTGCCGAAAGTAGCCATGATGCCCGGAATTCTACCGGAGGCCCGGAGGGTCGGCGGGCGCGGCCGCCGATCGGCTCGCGATCGACGCGATCACCGCGGAGCGGATTAACTGGTCCGGGTCCAAGAACAGGGTTAGGGTGGCCCGGTGATCGAGACACTGGTGGCGGGCGACTCCGCGGACCCCCTGGACTACTCCGACGGCTGGGAGCTGCAGCGCCGCCTACACGCCGAGGTGGTGGCGGGCTCGAGGCCGGACACCCTCGTGCTCTGCGAGCACTCCTCCGTCTACACCGCCGGCAAGCGCACCGAGGCGCACGAGCGCCCGGACGACGGCTCGCCCGTGGTCGACGTCGACCGCGGAGGGCGGATCACCTGGCACGGCCCGGGCCAGCTCGTCGGCTACCCGATCGTGCGGCTCGGCGAGCCCGTCGACGTGGTCGCCTACGTCCGCTCGCTGGAGGGCGTGCTGATCGCCGCTCTCGACGACCTGGGCGTGCAGGGGCGGCGCGTCGACGGGCGCTCGGGAGTGTGGATCCCGAGGGACGGCGGCGCCGACAAGATCGCCGCGATCGGCATCCGCGTCGCCTCGGGCGTGACGATGCACGGCTTCGCCCTCAACGTCTCGAACAGCCTCGAGCCCTACGCCCGCATCGTCGCCTGCGGCATCGCCGATGCCGGAGTGACCACGCTCGAGCGCGAGCGCGGCGAGGCTCCGCCCATGGAGGCGGTGCGGGCGCGGGTGGCGGCGCGCTTCTCGGAGGCGGCCCCCGCCTTCTCCGCCCGCATCGAGGAGGTCGCCGCGTGAGCGCCGAGGCCGGCGGCCGCAAGCTCCTGCGGCTGGAGATCCGCAACGCCGAGACGCCGATCGAGCGCAAGCCCGAGTGGATCCGCACGAAGGCCTCGATGGGCCCGGAGTACCGGCAGCTGCAGTCGCTGGTGAAGAGCGAGGAGCTGCACACCGTCTGCCAGGAGGCGGGCTGCCCCAACATCTTCGAGTGCTGGGAGGACCGAGAGGCGACCTTCCTCATCGGGGGCGCCCAGTGCACCCGCCGCTGCGACTTCTGCCAGATCGACACCGGGAAGCCTGCGGACTACGACGCGGACGAGCCCCGGCGCGTCGGCGAGTCCGTGGCGCGGATGAACCTCCGCTACGCGACCGTCACCGGAGTCGCCCGCGACGACCTGCCGGACGAGGGCTCCTGGCTCTACGCCGAGACCATCCGCCAGATCCACGCCCAGGCTCCGGGCACGGGGGTCGAGATCCTGGTCCCGGACTTCACCGGCCGCGCCGAGCACCTGCAGCGGGTGTTCGACGCGGAGCCGGAGGTGTTCGCCCACAACGTCGAGACGGTGCCGCGGATCTTCAAGCGCATCCGGCCGGCGTTCCGCTACGAGCGCTCGCTCGACGTGCTCACCCAGGGCCGGGAGGCGGGGCTGATCACGAAGTCGAACCTCATCCTCGGCATGGGCGAGGAGCGGGAGGAGATCTCGCAGGCGCTGCAGGACCTCTACGACGCCGGCACCGACATCGTGACCATCACGCAGTACCTCCGCCCGACGCCGCGGCATCTGCCGGTGGACCGCTGGGTGCACCCGGAGGAGTTCGTGGCGATCAAGGAGGAGGCCGAGGACATCGGCTTCCTCGGCGTCCTCGCGGGGCCCCTGGTCCGCTCCTCCTACCGGGCCGGCCGGCTCTGGGCGCGCTCGATGGAGTCGAAGGGGCTGCCGGTCCCGGAGCACCTGCGCCACCTCGCCGACGCGGCACTGGGCTTCTCGCAGGCCGTGTAGCCCGCCACCGGGACGGCGCCGGCGCGTCGTCCCGGGCGGGGCCGCTCAGCTGACGAGCTGCTGGGCGAAGACGTGGGGGGTGAAGCCGGTGAGGTCGCCGATGCCCTCGCCCTGGCCGACGAGCTTGATCGGGATGCCGGTGCGCTCCTGGACCGCGAGGACGAAGCCGCCCTTCGCGGAGCCGTCGAGCTTGGTGATGACCAGGCCGGTGACGCCCGCGTGCTCGATGAACGCCTCGGCCTGGCTCAGCCCGTTCTGACCGGTCGTCGCGTCGAGCACGAGCAGGATCTCGGAGATCGGGGCCTGCTTCTCGATGACGCGCTTGATCTTCGTGAGCTCGTCCATCAGCCCGCCCTTGGTGTGCAGGCGGCCGGCCGTGTCGATGATGACCATCTCGACGCCGGTGTCCTTCGCGAACTGCACGGTCTGGAAGGCGACGGACGCCGGATCCTGGCGCTCCTGCTGCGGGCGGACGATCTGGGCGTCGGCGCGCTGCGCCCAGGTGGCGAGCTGGTCGACCGCCGCGGCGCGGAAAGTGTCGGCCGCGCCGACCACGACGCTCCGGCCGTAGTTGCGGAGGAACTTGGCGAACTTGCCGATGGTCGTGGTCTTGCCGACGCCGTTCACGCCGACCACGAGGATCACGGCGGGGCGCTCGCTGAGCTTGAGGGTCGTGTCGTACTTCGACAGACGCTCCTCGAGGGACTCGCGGAGCATCCGCTGCAGGTCGCGCGGGTCGGTGGTGGAGTAGCGGGCGACCTTGGCGCGGAGGTCGTCGACGATCTCCTCGGTGATGTCGGGGCCGAAGTCGGCGGTGATCAGCGCCGTCTCGAGGTCGTCCCAGGTCTGGTCGTCGATCGTGCGCTTCTCGAACAGGCCGCGCAGTGCGCGGCCGAGCGACCAGGAGGTGCGTTCTGCCATGGGTCCAGGCTACCGGCGGGCGCGCCTCCGAGCGGTCGGGGAGGCGGGTTCAGGCCGGGGGCGCGGCGACGCGCTGGCCGACGACGGCCGAGACGCCGTCCTGCCGCATCGAGACGCCGTAGAGGGCGTCCGCGATCTCCATGGTCCGCTTCTGGTGGGTGATGAC
This sequence comes from Rathayibacter sp. AY1F8, assembly GCF_002932165.1. Lineage (NCBI taxonomy): Bacteria > Bacillati > Actinomycetota > Actinomycetes > Micrococcales > Microbacteriaceae > Rathayibacter > Rathayibacter sp. AY1F8. The sequence continues at coordinate 141,494 of NZ_PSVB01000006.1, forward strand.
GATCAGCTGGCTCGAGGTGCGCAGGTCCTCGAAGATGCTGAGCAGTCGGCCGAGATTCGCGTCGTCGAGGGCGGCCTCCACCTCGTCCATGATGTAGAAGGGGCTCGGCCGCGACTTGAAGATGGCGACCATGAACGCCACGGCCGCGAGCGAGCGCTCCCCTCCGGAGAGGAGCGACAGCCGCTCGATCTTCTTGCCGGCCGGCCGCACCGCGACCTCGATGCCGGTGGTGAGCAGGTTCTCCGGGTCGGTCAGGCGGATGCTGCCGGTGCCGCCGGGGAAGAGGACGGGGAACACGTCCGCGAACGCCGCCTGCGTGTCGTCGAACGCGGAGGCGAACACGGTCTGCATCGTCTCGTCGAGCTCCTCGATGATGGTGAGCAGGTCGCGCCGGGTCCCGGTGAGGTCGGCCAGCTGCTCGGTCAGGAACGCGTGCCGCTGCTCCAGCGCGGCGAACTCCTCCAGCGCGAGCGGATTGACGCGGCCCAGCTGCCCGAGCTGCTTCTCGGCCTTCTCGAGGCGGCGGCGCTGCTCCTCGCGGACGTAGGGCCGCGGCTCCTGCTCCACGTCCGTCTCGTCGGGGACGCCGACTCCGGGACCGTACTCCTCCACCAGCACGTCCTCGGTGAGCCCGAGCTCGGACGCGGCGCGCTCGAGCAGACCGGTGAGCTGCAGCCTCTTCTCGTAGATCTGCAGCTCGAGGCCGTGGACGCTCTCGGTGACGGACTGGAGCCGGTCGCGCACGCTCCCCTCCTCGCGGCGGAGCCCCTGCAGCTCGGCGTTCTGCTGCGAGCGCGCCGCCTCGGCCGCGACGAGCTCGGCCCGGGCCTGCTGGACGGAGCGGTCGACGGAGGCGAGGACGGCGGGGAGCGCGGCGGTCACCTCGGCCGCCGCGTCGCGCTGGCGACGGCGGATCACGGCGCGGCGCGCGGCCTCGTCGGCGGCGGCGCGGTCGGCGGCCAGCTGGCGGGCCAGCGCCTCCCCGCGGGACTGCTCCGCCCGCACCCGCTCCTTGGCGGTCTCGACGCCGAGCCGCGCCTCGATCTCGCGCTCGCGTGCGGTGTCGACGTCGCGCTGCAGACCGTCGCGCGCGCTCGCGTCGAGCACCGGCCGGGGCCTGGCGCGCGCGGCGTCGAGCGCCGACCTCGCCTCCTGGGCCGCGCGCTCGGCGTCGCCGACCCGGTCCGAGGCGACGGCCAGCGCCCTCGAGCCCCGGCCGTGCTCGGCGGTGGCCGCCTCGAGCTGGGCGCGCACGCCGCCGAGCCGCTCGGTGTGGGCGGCACGGGCGGCGTCGTGCTCGCGGAGGGCCGAGAGCGCGCTCGCGGCCTGCTCCTTCGCGCCGCGGAGCGCTCCGGTCTGCTCGGCGAGTTCGAAGCGGAGCCGGTCGATCCCGCCCTCGACCTCCTCCAGCCGGGCGGCGGCGGAGTCGCGCTCGGAGACGAGCTCGATCCGGCTGCGCTGCCCGCCGGAGCCGGCGCTCTGCACGGCGTCGGAGACGGTCGCGCCGTCGCGGGTGACCAGGACGGTGCCCGGATCGATGCGCTCCCTCAGGCGCCGCGCCGCGGCGAGGTCCTCGACCACGAGCACGCGCTCGAGGAGCGAGAGGACCCCGGCCGGCGCCGAGACGAGGTCGCCCGCGCGTTCCGCCCCCTCGGGAACGGTGAGAGCGACGTACGGCCGGGCGGCGTCGGCGACCAGCAGCTCGACGCGTCCGAGGTCGCGCTCCAGCGCGGCGTCCAGAGCCGTGTCGGCCCGGGTGGTCGACTCGACCAGCACGGCGTCGGCGACCGCGCCGAGGGCGGCGGCGATCGCGGCCTCGGAGCCCGGCCGCACCTGGATCCGCTCGGCGACCCGGCCGCGCACCCCCTCGATCCGGGCGGCGATCAGCTCGGCCGAGCCGTCCGAGACGTCGAGGGCCAGCGACAGGGCACCCGTGCGGGCGGCCAGCGCCTCGCGCTCGCGCTCCAGGGCGTGCAGCTCCTCGCGCAGCCGCTCGATTCCGGCCTCGGCGGCCGAGACCGCGGACTGGGCGAGCTCGTAGCCCTCGTCGAGGCCGCCGTCGGGGCCACGGCCCGCGTCGTCCAGCTCGGCCTCCAGAGCGTCGAGCGCCCGCCGCGCCGCCTCCTTCCGCCGGTCGGCCGCGTCGAGGGTGTTCTGCGCGCGCAGGACCTCGCCCCGGACGGACGCGAGACGGGAGGCGGCGGTGTCGGCCTGCCCCGAGAGGGTGGAGAGCTCGAGGTCGTAGCGCGAGACGAGGGCCGCCTGCGCGGCGATCTCCTCGTCGACCGCGTCGAGGGCGGAGCGGGCGGCGACGGTCGTGCGCTGCGCCTGGACCCACGCCGTCTCCGCGTCGAGGACGGCCTGCCGCAGGCGCTCCAACTCGACCCGCGCCTCCTCCACCTGCGCCGGCGTCACGCGCGGCTGGATCTGCGGCTGCTCGGACTCGAGCTCGAGCATCGCGAGCCGCTGCCCGGCGAGGGCCGAGAGGTTGCGCAGCCGCTCCTGCACCGACTCCAGCTCGAACGAGGTGCGCCGGGCGTCGTCGACCGCGTCGCCGACCGCCTCCGCCTCGATCCGCGCTCGCCGGAGCGTCGCCTGCTCGAGCCGCTGCTGCAGGACCACCCGCTCGCTGTGCCGCTCGCTCTCGGTGCGGGCGAAGCCGTCCAGGGCGGTCCGGAGCGCGACCACGTCGTCGGCGAGCAGGCGCGCCCGGGCGTCGCGCACCACGGCGGCGATCGTCTGCGCCTGCCGTGCGACCTCGGCCTGGCGCCCGAGGGGCTTGAGCTGGCGCCGGATCTCGCCCGCGAGGTCGGAGAGGCGGGTCAGGTTCGCCTGCATCGCCTCGAGCTTGCGGAGCGTCTTCTCCTTGCGGCGGCGGTGCTTGAGGATCCCGGCGGCCTCCTCGATGAACCCGCGCCGCTCCTCGGGGGTCGCGTGCAGCACGGCGTCGAGCTGTCCCTGCCCCACGATGACGTGCATCTCGCGCCCGAGACCGGAGTCGCTCAGCAGCTCCTGCACGTCGAGCAGCCGGCAGCCGCGTCCGTTGATCGCGTACTCGCTGCCGCCGTTGCGGAAGAGGGTCCGGGTGATCGTCACCTCGGTGTACTCGATCGGCAGGGCGCCGTCCGAGTTGTCGATGGTGAGCGCGACCTCGGCGCGGCCGAGGGGTCCGCGGGTGGAGGTGCCCGCGAAGATGACGTCCTCCATCTTGCCGCCGCGGAGCGTCTTCGCCCCCTGCTCCCCCATCACCCAGGCGAGCGCGTCGACGACGTTGCTCTTGCCCGAGCCGTTGGGGCCGACGACGCAGGTGACCCCCGGCTCGAAGGCGAACGTGGTCGGCTGAGCGAAGGACTTGAAGCCCTTGAGGGTCAGGCTCTTCAGGTACACCCGGCCGCCTCGCTCCCGTCCACAACGCCTCCACGGTAGCCGACGGCCGCGGCCGGGCCGGGAGGCGGAGCCCCGACCGGCCGACGGACCACCGCGATCCCGCACCGGAACAGGCGCAGGAGGCCGCCGCGGGCGCTGGGACGTGCACACTGGGGTGGTGAACCGCACCTCCGACCCGGCGCTCCGGATCCGCGAGCTCGCGATCCCCGAGGCCGTGGGCGCCGACGGCTGGAGCGACTTCCTCGCCCTGACCACGATCGGCGATGCGGTGGGGACTGCCCCGGACTGCCGGGCCGTCTACACCTGGAACGCCGAGGAGAACCGACCGATGCTCGCCGTGAACGAGGCCGTCGGCTTCACCCCCGTCGCCCACGAGGGCCAGTGGAGGAAGGAGCTCTCATGACCCCGCTCGTCGAGCCCGGACCGCCGCTGACCGCCGCCGAGCGCGAGCGGTTCGCCCGGCAGATCCGCCTGGCGCCCCTCGGGGAGCTCGGACAGCGGCGCCTCCGGAACGCGCGCGTGCTGATCCTCGGCGCGGGCGGCATCGGCTCGCCGGTGATCACGGCGCTCGCCGCGGCCGGGATCGGGCGGCTCGGCATCGTGGACGGCGACGTCGTCGAGCTCTCGAACCTGGCGCGGCAGACGGCGCACGACGACTCCTCGGTGGGCCGGTCGAAGGCGGAGTCGGCGGCGGCGACCGCGCGGCGGCTCTCCCCCGGCATCGACGCACGGGCCTTCCCGGTGTCGCTGACCTCGGCCAACGTCGACGCCCTGGTGGCGGGCTGGGACGTCGTGGTCGACGGCTTCGACACCTTCGGCGCGCGCTACCTCGCCTCGGACGCGACGACGCGCGCCGGGATCCCGCACGTGTGGGGGTCGGCGCTCGGCTTCGACGGGCAGCTCTCGACCTTCTGGGCCGGCGCTCCGGGCGGAGGGGTGACCCTGCGCGCGCTGCACCCCGAGGCCGAGGACGCGGGCGACAGCTGCTCGACGGTGGGCGTGCTGGGCGCGCTCTGCGCGCTGATCGGCTCGGCCATGGCGGCCGAGGTCGTGAAGCTCGTGACCGGGGCGGGCGAGCCGCTGTTCGGTCGCGTCCTCGTGCACGACGCCCTCGACTCCTCCTGGGCCGAGCTCCCTCTCGAGCGGCGGGTGCCGCCGGTCCCGGAGCGGCGGGCCGCGGCGGGCTCGATCACGGCGGCCGAGCTGCGGGAGCGGCTGGCCGGGCCGACGCCCCCGACCGTCGTCGATCTCCGCGAGGACGACGAGGACCGGACCGTCGCGGTGCCCGGTGCCGTGCGGATGCCGATGTCGCGCTTCGACCCCGTCGCTCTGCCGGCCGGTCCGCTCGTGCTGCACTGCGCCTCCGGGGTCCGATCGCGTCTCGCGGCGGAGCGCGCGGCGGCGGCGGGCGTGGCGTCCGACTCGCTCGACGGCGGGATGGCGTCGTGGCGGGAGCGGTGACCCGTGCCGCGGCCGCGTGCGCCGCGGAACGGGTGGGGTGAGGCGCACCCAGCGCCCTGCCGATCGGCGACCCGGGATGTTCGGTGCTCGCAGCGGAGAGGATCCGTCCTTCTCCGCGGATCAGGGCGGAGCAGTGTCCGAAGCTGATCGGCGGTGGCGTGCTCGCGGCCACCGTTCCGAGGAGAGCACCCATGCCGACGCCTTCACCGCACTCCGCGCGGCAGGCGGCGCTGCTCGATCCTCCCGACCCGCTCGACCCCGGCGCGGAGGCGTGATGCCCGAGGTCTGGAGTCCCGCCGAGAGGCGGCTGCGTCGGCTCGGCTGGATTCCGCGGCGCCCCCTGCCGCGAGGTGCCGTCTGCGACGCGATCGTCTCGCCGCGCCTCAGCCTCAGCCGCGCCTGGCTGCAGACCGGGGAGTTCGAGGTCCTCCCCCATCCCGGAAGGCTCCGCGTGCTCTTCAGCCTCGACGGGACCGGCCGCCTCTCCGCCCGGGGCCGCGACCACCGGCTCCCGGCCGGCAGCGCTCTCGTGACCCGCGCCTCGACGGTGCAGTACGCGGCGGCGCTCAGTCCGTGGGCGCGCTTCGAGTGGCAGCTGCGCCCCTCGGTGCTCCGCGCGAGCGAGTTCGCCTCGCTCACGGACCGGGTCCTCGCCCTCCCCGAGGCCTACTGGCGCGCACTCACCGGTGCGGCGAACACCGTCCTCACTTTCGGCGTCGAGCCCTCGGACGCGGCCTTCGAGCACTTCGAGATCGCGAGCGAGCACCTCCTGGCCTCGGCCTTCTCGGCGCTGCTGCCCTCCTCCGACCGGGAGGACCGGTCCCCCGCCGCCGTGTATGCGAACGGCACGCGCCTGATCGAGCGGCACTACCGCGACCGCTCCTTCACGGTGGAGACGCTCGCGGAGAGTCTCGGCGTGTCGGTCAGCCACCTGCACCGGGCGTTCTCGGCCGCCGGCACCACCCCTCGTCAGCGGATCGAGCGCGCGCGGGCCTTCGAGGCGCAGCGCCTCCTCGACGAGCTCGGCCCGCGGGCGGCGACGGACCTGGACCGCGTGGCGCGGTCGGCCGGCTTCAGCTCGCGGATCCACATGCAGCGGACCCTCCGCCGGATCGACGACGCGGGCTGACGTGCGCCGCCGCGTCCCCCGCGCCGGACGGGCTCCCGGCGAGGAGGCGCCCTGAGTGGCTCCCCCGGTCCGGCGGCGCGACGGAACGTCCACGGTCGGGCATGGAACCTCGTCGCGGCCCGTTCCGCGTCGACCGGAGGCCGGACGTTCGGCAGGATCGGCGCGTCCACCACCCCTCGCACGAAAGAAAGAAAAGGAACACCATGACGGACACCAACGCCCTGGACCCGACGGCAGCGCACTCGCGCTCCCTCCCACCGCGGATCGACTCGACCGGCGGGGGGCCCGCCCGGCGGACGATCATGTCGGGTGCGGCCTGGTCCGTCCCCGTCGTCGCCGCGGCGGTCGCGACCCCCGCGGCCGCCGCGTCCACCGGCCTCACCCTCGCCTTCGACGCCCCGGCGTACTCCTTCCCCGCCTGCACCACGAGAACGGTCTCCGTCCTCGCCACGACCAACGGCGCTCCCGCTGCCGGCGACACGGTCACCATCACTCTCCCCGCCGGCCTGACCAGCGGCGGCGCGCAGACCGTCAGGGCGACGACCGGCGCGGACGGACGCGTGAGCATCCCGGTCACGGCCGGGAACGTGGCGCAGAACGGCATCACCCTCTCCGCCGTCTCCGGCGCCGCGGGCGCGACGGCGACCGCGAGCACCACCGCGACCACGGGGACCGCCGTCCGGTACGTCACCGACGGCGGACGGACGACGACGGAGTCGAACGGCAACGTGCCCTCGGGAGCCAAGACCGTCGGACCCCGGTACTACCTGACGGAGTCGGGCGAGCTCTATCACGGCGGGGGGCGGATCGCGCGCGGCGTCACCAGCGTCCAGGGCTTCCGCGACGAGCAGAACCGCGACGTCGCCGACTTCGTCGTCGACGGCGTCTTCTACCGCTTCGTCACCGGAGAGGCCGCGCCGAAGGCCATCGGGAGCGGCGTGCCGGCCGGATCGACGGTCCATGCGCCCGCCTTCTACGTCACACCGAACGGCGAGCTGCGGCGCGCCGGCGGAGCCCTCGTGACCACCGGAGTGACGAGCGCGGACTCCTTCCGCGACCAGAGCAACAACGACGTCATCGACGTGATCGTCGGCTCGGAGCTCGTCCGCTACATCTCCTCCACGAAGAACCAGGTCTACGCCAGGAACGTTCCGGCAGGATCGACGGCCTTGGCGCCCTCGTACCACCTGACGCCGGACGGGCGCCTCTTCAACAGCAGCATCCTGGTCGCCACCGGGGTGACCAGTGCCGACGCCTACCGCGATCGACAGAACCGTGACGTCGTGGACGTGATCCAGAACGGCGCTCTCGTCCGGTACGGCGCGTTCGCGGACAGGACGCAGCCGCAGATCCGCGTCGCCTCCGGTGTGCCCTCCGACGCCACCATCTTCGCGCCGGACGCCTACGTGACCCGGGACGGCCGGGCCTTCGTCAGCGGCGTGCTGGTCGCCACCGGAGTCTCCTCGGCGTTCGGATTCCTCGACGTGCAGAACCGCAACGTGCTCGACACGATGACCAACGTCCTGTGCCCGTGACGCACGGAATCGGCCGCTGATCCGGTCCTGCCCCGCCGCGCGCGGGTCCGAGGAGGCGTCCCACGGGTCCCTGTGCGGCGGGACAGGAACCAGTCCGTCCTCGGGATGCAGCGTCCTCCAGAAGCGCGGACGCACCTGCTGCGGACCGCCCGGAGCGGACGCACCGGTCCGGTCGAGGACGGCTCGTCACGGAGGGCTCTTCGGGGTCAGCCGCCGGCGAACGGCGGCAGGACGTCGACCGCGGCATCGGGACGCAGCGGCGTGGCCCTGTCCGCGGTCGACACGCCGTCGACCAGGTAGGTGCACCGTGCGAGCACGTCGGCGGCCGAGGGCGCGGAGGCGACGAGTCTCTCCTCGAGAGCGCCCAGGTCGGGCACCTCGTCGAGCTCGTCGGAACCACGGCCGAGGGCGGCCTTGGCCGCCGCGAAGTAGCGGACCCGCATGCTCATCCGCCGATCGCGCTCATCGTGCGCTCGGGCTGCACGAAGCCCGCCCTGTTCATCTCGTGTCCCGCGGGCTTGGCCCACATCGCCCCGCGCCAGAGCTGGGCGACCTCGTGGTCGTCCGCGCCCGCGCGCATCGGGCCGAGCAGGTCCGTCTCCTCGTTCGAGAAGAGGCAGCTGCGGACACCTCCCTCGGCCGTGAGCCGGGTGCGGCGGCAGTCGTCGCAGAAGTTCTCGGTGACGGACGCGATGATCCCCACCTGGCCGAGCACCTCGGACCCCCCGGCCTCGCGGACGTCGAAGAGCTCGGCGGGGGCGCCGTCACGGGGGGCCGCGTGCGGGCTGAGCGAGAAGCGCTCCGAGAGCAGCGCCCGGATGTCCGCGGCGGTGATCATGGTCGCGCGGTCCCAGCCGTGGTCGGCGTCGAGCGCCATCTGCTCGATGAAGCGGAGCTGGTGGCCTCCCGCGAGGGCCCAGGCGAGCAGCTCCGGGGCCTCGTGGTCGTTGATCCCGGGCAGGAGCACCGCGTTGATCTTGGTCTGGTCCAGGCCGGCGGGACCGAGCGCGTCGATGCCCGCGAGCACGCGGTCGAGGAACGGGCGACGGGTGACCTTCGCGAAGGTCTCGGCGCAGATCGAGTCGAGCGAGACGTTGACGCGGTTCAGGCCGGCGTCGGCGAGCGCCGCTGCCCGACCCGACAGGCCGATCGCGTTCGTGGTGAGCGAGATCTCGGGGCGCGGGTCGAGGGAGGCGACGTCGCGGATGATGTCGACGAGGTCCTTGCGCAGGAGCGGCTCGCCGCCGGTGAAGCGGATCTGGCGGACGCCGAACTGCTCCACGGCGATGCGCGCGAGGCGGAGGATCTCCTCACGGCTCAGCAGGGACGCGGGCGGCTGGAACGGCAGGCCCTCCGCCGGCATGCAGTAGGTGCAGCGCAGATTGCACTTGTCCGTCAGCGAGATCCGCAGATCGTCCGCGACGCGCCCGTAGGTGTCCAGGAGGAGCGGGGTGGCGGGGCGGTCGGCCGGGAGGACCGCGCTGCGCTGTCGGGGCCGGAAGCCCGGGATCCCCAGTGCTGTGCTCATCCGCTCACACTACGCCGCGGAACCGGGCGCGACCCGGCAAGATGGACTCGGTCCCGCCGCCGGTCGGGCTCCGCCGCTCGCGAGAGGACACGATGACCTCGATCGACCTGCACGCCGCCCGGGTGCGGGCGCTGCTCGCGCCGCTGGCCACGCGGGGCGCCCGCGAGACGCTGAGCCTGGAGCCGGCCGCCGTCGCCGCCGATCCGGGCGCGTACGACCGGCGGGTCCTCGCCCGCTCCGTCGACTCCCCGCTCGACCTGCCGCGCTTCGACAACTCGCAGATGGACGGCTTCGCGGTGCGGGCGGCCGACCTCGACGCGGCGGCGCCAGAGCAACCCGTCGCCCTGCCCGTCTCGGCGCCGATCCCCGCGGGCGACCGGGCGCCGCGGCACGCGCCCGGCACGGCGACACCGATCATGACCGGCTCGCCGCTGCCGGTGGGGGCCGACGCCGTCGTCCCGGTCGAGCGCGTCGATCCTCCGCGCTTCCCCGCGGAGGGCAGCGTCGCCTTCGCGCACCCGGTGGTGCCGGCGACCTTCGTCCGAGCCCGGGGCAGCGACGCCCGCCGCGGCGAGCTCGCCCTTCCGGCCGGCACGGTCCTCCGCGCGGCCCACTACGGACTCCTCGCCTCCCTCGGGCTGACCGAGGCGGAGGTGCTGCCGCGACTCCGGGTGCTCGTCGTCCCCACCGGCAACGAGATCCGTCCCGCAGGCGCCGTCCTCGAGGAGGCGCAGATCCACGACGCGAACGGCGCCCTGCTGGCCGAGGCCGTCCGCGAGGCGGGCGCGCTGCCCGTCGTCGCCGCCTGCACGAGCGATCGGGCCGAGGACCTCCTGGCGCTGCTCGAGGCGCACGCGGGCGCGGCCGACCTGGTGATCACGGTCGGCGGTGTCAGCGCGGGCGCCTACGAGGTCGTCCGCGACGCGCTCGGCCCGGCGGGCTCGGAGTTCGGCCACGTCGAGATGCAGCCGGGCGGCCCGCAGGGCCTCGGTCTCGTGCGCGTGGCCGAGGGGCTGCACCTGCCGGTCGTCTCGCTTCCCGGGAACCCGGTGAGCGCCCTGGTCTCGTTCGAGGTGTTCCTCCGGCCCGTGCTGCGCTCGCTCGCGGGACGGACGCCCGCCGAGCGGCCGCGGCTCCGTGCGCGCCTCGGCACGGCGCTCGACTCGCCCGCGCACCTGCACCAGATCCGCCGCGGAGTCCTCGACGACGAGGGCTTCGTGCACCCGGTGGGCGGGCCCGGCTCGCACCTGCTGGCGTCCTACGCCCGCTCCACCGTGCTCATCCACGTCCCCGTCGGGACGGACCACGCAGCGACCGGCGACACGGTCGAGATCTGGAGGATCGATGACTGAGAGCGATCGGCTCACCCATGTGCGCGTCGACGGAGCCGTGCACATGGTCGATGTGAGCGCGAAGGAGGCCACGGCGCGCACCGCCGTCGCCGAGGGCTACGTCGAGACCTCACCCGAGGTGGTGCGGCTCCTCGAGCAGGGCGAGCTGCCCAAGGGCGAAGCGCTCGGCGTGGCGCGGATCGCCGGGATCCTCGGCGCGAAGGCGACCTCGACCCTCATCCCGCTCTGCCACCCGCTGGCGCTGGACGGCGTCGACGTGAACCTCGAGCCGCAGGACGGCCGCGTCCGGATCGAGGCACGCGTGCGCACGACCGGGCGCACCGGGGTCGAGATGGAGGCGCTGACCGCGGTCAGCGTGGCCGCTCTCACGGTCTACGACATGATCAAGGCGGTCGATCGCGGTGCCGCGATCACCGGTATCCGTGTGCTCGCGAAGGCGGGCGGGAGGAGCGGCTCGTGGACGAGCGGAGGAACCCCGTGACGCGGCGAGCGGTGGCGGTCGTCGCCTCCACCCGTGCCGCCTCCGGCGTGTACGAGGACCGGACGGGACCGGCGCTGGAGGCCTGGTTCACCACCCGCGGCTGGGAGTCGCGGGTGGTCGTCGTGGCCGACGGCGACGCGGTGGGCGAGGCGATCGCCGACGCGATCGGCAGCGGAGTCGACGTGGTCGTGACCACCGGCGGGACGGGCGTCGCCCCGAGCGACGTCACCCCGGAGCAGACCGCCCCCCTCCTGGAGCGGCCCCTGCCCGGCCTCGCCGAGGCGGTGCGCGCCAAGGGCGCCGCCCACGTCCCGACCGCCGTGCTCAGCCGCGGGCTCGCCGGCGTCAGCGGCCGCACCGTCGTGGTGAACCTCCCCGGTTCCCCCGGCGGCGTCCGCGACGGGATCGACGTGCTCGACCCGGTGATCGGGCACCTGCTCGACCAGCTCGGAGGCGGCGACCATGCCCGCTGAGCCGGTCGCCCTCGCCCGGCTCGCGGCCGAGGCCATCACCGTCGACGAGTGCGAGCAGGCGGTCGACTCCCCGACGCACGGCGCCGTCGTGACCTTCGCGGGCGTCGTCCGCGACCACGACGAGGGCCGCGGCGTGCTCCGGCTGTCCTACGAGGCGCACCCGGACGCCCCCGCCGCACTCCTCGCCTCCGCCCGCCGCATCGCCGAGCGCTGGCCCGACGTCCGGATCGCCGCCGTGCACCGGGTCGGCGACCTCGTGGTCGGCGACCTCGCCCTCGCCTGCGCCGTGGCCTCGGCCCACCGAGCGGCGGCCTTCGAAGCCTGCGCGGCACTGGTCGACGACATCAAGGCGTCGGTGCCGATCTGGAAGGAGCAGTCCTTCGTCGACGGCAGCTCGGAGTGGGTCGCGAGCCTCGGCTGATCTTCCTTCGAGCCCGTCCCCGCCGGGCTCGGCGCGGTCGGCCGGAGAGGGTGGCCACGTTTCGCAGAGCGGGGAGCGATCGCCTAGATCGATCCGCTGGCACGCGGATCGATCGTTCGGCTCGGGGGTGTTTCACACCGAGCCCGTCCCCGCCGGGCTCGGCGCGGTCGCGGTGCTCGTCCCCGAGCCCGTCCCTGCCGGGCTCGGCGCAGTCGGCTTTCCAGGGCGGCTGCGATTCGCAGAGCGGGGGACGACCGCCTAGATCGATCCGCGGGTGAGCGGATCGATCTAGGCGGTCGTCCCCCGCTCTGCGAATCGCAGC
>NZ_PSVB01000049.1:0-547 GCF_002932165.1 Rathayibacter sp. AY1F8
GTGGAGCGGGTGGAGCGAGGGGGCACAGAGAGGTCTCACGGGTCGGCGGCTCGGCGGGGGACCGGGCTCGGGAGCAGGGGAAGCGGCTATGTCACCAGGCGGGGGTGGGAGATCCGTCAGACGGGCCTCCGAAAGCGCTCCGAATAACAGTACGGTAACGAGCGGCGCGTGTCACGCCCGATCGTGTCCGTCTGTGATCACTAGACCGCCTAGGAAGTGGTCCCCGGTGCGTAATCGGGCGCATCCGGAAGGCCGAAGGCGCGCTCGAGCGTCTCGATGCCGGAGTCGTGCAGGTACCCGGAGAGCTGGGTCCCGACGTACCGCAGGTGGTACGGCTCCGACTCGTACCCCGTGATCGGAGTGGCGTCGGGCTTGTAGCGCACGAGGAAGCCGAAGCGATGGGCGTTGGCGCCGACCCACTGCCCCTCCGGAGTGTCGCCCCAGCAGATCTCGAGCGCGCACGCGCCCGACGCTCCCACCACGTCGACCGCCCAGCCGGTCTGGTGCTCGCTGTGCCCCGGGCGCGCACTCGTCGCATCCGCTCCCG
>NZ_PSVB01000007.1:0-148485 GCF_002932165.1 Rathayibacter sp. AY1F8
GGGCGGACGGGCCATGGGCGGGTGCCTCCTCGATCGCGGCGGGGGAAGTGGAGCGGCCCCGGCGCCCGCACCGAGGTGCTGGGCTCCGGGGCCGCTCCGGCGTGCCGAGACTACGCGGAGAAGCGCGGGAAGGCGGAGCGACCCGCGTAGGTCGCCGCACCTCCCAGGATCTCCTCGATGCGCAGCAGCTGGTTGTACTTCGCGACGCGGTCCGAGCGGGCCGGGGCGCCGGTCTTGATCTGGCCGCCGTCCACCGCGACCGCGAGGTCGGCGATGGTGGTGTCCTCGGTCTCGCCGGAGCGGTGCGAGAGGATCGCGGTCATGCCGTTGCGCTGGGCCAGGGCCACGGCGTCGAGCGTCTCGGTGAGCGTGCCGATCTGGTTCACCTTGACCAGGATCGAGTTGCCGGCCTTCTCGGCGATGCCGCGGGCGAGGCGCACCGGGTTGGTGACGTACAGGTCGTCTCCGACGAGCTGCACCTTGTCGCCGATGGCCGCGGTGAGGTGGGTCCAGCCGGCCCAGTCGTCCTCGTCCAGCGGGTCCTCGATCGAGACCAGCGGGTAGTTGGCGACGAGGTCGGCGTAGTAGGAGGAGAGCTCCTCGGCCGAGAGCTTCTTGCCCTCGAACGTGTAGGCGCCGTCCTCGTAGAACTCCGAGGAGGCGACGTCGAGCGCGAGCCCGATGTCCTTGCCGGGGGTGAAGCCGGCGGCCTCGACGGCCTTGAGGATGAAGTCGAGCGCCTCGCGGTTGGTGGGCAGGTCGGGGGCGAAGCCGCCCTCGTCGCCGAGGCCGGTGGCGAAGCCGGCCTTCTTCAGCTGCGCCTTGAGCGCGTGGTAGATCTCGACGCCCCAGCGCAGGCCCTCGGAGAAGGACTCGGCGCCCAGCGGGACGGCCATGAACTCCTGGATGTCGACGCCGGTGTCGGCGTGCGCGCCTCCGTTGATGATGTTCATCAGCGGCACGGGCAGGGTGTGCGCGTTCGGGCCGCCGACGTAGCGGAACAGGTCGAGGTCCGACGACTGCGCGGCGGCCTTGGCCACGGCGAGGCTGACGCCGAGGATCGCGTTCGCGCCCAGGCGGGACTTGTTCTCGGTGCCGTCGAGCTCGATCAGCTCGGCGTCGACGAGGCGCTGGTCGGTGGCGTCGAAGCCCTCGATGGCCGGGCCGATCTCGTCGATGACGGCGTCGACGGCCTTCTGCACGCCCTTGCCGAGGTAGCGGTCGGAGTCGCCGTCGCGGAGCTCGTACGCCTCGAACGCGCCCGTGGAGGCGCCGGACGGGACGGCCGCTCGCGAGGACGCGCCGTCCTCGAGCAGGACCTCGACCTCGACCGTGGGGTTGCCACGGGAGTCCAGAATTTCTCGGGCGACGACTGCCTCGATAAGGGCCACAACTATCTCCTCTTGACGGGTGGGCTCCCGGAGACGGGAGCGGTCGGGAAGGAGTCTACTGACCGCCTCCGAAGCGCAGGAGACCGCGGCCGGTCGTAGACTCCCAGGGCCCGATCGCCGGACGGCCCGGGCGCACCCGCCGACCCGGAGGTTCCCCGTGACCACGACCGCCGCCGACCACGTCGACCGTCTCACCGCCGTCGTCCCGGACTTCCCGAGCCCGGGCATCCTGTTCCGCGACCTCACGCCGGTCTTCGGCGACGGCGAGGCCCTGCGGGCGGTGGCCGACGCGCTGATCGAGCCCTACCGCGGCCGGATCGACGCGATCGCGGGCGTGGAGGCGCGCGGCTTCCTGCTCGCCGCAGCGGCCGCCTACTCGGCGGGTCTCGGCGTCGTCACCATCCGCAAGCCCGGCAAGCTCCCGCGGGCCGTGCTGCGCGAGCAGGCGACCCTCGAGTACGGCGAGACGATGCTGGAGGTGCACGAGGACGCGGCGCCCCGCGGCTCGCGGCTGCTGCTGGTCGACGACGTGCTGGCGACCGGGGGCACGCTCGACGCGAGCCGCCGCCTGATCGAGCGCGCAGGGTGGAGCCTCGAGGGGATCGCGGTGGTCATGGAGCTCGACGGGCTCGGCGGCCGCGAGGTGCTGGCCGGCCACCGCGTCGACGCGATCGTCACCGTCTGACCCGGCCCCGTCGCTCCGCTCCCCTGCCCTCCCCCTTCCCGCGAGACGCCACCCGGCTATGCGACCCACCGGGCGAGCCCTCGTCGAGTGGCACTTCGCGGGGAAAGGGACAGGGTCAGGTGAGGGAGAGGGACATCCGGGAGAGGACGAAGGTCTCGAGCACCTGCACGAGCATGTAGAGCACGAGCGAGACGCCGGTCACGAGCACGACCGCCGACCAGACGTCCGCGAACCGGGCCTGGGCGGACCAGGCGTTGATCGCCCCGCCGATGCCCGCACCGGTGGAGAGCCACTCCGCGAGCAGCGCGCCCGTGATCGCTCCGGGCACCGAGATGCGGATCGCGGCGAAGAGCGAGGGCAGCGAGCCGGGGATGGCCACCTTGCGGATCGCGGTGAGAGTGCTGCCTCCGTAGACCGCGACCACGTCGAGCATCTGCGGGGAGGCGTTGTTGAGGCCGAAGGCGATCGTCACCAGCGCGGGGAAGAGGACGACGATCCCGCCGATGACCGCGACCGAGGCGATCGAGCCGGTCCCGAAGACGAGGATGATCAGCGGCGCCATCGCGATTAGCGGCACCGAGCGCAGCAGCATCGCGAACGGCATCAGCGCGTGCTCGATGCCCTTCGACAGGCGGAACAGGATCGCGCCGAGGATCGCCACGACCAGGCCGGCCGCGAAGCCGATCAGCGCGTCGCCCATGGTCACGGCGAAGAGGCCGCCCAGCTCGGCGCGGTGCTCCGCGGCCTTCGCATCGGTCACCAGGTGCTGCCAGACGTCCCACGGGCCCTTGACCACGTAGGGCGAGACCCCGCTGAAGAGGACCACGCCGATCCAGATCGCCAGCACGATCACGATCGTCGACAGGGCGACGAGCAGGCTCTTGCGCAGGCTCTTGAGAGTCGCGCCGAGGGCGGCCGTGCGCAGCTGACGCCGCAGCTCGTCGACCGCGAGGATCGACGTGGCCGTGGACTGCTCCGTGCGGTCGGGGACGGTGGTCGTCATGGTCATGCCCGCTTTCCGGAGGACCAGGGCGCGATGAGGCGCCCGATCAGTCCGACGATGCCGTAGCCGAGGAGCGCGACGCCCGCGCAGAGGAGGAAGAGCGCCCAGACGCGGGGCGAGTTCAGCGAGACCTGCGCCGCGACCAGGATCGGGCCCACGCCCGTCTCGATCTTGCCGAAGTACTCGCCGAGGATCGCGCCGAGGAAGGCCGCGGGCACCGCGATCTGCAGCGCCGACAGGATGTTGGGCAGCGCCGCGATCAGACGGACCTTGCGCAGCTGGGTGAACCGCGAGCCCCCGTAGACCGTGACGACGTCGAGCGCCGCCTTGTCGGCCGCCTTCAGCCCGAGCAGGCTGCCGACGACCGTGGTGAAGAACACCGAGAGGCCGGCCAGGAAGATCGCCGTCGCGCTCGCCTTCCCGGGAGCGTCCGCACCGCCGAGGATCAGCAGCACGATCGCTCCGATGGCGACGATCGGCACGCAGTAGGTGATGACCGCGAGCTGCGAGACGACCCCCTCCAGCCAGGGCAGGACCAGCACGAGCGCCGAGAGCACGAGCGCGAGGAGGTTGCCCCAGAAGTAGCCGACGGCCGCCTCGCCGATCGTGACGGAGAAGTTGCGCCAGTAGAAGCCCGCGCCGTCCTCCATCGCGGTCTGCACGACCTGCACGGGAGTGGGGACGGGCGCGTAGGTCGCGGCGCCGGTGGGCGCGGTGACGAGCGCCACGATCCACCAGACGGCGACGATCGCGGCGACGCCGATCAGCCCGGTGAGCCACGGAGGCAGGGACAGGGTGCGGCGCGGGGCCGTGGGGAGCGTGGTGGCCACGGTGCCTCCTAGACGCGGTCGTCCGCGGCTGCGCCGCCGTCGCCGAACAGCAGCTCGGAGGCCTGGTCGACGTAGGCGTGGAACT
Organism: Rathayibacter sp. AY1F8; assembly: GCF_002932165.1. Taxonomy (NCBI): domain Bacteria; kingdom Bacillati; phylum Actinomycetota; class Actinomycetes; order Micrococcales; family Microbacteriaceae; genus Rathayibacter; species Rathayibacter sp. AY1F8. Next base: position 3,995 of record NZ_PSVB01000007.1, read on the forward strand.
CGGGGGTGCGCTGCATCTCGGGGGTGCGCGGGCGGGGGAGGTCGATGTCGATGATCTCCTTCACCCGTCCCGGGCGCGGGCTCATCACTGCGACGCGGTCCGAGAGGAAGATCGCCTCCGAGATGCCGTGCGTGACGAGGAGCGTCGTGGCGGGCTTCTCGGTCCAGATCCGCAGCAGCTCGAGGTTGAGCTTCTGCCGCGTCATGTCGTCGAGGGCGCCGAACGGCTCGTCGAGCAGCAGGACCTCGGGCTTGAGGATCAGGCACCGGGCGATCGACACGCGCTGGCGCATGCCGCCCGAGAGCTGGGCCGGCTTGGCCTTCTCGAACCCGCGGAGGCCGACGAGGTCGATCAGCTCGTCGATGTAGGACTGGTCGACGCTCTTGCCCGCAATCTCGAACGGCAGGCGGATGTTCGCCATGACGCTGCGCCACGGCAGGAGCGCGTGGTCCTGGAAGGCGATGCCGAGCTTGTTGTCGCGGCGCAGCTCCTGGGGAGTGCGGCCGTCGACCCGGATGGAGCCGGACGTCGGCTCCTCCAGTCCCGCGAGGATGCGCAGGATGGTCGACTTGCCGCACCCCGACGGGCCGAGCAGGGCGAGGAAGCTGCCCTGGTCGGTGTGGAGATCGGTGTCCTGCAGCGCCGCGACGCTGCGCGAGCCCATCCGGAACGTCTTCGACAGGCCGTGGATCTGGATGCCGGTGCCGCCGACACCCTGGTCGCGCAGGGTGCCGGCGTCGGTCGTGTCGGTCACGAGTGGTGCCCTTCGTGGATCAGGATCAGGCCGCGTACTTCATCAGCTCGGGGTTCTCCTCGTAGACCTCGTCGAGGAGGCTCAGATCGAAGAGGTCCTCGGCCGTGACGTCGATCCCGGCGCCCGCGAGGGACGCGATGGTCTCGGACTGCAGCGTCTCGGAGATGGTGAAGAGGCCGTTCGAGACCGTCTCGTCCGAGACGACCAGCTCCTCGGCCTGGATGGTGGCGCCCTTCTTGGAGGACTCCTCGTTGAGGCCGAGGTCCTTGCCGTAGTTCTCGACGGCGAGCATCGCGCCCGCCTCCGGGTCGTTGACCGCGTCGGTCCAGCCCTTGATCTCGGCGACGAGGAACGCCTTCAGCGCGTCGCGCTTCTCGGCGATCGCCTGCTCCGACACGGAGAAGGTCTCGGCGACGAAGGGGAGGCCGTTGTCGGCGAAGGGCAGGTTGACGACCTCGTAGCCCTCGGCCGCGACCGTGATGGCCTCGTTCGTCAGGTAGGCGATGAAGCCGTCGACGGTGCCGTTGACGAGGACGGAGGGGTCGTACTCGACGGGGACGACCGTGAGGTCGGACTCGGAGAGGCCGTTCGCGGCGAGCAGCGCCTGGAACAGGGAGGTGTTCGACGCCTGGACGCCGATCTTCTTCCCGGCGAGGTCGGCCGGAGTGGCGATGTTCCCGGCGGTCTTGATCGAGAGGACCGTGAAGGGATTCTTCTGGTAGGTCGCGCCGATGATCTTGAGCGGGGCCTCCTGCTGGGCGATCGCGGTGCCGATCGAGACGGCGTCGCTGAGCGCGACGTCCGCGCTGCCCGAGAGGAGCTCGGCCACGCCCGTCGAGGGGCCGGGGGTGAGCGTCACTCCCGCCAGGCCGGCCTCGGTGAAGTAGCCCTTCGAGTCGGCGAAGAACTCGCCCGCGAACTCCTCGTTCTTGATCCAGGAGAGCTGGACCTTGAGGGTGCCGAGGTCGCCGCCGTCCGCGGCGGACGCGCCGGAGGAGTCGGAGGCGCAGGAGGCGAGGACGGAGGCGCCGCCGATCGCGAGGCCGGCGACACCCGCCAGGCGGAGGAGGCTGCGGCGGTCGAAGGCCGGGAGGGAGCGGAGGGGCGACAGGGTCAAGGGGACTCCTCGGGTGGGGATCGTCAGGGCTGCTGCGGTGCGGTGCGCGGGGTCGCGACGGGGTGCCCGTGCAGGCGCGCCAAGCCGCGCCGATCGGGTGCCTCGACGCTATCCGGGGGAGATTTCTCGGGTGTGTCCGCAGATTTCGCGGGTATTAAGGCTCTCACGGATCCGACAAGGATCCGACCAGATCGACATGATCCCCTGACGGATCGGCTGAGACCCAGTTCAGGCCCGACAGGACGGCCCCGGCCCCTCCCGCGGGCGCGGCTCAGCGCAGGCAGCCGGCGACGCTCACCCGGCGCCGCCGGCGCGGATCAGCCGAGGTCCTTGAAGGAGAGGTCGGCGGCGGAGGCGGCGTCCCGCGGGACGAGAGCGAAGCGGGTGAAGCCCGCGGCGGCCGCGCGGTCCAGCAACGGGGTGAGGTTCTTCGCCCGGCGCTCGAGGCGCACGCGCGAGCCCCGGGCGATCAGCTCCTGCTTGAGCGCGAGCAGCAGCTCGGGCGCCGCGTCGCGCTCGTGGACGAGGACGACGGCGTCGGGGCGCTCGACGACGGCACCGCCGATCAGCTCGACGATCCGCTCGAAGCCGATCGAGAAGCCGCAGGCCGGCACGTCCTGACCGAGGAAGCGGCCGATCATCCCGTCGTACCGCCCGCCTCCGCCGACCGAGGAGCCCGAGGACGGGTGCGCGATCTCGAAGATCGTGCCGGTGTAGTAGCCCATGCCCCGCACGAGCGTCGGGTCGAAGCGGAGCGAGACGCCGGCGGGCAGCGAGCGCAGCGACCGGGCCAGGGTCTCGAGCGCGAGCACCGCCTCCGGGTCGATGCCCTCGGGCAGCACGTCGAGGATCGCGGACTGCTCGAGCGCCACTCCCCCGGCGGCGACCGCCTGCTCGATCCGCGCGAGGTAGCCCCCGAGGACCGCGGCCGCGTCCGGCCCGTCGGCCTCCAGCTCGGCGACGACTCCGGCGGCGCCGATCTTGTCGAGCTTGTCGATCGAGATCAGCGCCGGGCCGAAGCGCTCGGGGGCGAAGCCGCAGTGCTCGAGGATTCCGGTGAGGATGCGGCGGTCGTTGATGCGGATGGTGCAGTCCTGGAGGCCCAGCGCGTCGAGTGCCGCCGCGGTCGCCGTGATGAGCTCGACCTCGGCCAGCTGCCCGGGCTCGCCGATGATGTCGATGTCGCACTGCACGAACTGGCGGTACCGCCCCTTCTGCGGGCGCTCGGCGCGCCACACCGGCGCGATCTGCACCGAGCGGAAGACGGCCGGCAGCTCGGCGCGGTGCGAGGCGTAGAAGCGGGCGAGCGGCACCGTGAGGTCGAAGCGCAGGCCGAGGTCGGCGAGGGCGGACGCGTCGTCGACCGCCGCCAGGTCGTCGCGGGTGAGCCCGCGGCGCAGGACGCTGAAGGCGAGCTTCTCGTTGTCGCCGCCGAGCCCGGAGTGGAGGCGGTCGAAGTCCTCGACCACCGGTGTCTCGATCTCGTCGAACCCGTGGGAGGCGTACACGCGGCGGATGACGCCGAGCGCGTGCTCGCGCTTCGCCTTGTCGGCGGGGAGGAAGTCGCGCATGCCGCGGGGCGGGGTGATCGGGGAGGCCATGACGGCGATTCTCCCAGATCGGCCGGGGCGGGCCGGCGGACGCCTCAGTCCGCGCGCCGCTCCTGCTCCACCGCGCGGATCTCGTCCTGCAGGTCGCGCGTCGCCGTGCGGAGCGCACGCTCGGCGTCGAGCCCCTGGGCGCGGGCGGAGGCGACGATGGCCAGCAGGAGCGGGCCGAGGTCCTCCTCCGACTCGATGGGCAGAGGGCCCTGGCCGGCGTCCACGACGCCCAGCGAGGTCGCCTTGCCGATCACCTTGTCGGCGAGCGCGAGGGCGGGCATGCCCTGCGGGATCCCGTCGAGCACGCTGGTGCGGTGCGGCTTCTCGGTGCGCTTGAGCTCGTCCCACACCGCGATGACGTCGTCGGCCGTCTCGGCCGTGGCGTCGCCGAAGACGTGCGGGTGGCGGCCGATCATCTTGGCGTTCATGTGCGCCGCGACGTCCTCGATGGTGAAGGGCTCGGCGCTCTCGGCCGCCAGGTCGGCGTGGAAGAGCACCTGGTAGAGGACGTCGCCGAGCTCCTCGATCAGGTCGGCCCGGTCCCCCGCCTCGATGGCGTCGACGAGCTCGTGCGACTCCTCGATCAGGTAGCGCACGAGCGACTCGTGGGTCTGCTCGGCGTCCCACGGGCAGCCGCCCGGGGCGCGGAGGACGTGGACGGTGCGGATGAGCTCGTCGAGCCGGGGATGCGCGGTCACCCCGCCATCCTCGCATCCGGTCCGGCCGCCTCCGCGGACATCCGGGCGGCGCGGGCGCCCGGGAGCCTCAGGCCCGCGCGAGACGCCGCCGCGCGACGAGGAGGCAGCCGCCGGCGACGAGCGGCACCGCGGCGAGGAGCCCGGGCGACGCCGCGACGGACACCGCGGTCGAGGCGCTGACCAGTGCACCCGCCAGGTTCCAGAGGACCACCGCGACTCCCGCGCCGTCCCCGATCGGGAGCGGCACCGGGCTGAGCAGCTGCGGCGGCAGCGGACCCCGGGTCGCGTCCATCGCCCGCGCGGCGACGGCGGCGACGGCGGTCGCGGCGGCCACCGGCACCGCCGCGCCCGGGAGCAGCAGCGAGGCGGCGAGGGCGCCGAGCACCGCGACTCCGACCGCGAGCACCAGAGGGAGCACGGCGTGCAGGAGGAGCAGCTCGAACGGACCGGGGGCGAGGAGCGCCGGCTGCCCCGCGGTCGCGGCGGCGTGGCGGAAGCCGTCGCTCCAGACGCCGGCGCCGAGGTAGGCGAGCACGCCCGCCGCGGCGGCCGGGAGTGCGAGGAGGAAGGACGGCACGACCGCGGCGAGCACGGCGGCGGCGCCGGCAACGGCCAGGGCGACGACCGCGACCGCTGAGCGGCCGGGAGTGCGCAGCGCGCCGATCGCGTCGCGCACCGGCACCGCGAGGGCGAACGGGGAGAGGCGGACCGCTCGGAGCCCCCGCCCGATCGCCGGGAGGGCGCGGTACCCGTCGAGCGACTCGGCGAGGTCGCCCGTCGCTCCGAGCCGGGTGGTCGCCGACCACTGCCGGGCCTGGGCGAGGAGGCGAGGCCCGCGCGCGGCGTCGAGCAGCCGGGGCGCCGCGGCCAGGAGGACCGCGGCCGACGCGAGCAGCACGGTCGCGGCGCGCACCTCCTCCGCTCCGCTCACGGCTGAGGCGAGGAGGCCGCCCGGCGTGGGCGCACCGGGCAGGAGGGCCCCGAGGACCGCGAGGGAGGCGAGGAGGCCCGCCGCGAGCGCGGGGAGGCGCGAGGGGAGGCACTGACCGGCGAGCCAGGCGACGGCGAGAAGGCCGGCGAACGCGGCGCCGCCGGCGACGGCCGCGAGGAGCGGCGCGGAGGCGGCGAGGGCGAGGAGCGACGCGACGGCGGAGCAGCACGCCACGAGACCGGCCGACGCCCGGACCACGGGTCGGCGGAGCACCGACCAGCGGCGCAGATCGGTCGCGAGCAGCACGGCCGTGGTGTGCGGCTCGCCCACCGCGGGTCCGCGCACCCGGCCCAGGAGCACGGCGGCGGGCAGGGCGAGACCCGCGGCGAGGGCGATCAGCGGCTCCGGCGCGGCTCCCGCCTCGGCGGCGAGGAGCGCGAGGGCCCGGGCGACGGGGAGGACGACGACGAGGACGGTCATCGCGGCGAGGTAGCCCGCGTAGGCGCGCGGACTCGGCGGAGCCGCGGCGCGGTGCCGGTGCAGAGCCCGCACCTCGGCGACGCGGGCCCCCTCCGCGCGCGTCACGCCCGCTCCAGCTCGACGACCCGCGCGCCCAGACCCTCGATCAGCACAGGGCTGTGGGTCGCGACGACGAGTGCCCGGGACGCGGCTTCGCGCCGCAGGACCTCCGCGACCAGCGGCACCCGCTCGACGTCGAGCCGCTGCTCCGGCTCGTCGAGCAGCAGCACCGCGGAGGGACGGGCCAGCACGAGCGCGAGGGAGAACAGCTGCGTCTGCCCGGAGGAGAGCTCGTGCGGGAAGCGGCGGGCGAGCGGAGCGAGCGCGAGCGCGTCGAGACCAGCTGCGGCCTCGCGGCGGGCGTCGGCGACCGGCGCCCCCCACGAGACGGCCACCATTGCGAGGTGCTCCTCGAGGGTCAGGTCCCGCTCGAAGGGCGGGGTGCCGATCAGGGCGGCGACGGCGCGGCGGTGGGCGGCGGAGCGCTCCTCCGGGGCGCGCCCGGCCACCGCCACGACTCCCTCGCTCGGAGCGGTGAGGCCGGCGATCACCCGCAGGAGCGTGGTCTTGCCGGTGCCGTTGCGGCCCGTCACCGCGACGCCCTCCCCCGCCTCCACCTCGAGCGAGCACGGGGCGAGCAGCTCGACCCCCGAGGCGCGCACCGCGACCCCGCGGACGGCGACCAGCGGGCCGGCGAGCGGCTCCGGCTCACGGGGACGTCGGGCGGCGAGGAGCGGCATGCCCTCCATCCTGCCAGCGGGCCCTCCCGCAGCGGCGACGGCCGCCGGAGCGGAGCGGCGCTCCACCGGGGAGCGCCGCCCCGAGGACCTCAGACGGTGACCGGCTCCGGGAACAGCGCGTCCAGGAGCGACGCCACCCACTGGATGAGCGCCCGGTCGCCGAGCGGGACGCCGTCGAGCACGGGCATCGGCACGACGACCGCGTCGGCCTGCTGCAGGTACTTCGCGGTCGGGTACATCCGGCGCAGGCGCACCTGGATCGAGTCGGGCAGGTGAGCGGGAGCCACGCGGACGTTCGAGCCCATCGCGACCACGTCGCTGAGGCCCGCCTTCTGCGCGCGCATCCGCAGCCTCGACACCAGGATGAGGTTCTCGACCGCCTCGGGCAGCTCACCGTAGCGGTCGGTCAGCTCCTCGACCACGAGGTCGATGCTCCCCTCCTTCGCCGTCGGCGACGACGCGGCCGACAGCTTCTGGTACGCCTCCAGGCGCAGCCGCTCGCTGTCGACGTACTCCTCCGGGATGCGCGCGTCGACGGGCAGCTCGAGCCGCAGCTCCGTCTGCCCCTCGGCGACCTCGCCGCGGAAGGTGTCGACGGCCTCGCCGATCATCCGCAGGTAGAGGTCGAATCCCACGCCCTGGATGTGCCCGGACTGCTCGCCGCCGAGGAGGTTGCCCGCACCGCGGATCTCGAGGTCCTTCAGCGCGATCTGCATGCCGCCGCCGAGGTCCGAGTTGGCGGCCAGGGTCTGCAGCCGGTCGTGCGCGGTCTCGCTCAGCGGCTTCGTCTCGTCGTAGAGGAGGTAGGCGTAGGCGCGCTCGCGGCCGCGGCCGACCCGCCCGCGCAGCTGGTGCAGCTGCGAGAGACCGTACTTGTCGGCGCGGTCGACGATCAGCGTGTTCGCGTTCGGGATGTCGAGGCCGGTCTCGACGATCGTCGTCGACACCAGGACGTCGAACTTGCGCTCCCAGAAGTCGACGATGATCCGCTCGAGCTGCGACTCGCTGAGCTTGCCGTGCGCGACCGCGATCCGCGCCTCGGGCACCAGCTCGGCGAGCTGCGAGGCGACGCGGTTGATCGTCGAGACGCGGTTGTGCACGAAGAACACCTGGCCCTCGCGCAGGAGCTCCCGGCGGATCGCGGCCGACACCTGCTTCTCGGAGTAAGGGCCGACGAAGGTGAGGATCGGGTGGCGCTCCTCCGGCGGGGTCGCGAGGGTCGACATCTCGCGGATGCCGGTCACCGCCATCTCGAGCGTCCGCGGGATGGGCGTGGCGCTCATCGAGAGGATGTCGACGTTCTTCTTCAGCGCCTTGAGCTTGTCCTTGTGCTCGACGCCGAAGCGCTGCTCCTCGTCGATCACGAGCAGGCCGAGGTCCTTGAAGACGATGTTGTCGCTGAGGAGCCGGTGGGTCGCGATGACCATGTCGACGGTGCCGTCGGCCAGGCCCTCGATCGTCTCCTTCGACTCCTTCGCGCTCTGGAACCGGCTGAGCGCCCGCAGGTGGACGGGGAAGCCGGCGAAGCGCTCCTGGAACGTCTCGAGGTGCTGGCGGACGAGCAGCGTGGTCGGCACGAGCATCGCGACCTGCTTCCCGTCCTGGATCGCCTTGAACGCGGCGCGCACGGCGACCTCGGTCTTGCCGAAGCCGACGTCGCCCGAGAGCAGGCGGTCCATCGGGATCGGCCGCTCCATGTCGGCCTTGACCTCGTCGATGACGGTGAGCTGGTCGGGGGTCTCGGCGAACGGGAACGCCTCCTCCAGCTCGCGCTGCCAGGGGGTGTCCGGCGGGAACGCGTGCCCGCGGGAGGCCATCCGGGCGGAGTAGAGCTTCACGAGCTCGACCGCGATGTCGCGGACCGCGCGGCGGGCCTTGCTCTTGGCCTGCGCCCAGTCGCTCCCGCCCATCTTGCTCAGCGCCGGAGCCTCGCCGCCGACGTAGCGGGAGAGCAGGTCGAGCTGGTCCGTGGGGACGAGCAGCTTGTCGCCCGGGAAGCCGCGCTTGCTGGGGGCGTACTCGAGCACCAGGTACTCGCGGCGGGTCTTGATCGCGTTGCGGCCCCCGCTGGAGACCTCGCGCTGAGAGAGCTCCACGAACCGGCCGATGCCGTGCGTGGCGTGCACCACGAAGTCGCCGGGCGTGAGCTGCAGCGGGTCGACGACGTTCTTGCGGCGCGACGCGAGCTTCTTCACCGCGCGGGAGTCGTAGCCGACGGTGCGGCCGTAGAACTCCGTGTCGGTGAGCAGGGCGAGCTTTGCCTCCTCCACCTCGAAGCCGTGGTCGACGGAGGCCTGGACCACGTAGGCCAGGCCCGTCTCGAGCCCGGCGGGGAGGTCGGCGACGATGCGGGCGGCGACCTCGTGCTCGGCGAGGACCTGGTCGGTGCGCTCGACCGTGCCGGTGCCGGGCGCGGTCAGGACCACGGTCCAGCCGTCGGCCAGGCGCGCGCGGACGTGGGCGAGGGCGCCCTCGACGCTCGCTCCGAATCCGGGGACCGGCTCGCCCTCGACGCGGACGGCGAGGATCTCGTCGATCCCGAGCTCCTCCGGCAGCACCTCGGCCTCGCCCGCGGCGGGGCCCTGGCGGAACGTGCTCATCGTCCACCACGGGTGGTCGGGAGCGTCGGCGCCCGGGGCGCTGAGCTTCACGGAGTCGCGGAGCGCGCCGAGCGAGATGAACTCGCCCGAGGCGAGGTCGATGGGAGCCTCGGCGCCGGCGGTCGCCGCGCTCCAGGCCGCCTGCAGGAACTCGCGGTTCGTCTCGGCGAGGCTGATCGCCCGCGTCGCCACGCGCTCGGGGGCGAGGACCGCGACGGCCGCCCCCTCGGGGAGGTAGTGCGAGATCGGGACCAGCCGCTCCAGCAACGCGGGGGCGAGCGACTCCATCCCCTCGACCGGGATGCCCTCGGCGATCTTGGCGAGCATCGCCGACAGGCTCGGGAACTCGTGCAGCATCTCGCGGGCCCGCTGCCGCACCGCGGGCACCAGCAGCAGCTCGCGGCTCGGCGGGAGGACCACCGAGTCGGCCTCGCCCGGGAGCGAGCGCTGATCGGCCACGGAGAAGCCGCGGATGGAGTCGACCTCGTCGCCGAAGAAGTCCACTCGGCTCGGATGCTCGGCCACCGCCGGGAAGACGTCGAGGATGCCGCCGCGCACGGCGAACTCGCCGCGGCGCGTGACCATGTCGACCCGGGCGTAGGCCAGGTCGACCAGCTCGGAGGAGATGCGGCCGAGGTCGTAACCGCGGGCGCCCTTCACGAGTCGGATCGGCTCGATGTCGGCGAGGTTGTCGGCGACCGGCTGCAGCGCCGCGCGCACGGAGGCGACCACTACGAGGGGCCGCTCGCCCGACCACTGCTTCATCCGCCGCAGCGCGTCCAGGCGCCGCCCCACGATCTCGGCGCTCGGGCTGAGGCGCTCGTGCGGCAGCGTCTCCCAGGCCGGGAACTCGACGACGTCCGCATCCGGCAGCATGCAGCCGAGGGAGGCGCGCACGTTCTCGGAGTCGCGGCCCGTGGCCGTGACCACCAGCGCCGCCTGCGGGCGTCCCGCCTCCGCGCGCCTCTCGATCAGGCCCGCGAGCAGGGGGACCCGGAGGCCGTCAGCCACCGAGAAGTCGGCGTCCCGCACCGCGTACGCGAGAGCATCGTCGAACGTGGAGGCGCGCGACAGCGCCGAGATGATCTCGTTGAGGGGCACGGGTCCAGTTTACGGCCGCCCCGCGGGCCGACCGCCGAGGGAACCCCGAACCGTCGAGGGAGCCCGGCGCTGCGGTCTCCCTCGCCGTCCGGGGTCCCCTCGGTGGAGGGCGGGTCAGGCGCTGGTGTGGAACTTCAGCTGGGCGGCGGAGAGGCCGGAGTCGGCGATGAGCTCGACGGCGTCGGCGGCGTCCGAGACCAGGATCGGGAGCGCCTCGCGCTCCGGGCCGGCGAAGTCCTTCAGCACGAAGTCGGCGGCCTGCTGGCGGCCCGGCGGGCGGCCGATGCCGACCCGCACGCGCAGGAACTCGGCTCCTCCGGTCGCCGCGAGGATGTCGCGGATGCCGTTGTGCCCTCCGTGACCGCCGCCCTGCTTGAGGCGCAGGGTGTCGAAGGAGATGTCGAGCTCGTCGTGCACGACGATCAGGTGCGCCGGGTCGACCGAGTAGAAGTCGAGCAGCTGCGCCGTCGGCCCGCCGGAGAGGTTCATGAAGCTGTTGGGCTTGCCCAGCACGAGCTTCGGTCCGCCCGGGCGGAGGAAGCCCTCGGCGACCACGGCGTTGGCGCGGTTGTGCCGGCGGAACGAGCCGCCGATCCGCGTCGCGAGCTCGTCGAGCACCATCTGGCCGACGTTGTGCCGGTTGCGCGCGTACTGCGCGCCCGGGTTGCCCAGTCCGACGACCAGCCAGGTGTCACCCATGTCGTTCCTCTTCCTCGGGGGCGGCGGGGGGGGGCCCCGCCGGACGCGGAACGGGCCCGCCGCGGCTGCGAGCGGGCCCGTTCCCGGGGTGGTGCGGACTACTCCGCGGTCTCGGCGACGACGTCGCCCGAGGCCGGGGTCTCGTCGTCCTCGCCCAGGTCCTGCTCGACCTCGGCGGTGACGTTGACGATGAGCACCTCGGCGTCGGTGACCAGCGTGGCGCCCTCGGGGAGCGTGACGTCGGCGGCGGTGATCTGCGTGCCGGCCTCGAGGCCCTCGACGGAGACGACGATGTTCTGCGGGATGCGCGTGGCGTCGACCTCGAGCGAGAGGGTGTTCGACTCGATCGAGACGAGGGTGCCGGGAGCGGCGTCGCCCTCGACGTGCACGGGGATGTCCACCTCGACCTTCTCGCCCTTGTTGATGACGACGAGGTCGATGTGCTCGATGATCTGGCGCACCGGGTCGCGCTGGATGTCCTTCACCAGCGTCGTCTGCGCGGCGCCCTCGATGTCGAGCTCGAGGATCGCGTTCGCCTTGCGGGTGAGCAGGAGCACCTGGTGGCCCGGGAGGGTGAGGTGCTGGGGCTCGGTGCCGTGACCGTAGAGGACCGCGGGGATCTTGTCCTGCGCGCGGATCTTGCGGGCGGCGCCCTTGCCGAACGAGGTGCGGACCTCGACGACGACCTTGTTGGTCAGTTCAGCCATGATGTTCTCCTTGGGCGGCGCGCACGCCACCGGATCGGGTCGTGGCCTGCGGCCACGGACGGTTTGTCGACTCGAACGCATGTCAGCGTGAGGAGAAGTCCGTGGCGCCCCGTGGGGGCCTCGCCTGCTTCCACCGCGTCGATCACGGATGCACGTGCATCCCTCGCCGAAGTTCAGCTGCCGATCCTACCCGGCATCGCGGCCGCCCGCCAGCAGGCGGTCGCCGCCGGACTCGGAGCCGGACGTCCAGGCGGACCGCCTACCGTGCGGGTATGACGAGCGACGACTTCGGCTCCTACGTCGAGAAGAACGGCTTCCACCGCGACACGAACTACATCCCGACGCGGATCACCGCCGACGGCCGCGACGGGTACCCGGTGGAGGCCGGGCGCTACCGCCTCGTGGTCTCCCGCGCCTGCCCGTGGGCGAACCGCGCCGTGATCGTGCGGCGCCTGCTCGGTCTCGAGGACGCCCTCTCGATGGGCATCTGCGGGCCCACGCACGACAAGCGCAGCTGGACCTTCGACCTCGATCCGGGCGGGGTCGACCCGGTGCTGGGCATCCCCCGCCTCCAGGACGCGTTCTTCGCCCGCTTCCCCGACTACCCGCGCGGGATCACCGTCCCGGCCCTCGTGGACATCCCGAGCGGCCAGGTCGTCACCAACGACTACCCGGTGATGACGCTCGACTTCTCCACCGAGTGGACCGCGTTCCACCGCGACGGCGCCCCCGACCTCTACCCCGAGGAGCACCGCGAGGAGATCGACGAGATCGCCGAGCTGGTCTTCCACGACGTGAACAACGGCGTCTACAAGTGCGGCTTCGCCGGGTCGCAGCGCTCCTACGAGCGGGCCTACGACCGCCTCTGGGCGCGGCTGGACTGGCTGGAGGAGCGGCTGAGCACCCGCCGCTACCTGGTCGGCGACACCATCACCGAGGCGGACGTGCGGCTCTTCACGACGCTCGCCCGCTTCGACGCCGTCTACTACAGCCACTTCAAGGCCAACCGGAACCTGCTGTCGGCGATGCCCGCGCTCTGGGGCTACGCACGCGACCTCTTCGCCACTCCGGGGTTCGGCGACACGATCGACTTCACCCACATCAAGTCGCACTACTACGAGGTGCAGCGGGACATCAATCCGACCGGCGTCGTCCCCAAGGGCCCGGACCTCTCCGGCTGGCTCGTCCCCTCGCGCCGCGAGGAGCTCGGCGGCCGCCCGTTCGGCGACGGCACTCCCCCGCCGCCGCCGATCCCGTCGGAGCGCGTCCCCCTCGGCCACGGCGCCTGACCGGCTCCGGTCGCGGTCGTCGCGGCGCGCGCAAGACCGTGCGCGCGCCGCACGACCGATGTGCAGCCGGGAGACGGCTCGGACCCGGGCTCCCCGGAGCGACCCGGGGCTAGCCTGGGCTCGCCCCTGAACGCGAACGTCGAGGAGAACCGTGTCTGACAAGCCCACCGCCACAGCCAACATCGGAGTCGTCGGTCTGGCGGTGATGGGCTCGAACCTCGCCCGCAACCTCGCCAGCCGCGAGGGCAACACGGTCGCGGTGTTCAACCGCTCCTACGGCCGCACCGAGACCCTCATCACGGAGCACCCGGAGGCGGGCTTCGTCGCGTCCGAGACCATCGAGGACTTCGCCGCCTCGCTCGCCACCCCGCGCACCGCGATCATCATGGTCCAGGCCGGCCGCGGCACCGACGCCGTGATCGAGCAGCTGACGAAGGTCTTCGAGCCCGGCGACATCATCGTCGACGGCGGCAACGCGCTCTTCACCGACACCATCCGCCGCGAGAAGGCCGTCCGCGAGACCGGCATCCACTTCGTCGGCACCGGCATCTCCGGCGGCGAGGAGGGCGCGCTCAAGGGCCCGTCGATCATGCCCGGCGGCTCGGTCGAGTCCTACAGGACGCTCGGCCCGATCCTCTCGTCGATCGCCGCGGTCGCCGAGGGCGAGCCCTGCGTCACCCACATCGGCACCGACGGCGCCGGCCACTTCGTCAAGATGATCCACAACGGCATCGAGTACGCCGACATGCAGCTCATCGCCGAGGCGTACGACCTGCTCCGCACCGTCGGCGGACACGAGCCCGCCGCCATCGCCGAGGTCTTCGACGCCTGGAACAAGGGCGACCTCGAGTCGTACCTCATCGAGATCACCGCCGAGGTGCTCCGCCAGGTCGACGCCGACACCGGCAAGCCCTTCATCGACGTCGTCCTCGACCAGGCCGGCTCGAAGGGCACCGGCGTCTGGACCGTGCAGAACGCGCTCGACCTCGGCGTCCCCGTCGGCGGCATCGCCGAGGCCGTCTTCGCCCGTGCCGTGTCCTCCCACCCCGAGCAGCGCGAGGCCGTGCAGGCCCGCGTCACCTCGCGCCCGACCCCGGTCGAGAAGTACGAGGGCTTCGAGGACGACGTGCGCGCCGCGCTCTACGCCTCCAAGGTCGTCGCCTACTCGCAGGGCTTCGACGCGATCATCGCCGGGGCCGAGAAGTACGGCTGGGAGATCGACAAGGGAGCGGTCGCCAAGATCTGGCGCGCGGGCTGCATCATCCGCGCCCAGTTCCTCAACCGCATCGTCGACGCCTACGACGAGAACGCCGGCATCACGACCCTCCTCGAGGACCCGTACTTCGCCGAGGCCGTCGCCAACGGCGAGGCCGCCTGGCGCCGCATCGTCTCGACCGCCGCGCTCTCGGGCGTGCCGATCCCCGGCTTCGGCGCCGCGCTGTCGTACTACGACTCGCTCGCCTCCAAGCGCCTCCCGGCCGCTCTCGTGCAGGGCCAGCGCGATTTCTTCGGAGCGCACACCTACAAGCGCGTCGACAAGGAGGGCACCTTCCACACACTGTGGTCGGGCGATCGCACCGAGGTCGAGCAGGACCCCTCCACGCACTGACCCGCGTCGCACGGGAAGGCGCCCCCGCCTGCAGGATCCTCGGATCCTCGGGCGGGGGCGCCTTGCTCGTCGCGGAGGGAGCTCCCCCGTCGTCAGCGGAGCCGGGCGGTGGCGTCCGGCTCCCCGAGCGGGCGCTCGACGCCCGGGCCGGCTGACCCCTCAGCTCCGGAACGCCCGCGCGATCAGGAGCGCCGCCAGGAGCACCGCTGCGGCGGCCGCCGTGGCAGCCGGGAGGGCGAGCAGGAGCAGCAGCGAGACCGCGGCCGACGCGAGGGCCGGGCCGCTCGCCCCGGCCGCTCCGTGGTCGAGGCGCCGCACGATGGTCGCCACCAGCAGAGCGGCCACGGCGAAGGCGAGCAGCGCGTCGGCGTCGAGGATCACGACCGCGAGCACGGCGACCAGGCAGAGGACGAGCTGGGCCGCCGCCGGCACGCCGGTCCTGCGGTTCCTGGTAGCGAGCACTGCCGGGATCTCCCCCGCGCCGGCGAGACGGACGAGGGCGCGCGCATCCCTCCTCCCGAGGTCGAGGAGCGCGAGCAGGACCGCGATCACCGCGGCGGCCCCGACGAGCCCGGACGCGGGCGTGCCCCGGGTGACAGCGCTCAGGGGGGTCTCCGAGGACGCGAGGACCTCGGGACCGGCCGCCAGGAGCAGACCGGTAGCGAGCGCGGCGGCGGCCGCCGTGGCGATCCCGATGCGCAGCAGGGCGGGGCGGAGAGCCGTCACCGCGCCGGAGCGGGAGGTCGGCAGGAGGATCAGGAGCAGCGCCGCGGCGGTGCCGGCTCCCAGCGGCCCTCCGTCGCGCAGCGGGTCGAGCGGCGCGGGGTCCGGAGGGGACGCCAGCACGAGCACGGCGGCGGCGGCCAGCAGGACGACGACCGCGCCGACGAGGAGCAGGACCGGGCGAGCGGGGAGGCGCCCGCCGCGCAGGCCGAAGAGCGCGACGGCCACGAGCAGCAGGACGGCCAGGGGCCGGGCCGCTCCCCCGAGGACCGACTGGGCCGCGGTCAGGGCCAGCGCGGCCGAGGCGAAGGCGCGCCCGACGATCCCGAGCCACTCGGAGGAGGGGCCGTCGTGGACGGTGCGCCCGGCATCGGCGACGGCGCTCAGGGCCGCGGCGGCCGCAGCGACGGCGAGCCCGAGGAGCAGCCACCAGCCCGCCGCGGCGGCGGCCGGCGACCAGACCAGGAAGACCGCCGCCAGGGCGAGGGTGCATCCGAACGCTGGGGCACGGCCTCGCCCTAGGCGGTGGAGCCGGGGCGGGACCCGGGTGCGCTCTGCAGGGCGCACCCGGGGCGCGGGGTCCTACGCGTCGCCGTCGAACATCGACGTCACGGAGCCGTCGTCGAAGACCTCGTGGATGGCGCGGGCCAGCAGCGGAGCGATGGGCAGGATCGTCAGGCGGTCCCAGGTCTTCTCCGGCGGCAGCGGCAGGGTGTCGGTGACGACGACCGAGTCGATGAATTCCGAGCTCAGGAGCTCGACCGCCGGGTCCGAGAAGACGGCGTGGGTGGCCGCGACGACCACGCCGATCGCGCCCGCCTTCTTCAGCGCCTCGGCCGCCTTCGCGATGGTGCGCCCGGTGTCGATGAGGTCGTCGACGAGGAGGCAGACGCGGCCCTTCACCTCGCCGACGATCTCGTGGACGGAGACCTGGTTGGCGACCTTCGGGTCGCGGCGCTTGTGGATGATCGCCAGCGGGACGCCGAGCTTGTCGCTCCAGATGTCGGCGACGCGGACGCGGCCCATGTCGGGCGAGACGATGGTGAGGGTCGAGGGGTCGAGCTTCTCGCGGAAGTGCTCGAGCAGCACCGGCATCGCGAAGAGGTGGTCGACGGGGCCGTCGAAGAAGCCCTGGATCTGCGCCGCGTGGAGGTCGACCGACATGATCCGGTCGGCTCCCGCCGCCTTGAAGAGGTCGGCGACGAGGCGGGCCGAGATCGGCTCGCGGCCGCGGCCCTTCTTGTCCTGGCGCGCGTAGGGGTAGAAGGGGGCGACCACGGTGATCCGCTTGGCGGAGGCGCGCTTGAGCGCGTCGACCATGATCAGCTGCTCCATCAGCCACTCGTTGATCGGGGACGTGTGCGACTGGAGGACGAACACGTCGCCTCCGCGGACCGACTCGCCGTAGCGGACGTAGAGCTCGCCGTTGGCGAAGGTGCGCCCCTCGGTCGTGACGAGCTCGGTCCCGAGCTCGGCGGCGACCGCCTCCGCCAGTGCCGGATGCGCCCTCCCCGAGACGAGGACCAGGCTCTTCTTGTTGCTGGCGGTGATGCCGGTCACTGTGCTCCGCTTCCTCCGGTGGGCGCCTGGTCGGATCCGGTGGGATCCGACGCCAGGGCCGCCTCGGCGGCGTCGGCCGCTGCGGTGCCCGGACGGTGGGTCTGCACCCACCCGGCCATGTTGCGCTGCGGAGCGACGGTGATCCCGAGGGCTCCGGCGGGGATGTCCTTGCGGATGACCGTGCCGGCGCCCGTGTACGCTCCGTCACCGATTCTAACGGGGGCGACGAAGACGTTGTGCGACCCCGCACGCACGTGCGAGCCCACCACGGAGGACGCCTTGCTCACCCCGTCGTAGTTGGCGAAGATCGAGCCGGCGCCGATGTTCGACTCCTCGCCGATGACCGCGTCGCCGACGTAGGAGAGGTGCGGGACCTTCGATCCCTCGCCGATGACGGCGTTCTTGGTCTCGACGTAGGTGCCGATCTTGCCGCGGGCGCCGAGCACGGTGCCGGGGCGGAGGAACGAGAACGGGCCGACCTGGGCCTTCGCGCCGATGACGGCGAGCGTCGCGTCGGAGCGCTTCACGACCGCGTCCTCGCCGACCTCGCAGGAGTCGAGCGTGGTGTCCGGGCCGATGACCGCACCGGTGGCGATGACGGTCGGGCCCTTGATCTGCGTGCCCGGGAGGATCTCGACGTCCGGGGCGAGGACCGCGTCCACGTCGATCCAGGTCGTCGCCGGGTCCTGGATCGTGACGCCCTCGAGCTGCCAGCGGCGCACGATGCGCGCGTTGAGCTCGAGCGCCGCGTCGGCGAGCTGGGCGCGGTCGTTGATCCCGGCCACGAGCCAGCGGTCCTGCACAGGGACGGCCTCGATCGCGCGGCCGGCGGCCTTGAGCGCGGCGGCGGCGTCGGTGAGGTACTTCTCCCGCTGAGCGTTCTCGGTGCCGATCGCGCCGATGACCGAGCGGAGCGCGGCGGCGTCGAAGGCGTAGACGCCGGCGTTGATCTCGGTGAGGTCGAGCTCGTCGGGGCTGGCGTCCTTCTGCTCCACGATGGAGGCGAAGGCTCCGTCGGCGCCGCGGACGATCCGGCCGAAGCCGGTCGGGTCCTCGAGCACGCAGGAGAGCATGGTGAGCGCGTTCGCCGCGGCGAGGTGCTCGTCGAGCAGGCGGCGGAGGGTCGGCGCGTCCAGCAGCGGGACGTCGGCGCTCAGCACGACGACCGTGCCGGCGAAGGACTCCGGGAGCGCCGCGAGGCCCTGCTCGACCGCGCGGCCGGTGCCGGGCGTCTCGTCCTGGTCCACCACCAGCGCGGAGGGCGTGTGCTCGAGGACGGCCTCGGCGACCCGGTCGCGCTCGTGGCGCACCACGGTGACGACGTGCGCCGCGTCGAGCGAGGCGGCCGTGTCGAGCACGTGCCCGAGCAGCGGCCTCCCGGCGAGGCGGTGCAGGACCTTCGGGGTGCGGGACTTCATGCGGGTGCCCTGGCCTGCCGCCAGGATCACGACGGCGAGCGTGCTGTCTGCCATGTTCTTCGCGTTCTCCTCCGTGAGCGCACCGTCCTGGTGCCGCTCCGCCACCAGGATTCGAACCTGGACCGGACAGCTCCAAAGGCTGCCGTGCTGCCGTTACACCATGGCGGACCGCGCGATCGCGCGCCGTCCATCCTGCCATCCCCGCGCCCCCGGCCCCGCCTCGGGCGCGGGCGGCCGCCGCTCGGGCGGGCGACGGCGGCCCGGGAGGCCCCCGCCTCCCGGCCGTCCGCCTCCCGGCCCGTCCGCCTCCCGGGCCCGTCCGCCTCCCGGCGTCGCCCGAGCCGCGCAGCCGCCACAATGGACGGGTGAGTGCGAATGACGAGGTCGACGGGATCGTCGACGCCTGGGTCCGGGAGCGGCCCGATCTCGATTTCACGCCGCTCCAGGTCTTCTCGCGGATGCGCCGGCTGGCCAAGCAGCTCGAGCGCGCGCGCGGCAGCGCCTTCGGCCGGTCGGAGCTCGAGACGTGGGAGTTCGACGTGCTCTCGGCCCTGCGGCGCGCGGGCGCGCCGTACCGGATGAGCCCCAAGCAGCTCCTCCAGGCGACCATGGTCACCAGCGGCACCATGACCAACCGCATCGACCGGCTGGTCGAGCGCGACCTGGTCGAGCGCCTCGACGACCCGAACGACGGGCGCGGCGTGCTGGTGCAGATGACGCCGTCGGGGCTCGCCCGGGTCGACGCGGCGATCACCCGCCTGGTCGACGCGGAGCAGGAGCTGCTCGGCGCGCTCACCCACGCGCAGCAGGAGCGGCTGGCGCAGCTCCTCAGAAAGCTCTCCCTCGACTTCGGCTGAGCCGGTCGCCCCGGGCCCGCGACGGCGGCCCGCCCACGCGGTACGGGACAGCTGCCGGTGCCGCGGAGGAGAGCTGCGTCAGCCCTCGAGCTGCTCCGAGAGCTCCAGCCAGCGCAGCTCGAGCTCGGCCGCCTCGTCCTCGTAGGCTCGGAGCGAGGCGTTGAGCGCCAGGATGCCGTCGTAGTCGTCCTGGTCGTGCGTCGCCATCTTCTCGTGCACGGTCTTCGTCAGCTGCGTGAGCTTGTGCAGGCGCCGGTCGATCGCCGACACCTCCTTCTCCGCGGTGCGGCGCTCGGCCCCCGCGAGTCCGCTCGACGCCGGCGCGGCGGAGGAGGAGCCCGACGACGCCGCCGCGGGCGCACCCTTCTCGAGCGCGCGGCGCAGGTCGAGGTACTGCTCGACGCCGCCGGGCAGGTGGCGGAACGCGCCGTCCATCACGGCGTACTGCTGGTCGGTGACGCGCTCGAGCAGGTACCGGTCGTGCGAGACGACGAGGAGGGTGCCCGGCCAGGAGTCGAGCAGGTCCTCGATCGCGGCGAGCATGTCGGTGTCGAGGTCGTTGGTCGGCTCGTCGAGGATCAGCACGTTGGGCTCGCTGAGCAGGATGAGCAGGAGCTGGAGCCTCCGGCGCTGACCGCCCGAGAGGTCCTTCACCGGCGTCGAGAGCTGCGCGCTCGAGAAGCCGAGGCGCTCGAGCAGCTGGCCCGGAGTCATCTCCTTGCCGCCGATGGAGTAGCTGGTGCGCTGCTCCGCGATGATCTCGCGGACGGGCCGGTGCTGGACCCCGGTCAGCTCGCGCAGCTGCTGGTCGAGGATCGCGACGCGCACGGTGGTGCCGCGCTTCACCCGGCCGCTCGTCGGCTCCACGCTGCCCGCGACCAGGCCGAGGAGGGTCGACTTGCCGGCGCCGTTCACGCCCAGGATGCCGGTGCGCTCGCCGGGCGCGATCCGCCACTCGATGCGGTTGAGGACGGTCCGCTCGCCGTAGCGGACGGTGACGTCGAGCAGGTCGACGACGTCCTTGCCCAGGCGCGAGACGGCGAGCTGCGAGAGCGAGACCGAGTCGCGCACCGGGGGCTCGTCCTCGATCAGCTGGTTCGCGGCGTCGATCCGGAACTTGGGCTTCGCCGTGCGGGCGGGGGCGCCGCGGCGGAGCCAGGCGAGCTCCTTCTTCATCAGGTTCTGGCGCTTGGCCTCCATGGTCGAGGCCATCCGGTCGCGCTCGACGCGCTGCAGGATGTACGCCGCGTACCCGCCCTCGAACGGCTCGACGAGACGGTCGTGCACCTCCCAGGTGGCGGTGCAGATCTCGTCGAGGAACCACCGGTCGTGGGTGACGACCGCGAGCCCGCCCGACGACGCCGCCCAGCGGCGCTTGAGGTGCTCGGCGAGCCAGGCGATGCCCTCGACGTCGAGGTGGTTGGTGGGCTCGTCGAGGAAGACGACGTCCCAGTCGCCGACGAGCAGCTTCGCGAGGGCGACCCGGCGCCGCTGCCCGCCCGAGAGGGAGCCGACCACTCCGTCCCAGGGGACGTCGCGCAGCAGGCCCGCGATCACGTCTCGGGTGCGCGCGTCGCCCGCCCACTCGTGCTCCTGGAGCCCGCCGACGACGGCCTGGGCGACGGTGAGGTCCTCATCGACCGTGTCGGCCTGGTCGAGCATCCCGAGCGTGACGCCGCGGCGGTGCGTGACGCGGCCGCTGTCCGGCTCGATGCGCTGCGCGAGCAGGCGCAGGAGGGTCGACTTGCCGTCGCCGTTGCGTCCGACGATCCCGATGCGGTCGCCCTCCTCGATCCCCAGGGAGACGTCGTCGAAGATCACGCGTGTGGGGTACTCGAGTCGCAGCGCCTCGGCGCCCAGCAGATGTGCCATAGGGATCCAGCCTAGGCGGTGCCGCCTGAGCGGTCCGCCGCGGGTCGATCACAGTGCGGCCGGGTCGCGGCCCCCGGACCTCAGCCCGCGGCTGCCGGCTCCGAGACGGACACCGAGCGGCGGTGCAGTCCCGTGGCACCGTCGGGAGCGGGCGGGCGCTCGACCGTGGTCTGCACCGTGCCGTCCGCGTCGGTGGCGCGCACGGTCACGACGTGGTCGCCGACCGTCGCGTCCCACTCGAGGACCCACTGGATCCACGTGTCCGCGGTGACCTGCTCGGCGAGGCGCGCCTCCTGCCAGGCGCCGCCGTCGATCTGCACCTCCACCTTCGCGATGCCGGTGTGCGGCGCCCAGGCGACTCCCGCCACGGCGACCGTCCCCGCCTCGACGGGCTGGCCCTGGCGCGGCACGTCGATCCGCGACTCGATCTTGATCGGACCGCGCTCGGTCCAGCCGCGCGTCGACCAGTACGCCAGGTCCTCCGCGAAGGTCGTGACCTTCAGCTCGACGACCCACTTCGTCGCCGAGACGTAGCCGTACAGGCCGGGGACGACCATCCGGACGGGGAAGCCGTGCTCGACCGGGAGCGGCTCGCCGTTCATCCCGACGGCGAGCAGGCTCGCGCGGTCCTCGTCCTGCAGCACGTCGAGCGGGCTGGAGGCGGTGAAGCCGTCGATGCTCCGCGAGAGCACCATGTCGGCGCCGGCGGTCGGCCGGGCCCGGGCCAGCAGCTCTCGGATCGGGTAGCCCAGCCAGAGGGCGGTGCCGATCAGGTCGCCGCCGACCTCGTTGGACACGCAGGACAGGGTGACCAGATGCTCCTCGAGCGGCAGCGCGAGCAGCTCGTCCCAGGTGATCTCGATCTCCTCCTCCACCATGCCGGTGATCTTCAGCGACCAGTCGGCGGGCTCGACCGACGGCACCGAGAGCGCGGTGTCGATCCGGTAGAACGAGGAGTTGGGAGTGACGTAGGAGCTGATGCCGTCGATGTCGTCGAGCACGGCGCCGGCCGCGACGGGCGCGGCGGCCGAGGCGGGAGCCGGCAGGGACACGGCCTCGCGCACGGCGGTGACGGCGGCGGAGGCGGACGTGAGGAAGCGGGCGCCGATGCCGGCGGCGACCGCGGCGACTCCGGCGATCCCGACCAGGCGGAGGAACGACCGGCGGTCCGGGGAGTCGCTCTCGCGCTCCTCCTGCCAGCCGCGGAGGCGGACGGAGGCCGAGCGGAGCACCGCGGCACCGGCCACCATGCCCACGATGCTCGGCGCCGCGTCGATCCCGGAGGCGCCCTCGCGGCTGACGGCGGCGAGCGCACCGGCGCCCGCGACGACGGCCAGCAGCAGCACGCCGAACGGCGGGCGGCGGTACTCGAGGACTCCCGCGCCGACGGCCAGCAGCGCGATCGCGAGGCCGATCGAGACCAGCAGCACGAGCTTGTCGCCGGTGCCGAAGAGCGCGATGACCGTGTCCTTCACGCCCGGGGGCACGATGTCGATGACGAAGCCGCCGACCGCGACCAGCGGACTGCCGCCCGCTCCGGTGAAGACCGCGACGACCTCGGCGGCCGCGAGGGCGACGACGGCGGCCACGATCCCGGAGAGGATCGCGAAGAGGGTGGCTCGGCGGGACATGAGCGGCACTCTAAGCCACGAGGTCGGAACTTCTCTGCGGACCGTCTGTGGAGGGCGCCGGGCGCGAGGCTCGCGGGCCCCGCTCCGGAGGCACCGCCTCCGCGACTAGGTCGACAGCAGGCGAGCCCCGTGGACCGGGCCGGACACCCGCACGGCGCTCAGCCGCGCGGAGCTCAGCTCGCGCTGCAGGTCGGCCGCCGCATCGGCGTCCGGAGCGAGGAACGCGACGGTCGGGCCGGACCCCGAGACGAGGCCGCCGAGCGCCCCGCGGCCCTCGCCGAGCTCGAGGATGCGGGCGAGCCCGGGCTGCAGGTGCAGCGCCGGCGCCTGGAGGTCGTTGTGCATCGCGTCGGCGAGCATGGCGGCGTCGCCGGCGCGGAGGGCCTGCAGCACGTTGGGATCGATGGCGGGGGTCGCCGAGATCGGGCGGAAGTCGTGCAGGTGGCGCTCGCGGTGCCGGTCGAGCTCGCTGTAGACCTCGGGGGTCGACAGGCCCTCCTCCGAGAGGACCAGCACCCACTCGAAGCGGCCCTTGGCGAGCGCCGGACTCAGCTCGTCGCCGCGGCCGACTCCGATCGCGGTGCCGCCGGTGAAGGAGAAGGGGACGTCGGCGCCGAGGCTCGCGGCGATGCCGAGCAGCTGCTCCCTCGTGCAGGCCGTGCCCCAGAGCGCGTCGCAGGCGAGGAGGGTCGCGGCCGCGTCGGCCGAGCCGCCGCCCATGCCGCCGGCGATGGGGACGTTCTTCTCGATCTCGAGGTGCACGCCGCCGCGGTAGCCGGTCGCCCGAGCGAGCGCCCGAGCCGCCTTGATCGCGAGGTTGGAGCCGTCGACGGCCAGGCGGGAGGTGTCGATCGAGCCCGAGAAGGAGACCGAGAAGTCGGCCGCCTCCTCCGCGAACACGTCCTCGTAGAGGGAGAGCGACTGGAACGCGGTGGCCAGCTCGTGGTACCCGTCGTCGCGCACGGCGCCGACCTTGAGGAACACGTTGATCTTGCCTGGCGCCCGCGCGTGGACCCGGTTCGACGTCGCGCGGTGGGCCATGCATCCACGCTACAGGGTGGCGGAGGCGCCCTCGTCCGCACCCGGGGCGGGCTCCCCGTCCCCGTCCGCGTCGTCCCCGTCGGTCTCCGCCAGCGACCCGTCGGGCACCGCCGCGCCGCGCACGGGGACCCGCGCCGGATCGAGCTCGCGGCCCAGGCGGACGAAGGCGGCGACGTCCAGCTCCTCGCCGCGCGCGGTCTGCGGGACGCCGGCCCGCTCGAGCGCGACGATCGCCGCGGCGCTGTCGCCGAAGAGGGTCGCGAGCGACTGGCGGAGCATCTTCCTCCGCTGCGCGAACGCCGCGTCGACGACCGCGAAGACGGCGCGGCGCAGGGTCTCGTCGCCCGGCTCCTCGCCGCGGTCGAACGCGACGAGCACGCTGTCGACGTTCGGCACCGGCCAGAAGATCTGACGCGAGACCGCGCCGCCCGTCGTCCAGGAGCCGAACCACGCCGCCTTGACGCTCGGGCCGCCGTAGACCTTGGAGCCGGGACCGGCGGCGAGCCGGTGCCCGACCTCGGACTGCACCATCACCACTCCGGACCGGATGCTGGCGAAGTGCTCGAGGAAGTGCAGGAGCACCGGCACCGAGATGTTGTACGGGAGGTTGGCGACGAGCCGGACCGGCTCCCCCGGCAGGTCGAGCACCTTCATCGCGTCGGCGTGCACGACCGCGAGATCGGCGCCTGGCGCCATCAGCTCGACGGTGCGCGGCAGCTGCTCGGCGAGGCGCCCGTCGATCTCGACGGCCACGACCTGTGCGCCCGCCTCGAGCAGGCCGAGGGTCAGCGATCCGAGGCCGGGGCCGATCTCGACGACGGTCTCCCCCGGGCGCACCCGAGCGAGCTTGACGATGCGGCGGACCGTGTTGGCGTCGTGCACGAAGTTCTGGCCGAGCTTCTTGGTCGGCGTGACGTCGAGGAGGCCGGCGAGGTCGCGGATCTCGGCCGGGCCCAGCAGGCGCGGGATCGCGGCGGCCGTCGGCTCGGCGGCGTGGCGGCCGCTCATGCGAGGGGTCCGACCGGCTCCGTCGGCTCGGAGCCGACCTCGCCGCCCCACTCGCCGTACACGGCCTCCGTGTTCGAGGCGATCGTCGCGGCCAGGTGGCCGACGTCGGTCTCGAGGGTCGCGGCCATCGAGCGCAGGGTGTGCGGGAGGAGGTAGGGCGCGTTCGGGCGGCCGCGGAAGGGCGACGGAGTGAGGTACGGCGCGTCGGTCTCGACCAGGATGAGGTGCCGCGGGGTCGCGACGAGCGCCTCCCGCAGCGGCTCGGCGTTCTTGAACGTCACGGTGCCGGCGAAGGAGAGGTACCAGCCCTCGTCCGTGCACATCCGCGCCATCTCCGCGTCCCCGGAGAAGCAGTGGAAGACGGTGCGCTCGGGGGCGCCGACGCGGCGCAGGGTCTCGATGACCTCGCGGTGCGCGTCGCGGTCGTGGATCTGAAGCGCGAGGTCGTGCTCCTTCGCGATGCGGATGTGCTCCTCGAAGGAGCGGAACTGCGCGGCGCGGCCGCTCTCGCCGGTGCGGAAGAAGTCGAGCCCGGTCTCGCCGATGGCGCGCACCCGCGGCTGCTCCGCCAGCTCGGCGATCACGGCGAGGGCGGCGTCGAGCTCGCCGCGCTGCTCCAGCTCGGGCGCCTCGTTGGGGTGGATCGCGACGGCGGCCAGCATGCGCGGCTCGCTCGCCGCCTGCTCGGCCGACCAGCGGCTCGTCTCGACGTCCGTGCCGACCTGGACGACGCCGCGGACCCCGACGGTGGAGGCCCGGTCGAGCTGCTCGCGGTGGTCGAGCGGCTCGAGGCCGTCGGCGATCTCGAGGTGCGTGTGGTTGTCGTAGACGGGGACGACGAGCGCCTCGGGCAGCGGCGGGTACGTCAGGTCGCGGCCGGACGAGGCCTCGCGGGAGCGGACGTGCTGGCTGTCGGTCATGCGCTCCAGGCTACCGGGAGGGCTCGCGCGGACCGGAGTCCCGGGTGGACGAGGGCCGAGAGGCGGCCGCTGAGGCGCCCTGAGCGGATCGGGTCAGCACCCGATCGGATCGGGACAGCCCGCCTCCCGCGCCGCCGGGAGGCTGGAGCCATGACAGACACCGAGCTCCTCGCCCACTCCGCACCCGGCTCCCTCGCCGGGCGCCACGCCCTCGTCACCGGATCCTCGAGCGGGATCGGCGCAGCCATCGCCCGCCGGCTCGCCGGGGCCGGCGCTCACGTCCTCGTGCACGGACGCGACCCCGAGCGGGTCGGGTCCGTCGTCCGCGGCATCCGCGCCGACGGGGGCACCGCCTCCGCGCTCGTCGCCGACCTCGCGGGCACGCCGGAGGAGACCCGCGCCGTCGCCGAGCGGGCGCTGACCCTCCTCGACGGGCGGATCGACGTCCTCGTCAACAACGCCGGAGTGTTCCCGGTGGGGCCGACCGCCGACCTCAGCGACGCCGATGTCGAGTCCCTCCTCACCACGAACATCCGCGTGCCGCACCAGCTCGTCGCGGCGATTGCCCCGGCCATGGCCGAGCGCGGGAGCGGAGTGGTCGTCAACATCACCTCGTGGATGGGACGGGTGGGAACGCCGGGGACCGCGCTCTACCCCGCGACCAAGGCGGCGCTGGAGCACCTCACGCGGGCGTGGGCGGCTGAGTACGGCCCGAGCGGCGTGCGCGTGGTCGCCGTCGCGCCCGGCGCGACTCTCACGCCCGGCAACGAGCACGCCGCGGCGATCCTGGAGCAGATGACCGCGTCCGCCCCCGCCGGCCGGCCCGGACGTCCGGACGAGATCGCCCTGGCCGTGCGCTGGCTCGTCTCGGACGAGGCCTCGTACGTCCACGGCACGACGCTCGACGTCGACGGAGGCATCGTCGGCGCCCGCGTCTGACGCCGCGGCACGCGCCGCTCGGAGTCCCCGCGACAGCGCCCGCCGCTCAGTGGATCTGGACGAGCGGCCCGGGGTGGAGCGCGGCGTCGGCCGCGGGGGTCGTCTCGTAGGCGCGGCGGTAGTCGCGCCCGAAGTGCGACGCGCTCGCGTAGCCGACCGCGGCCGCGGCCTGCGCGGCGGTGTCGCCCCGGACCAGGAGCAGCCTCCTGGCCTCCCCGAGGCGGAGCCGCCGCAGGTAGCCCAGCGGCGACATCCCGGTCAGCTCGCGGAAGCGGCGGGTGAGTGTGGGCACGCTGGTGCCCGCCTCCGCGGCGAGCGCGCCGAGGGTCCATCCGCGCGACAGCGACGCGCTCATCGCCTCGACCGCGCGGGAGACGGCCTCCGAGCGGACGGTGCTGGACGCGGCCAGCAGCCGGGGCGCCTGGTCCGTCTGCAGCAGCCGCAGCACGAGCTCGCGCGTGATCGCGGGGGCGAGCACCGGGATGTCGGCGGGGGCGTCGAGCAGACGGAAGAGTCGGCGCAGCGAGTCGGCCATCTCCTCCGTGACCGTGCCGATCCGCGGGGCGGGAGCCCGCGGGGCCGTCCGGGGGGCGAGCGCCGCGATCTCGGCCACCACGAGCGGGTCGAGATGCCAGTTGGCCGACAGGAAGTCGCCGCGGTCGCCGGTCTCCACGACGGCCGCGACCACAGGCAGATCGACGGGGGTGATCAGGAAGCGGCCGGCGCCCCACCGCTCGTCGGAGTCGCCGACCACCGAGCGCTTCCGGCCGGCCAGCACCAGGCTGAGGGTCGGCGGGAACCGGGTGTAGACGAGCTCGGTCGGAGCGGTCACCCGGTGCAGGCGCAGGGCGAGCGCGGCGGCACGCTCGGGGTGCCCGACGTGGCGCCGGGTGAGCTCGGCCGCCTGCTCGAGAGCGTCGAGGACCTCGCGCGTCATCAGCGCACCAACGGAGCGGAGGGCCGCTCGCACCCGGCCCCTCGCGTTCGGATCGCAGTCATCGGGCACTCTCCTGCGGATCCTCCGCCGGCGACTCCGCGCCGCTCGGCTGCTCCGTCCACGGGTCGAGGCGCGGCCGTCAGGACGCGGGAGCCTCGATGCGCGGGAAGAGCGCGGCGAGCGTCCCGACGGTCGTGCCGACGGGGAGGACCCCCCACCGGCCCGCCTCGCGGATCGGCTGCGCGGTGAGGGCGCCGAGCGACTCCGTCACGCCGAGCGCCTCCCAGAGGGACTCCGTCGCGCGCGGCACGACCGGCGAGAGCAGCACGGCCAGGGCGCGGAGCCCCTCCGTCGCGGTGTAGAGCACCGTGCCGAGGCGCTCGCGCTCCTCGCGCTTGGCGAGTGCCCACGGCTCCTGCTCGGTGATGTAGCCGTTGAGCTCCTCGACGATGCTCCACACGGCGGTGATCGCGTCGTGGATCGCGAGCGCGTCGATGGACCGGTCGGCCGACGCTGCGGCCTCGGCGACGGTGCGCTGCACGCGCTCCTCCGCCTCGGTCGGCTCGCCCGGCGCGGGCACGACGCCGTCGTAGTAGCGGTGCAGCATCGCGACGACCCGCGAGGCGAGGTTGCCGAAGCCGTTCGCGAGCTCGGACTGGTAGCGCGCCGACAGGTCCTCCCACGAGAACGAGCCGTCCTGGCCGAAGGTGATGGCCCGGAGGAAGTAGTAGCGGAAGGCGTCGGAGCCGAAGGTGTCGGTGATCTGCTCGGGCGCGATGCCGGTGAGCTTCGACTTCGACATCTTCTCGCCGCCGACCAGCAGCCAGCCGTGGCCGAACACCTGCCGGGGGACCTCGAGGCCCGCGGCCATGAGCATGGCGGGCCAGATCACCGCGTGGAACCGCAGGATGTCCTTGCCGACGATGTGGGTCGCCGGCCAGCGGCGCTCGAACTCCGCCTCGTCCTGGCCGTAGCCGACCGCGGTGATGTAGTTGAGCAGCGCGTCGAACCAGACGTAGACCACGTGCGAGTCGTCCCACGGGACCTTCACGCCCCAGTCGAAGCTGGAGCGGGAGATCGACAGGTCGGCCAGGCCCTGGCGGACGAAGCTCACGACCTCGTTGCGCGCCGACTCGGGCTGGACGAAGTCGGGCCGCTCCTCGTAGAGCGCGAGCAGCCGCTCGGTGTACTCGCTCATCTTGAAGAAGTAGTTCTTCTCCTTCAGCAGCTCGACCGGCTTCGAGTGGATCTTGCAGACGTACTGGCCGTCGTAGTCGCCGGTGCCCTCCTCGAGGTCGGACAGCTGCTTGTACTCCTCGCAGCCCACGCAGTAGTAGCCCTCGTACTCGCCGGTGTAGATGGCGTCCTCGTCGTACAGCTTCTGCAGGAACTTCTGGACGTTGACCTCGTGCCGCGCGTCCGTGGTGCGGATGAAGTCGTCGTTGGCGATGTCGATGGTCTCGAGCAGCGGCTGCCAGGCGGTCCTCACGAGGCGGTCGGCCCACTCCTGGGGGGTCGTGCCGTTGGCGGTGGCGGTGCGGAGGATCTTCTGGCCGTGCTCGTCGGTGCCGGTCAGCAGCCAGGTGTCGTCGCCCGCCTGGCGGTGCCAGCGGGTGAGCACGTCGGCGGCGACCTCGGTGTACGCGTGCCCGATGTGCGGGACGTCGTTCACGTAGAAGATCGGGGTCGTGAGGTAGAAGGAGGCGCCGTCGGACATGGCGACCATCCTATTCACCGCGCGGCACCGCTCCCGGCGTGTGATGGAGGCCGTGGACGACCCGCCGCGATCGCCGCCGGGGAGGGAGCCCTCAGCCGCGGCGGGAGGCGAGCGCCGCCTCGTAGAGCGCGCGGCGCGAGAGCCCGGTGATCTCGGCGACCTCGCCCGACGCCTCCTTGAGCCGCGATCCGGCCTCGACGCGGGCCAGCACGTCGGCCAGCGCGTCCTCCAGCGACGCCTCCCGCGCGGGGGCTCCCTCGACGACCAGGCAGATCTCGCCGCGCAGGCCGTCGGCCGCCCACTCGGCCAGCTCGGCCGCCGTGCCGCGCCGGACCTCCTCGAACATCTTGGTGAGCTCGCGGCAGACGACGACGCGCCGCTCCGGGCCCATCGCCTCGACCAGGTCGGCGAGCGCGTCGCCGATCCGGTGCGGGGACTCGAAGAAGACCATGGTGCGGCGCTCGTCGACGAGCGCCCGGAAGGTCGAGACCCGCTCGCCGTGCCGGCGGGGCAGGAACCCCTCGAAGCTGAAGCGGTCCGTCGGGAGCCCGGACACGGCGAGCGCCATGAGCACCGCCGAGGGACCGGGCAGCGCGGTGACCGCGACTCCCGCCGCCACCGCCGCCTCGACCAGGTGGTAGCCCGGGTC
Source organism: Rathayibacter sp. AY1F8 (assembly GCF_002932165.1). NCBI lineage: Bacteria > Bacillati > Actinomycetota > Actinomycetes > Micrococcales > Microbacteriaceae > Rathayibacter > Rathayibacter sp. AY1F8. The sequence goes on from NZ_PSVB01000007.1 coordinate 33,632, forward strand.
CGAGACCGTGGGCATGCCCGCGTCGCTCAGCACGAGCAGGTCCTCCTCGCGGGCCAGCTCCACCAGCTCGGCGGCGCGCTCGCGCTCGTTGTGGTCGTGCAGGGCGTACAGGGCGGGCCGGTTCTCGACGCCCAGGGCGCGCATCAGCTGGATGGTCACGCGCGTGTCCTCAGCGGCGACGTGGCGGGCGGAGCCCAGCGCCTCCACGAGCCGGCGGGAGGCGTCGCCGAGGTTTCCGATGGGAGTGCCGGCGAGGATGATCATGCCGCCAGTCTCCCAGGCCGGGTCCGGGGCCTCCCGCCGCGGATCGCCGCCGTCCCGGGAGGAGGCGCCCCGTTAGCATGGCCGGGTGACGGACCGACCGCAGCGCGACTTCGACGACCTGCTACTGGACGCGGCGGGATCGGCGCGCTCGGTCCCGGTGGAGCCCGCCGAGGCGTCCGCACCGCGGGAGCGCACCCCGCTCCCGGACGTGCCGCGCGGCTCCTGGTTCGACGACCTGCACACCCGGCTCGTCGCCTCCCCCGCGCGCCGCCGGCTGTACGAGCTCGGACTGCCGCTGCTGGTGGTCGCCCTGGCCGCGGTGCTGCGGCTGTGGAACCTCGGCCACCCGCGCTCGCTCGTGTTCGACGAGACCTTCTACGTGAAGGACGCCTGGACCCTCTGGAACCTCGGGTTCGAGGGCGCCTGGCCCGAGAACCCGGACCCCGGCTTCGCGGCCGGCGACGTGGACACCTTCACGGGGGCGCCGTCCTTCGTGGTGCATCCGCCGCTGGGCAAGTGGATCATCGGGCTCGGGATGGGCGTGTTCGGCGCGGACGACAGCGTCGGCTGGCGCGTCGCGACCGCCGTCGTGGGGATCCTCGCCGTCGCGCTGGTGATCGTGATCGGCCGCCTCCTGTTCCGCTCCACCCTCCTCTCCTCCTTCGCGGGGCTGATGCTCGCGCTCGACGGCCACGCGATCGTGATGTCGCGGGTGTCGCTCCTGGACGGGATCCTGATGTTCGTCGCGCTCTGCGGGGTCGCGGCGGTGCTGCTGGACCGGCGCTGGGCCGAGCTGCAGCTGGCGCGGAAGGTGGCGGCGGGAGCGCTGCCGAGCTGGGGGCCGGTCCTGTGGTGGCGGCCCTGGCTGCTCGCGGCCGGCGTGCTCTTCGGCCTGGCCGCGGGCGTGAAGTGGACGGGCGTCTACTTCCTCGCGGCGTACGGCGTGTACGCGGTGGTCGTCGACGCGCTGATGCGGCGCCGCGCGGGCGTGCCGTTCTGGGGCAGCGGCGCGATCCTCACGCAGGGTCCGGTCACCTTCCTCCTGGTCGTGCCGATCGCCCTGATCGCCTACCTCGTCACCTGGACGGGCTGGCTGCGCACCTCCGGCGGATGGGCCCGGCAGTGGGCGTCGGAGGCCCCCGGCAACGCCTGGACCGGGGCTCTGGCGTGGGTGCCGGACTGGGCGCAGAGCCTCTGGCACTACCACGTGCAGATGTACGACTACTCGATCAACCTGCGGGCCTCGCACCCCTACGAGGCGAACCCGCTCACCTGGCTGCTCATGCTCCGACCGACCAGCATGTACTTCGTCGACCAGGCGACGGGCGTCGACGGCTGCACCGCCGCACGCTGCGACGAGGCGATCACCTCGGTCGCCAATCCGCTCATCTGGTACGCCGGGGTCCTGGCGCTGGTGTACCTCCTCTACCGGCTCGCGCGGTACCGGGAGTGGCGCGCCGGCTACGTGCTGATGGGGATCGTCGCGGGCTACCTGCCGTGGCTGCTCTACCTCGACCGCACGGTGTTCCAGTTCTACTGCGTCGTCTTCGAGCCCTACATGATGCTGGCACTGGCGCTGACGGCCGGGATCGTGATCGGGAGTCCGGGCGACGAGCGGAGGCGGCGCACCCGCGGCGTCCTCGTGGTGCTCGTCTTCGCGGTGGCGGCGGCCGCGCTGACGGCCTACTTCCTGCCGCTCTGGATCGGCGCGCAGACGTCCTTCACCTTCTGGCAGGCCCACATGTGGCTGCCCTCGTGGGTATGATCCGGCGGCTGGGCCCGGGAGTCGCGGCCTGCGCCGTCGCGGCGGTGATCGCGGCCCTGCTGCACGCGACGGTGCCGGCAGTGCCGATGCTGACCGCGGCGGTCGCGCTCGGGATCCTCGTGGCGCAGCTGCCCGCGGCGCGCCCCCTGCTGAGCGGGGCGCTGGCGCCGGGCCTGAAGTTCTCGTCCCGCTCGCTGATGCGCGCCGGCATCGTCCTGCTCGGGCTGAAGCTCTCTCTGATCGACATCGCTGCGCTGGGCTGGGGCGCGATCCTGGTCGTCGTCGGGATCGTCCTGGCCACCTTCGGCCTGACCTGGGCGCTGGGCCGGGCGCTCCGGCTGCCCGGGCAGGAGCCGCTGCTGCTCGCGGCGGGCTTCTCGATCTGCGGGGCCTCGGCGATCGGCGCGATGGCCGGAGCGACCCGGGCGAAGGAGCAGGAGCAGGCGACGCCGGTCGCGCTGGTGACGCTCTGCGGCACGCTCGCGATCGCAGTGCTCCCCGCACTGCAGCAGCCGCTCGGGCTCTCCGACGTGCAGTTCGGGCACTGGGTCGGTGCCTCGGTCCACGACGTGGGCCAGGTCGTGGCGACGGCCCAGGTGGCGGGAGCGTCGGCGCTGGCCGTCGCGGTCGTGGTGAAGCTCACCCGAGTGGTCATGCTGGCGCCGATGGTCGCGGTGGCGGCGGCGGTCACGAGGCGCCGAGGCGGGACCGGCGGGACGCGCCCGGCGATCGTGCCGCTGTTCGTGGTCGGGTTCCTCGCCGCGGTGCTGCTGCGCACGCTCCTCCCCCTGCCGGAGGGACTGCTCGCCGCCGCCGACACCGCGCAGACCTGGCTCCTCGCCGCGGCCCTCTTCGCGCTCGGCAGCGCCGTCCGGGTGCGCGCGCTCGTGACGACGGGGTGGCGTGCTCTCCTCGTCGCCCTGGTGTCGTGGGCGGCGATCGCGGCGATGGGACTGGCCGCGGTGCAGCTGGCGCTCTGATCGGCGCTCCGATCCGCTCGACCGCTCTGTCGCGCACGGTCGCTCTGCACTGCGGGGCCGCTCTGTTACGCGATGCGTCGCTCCGGCGCGGCTGTGTCGGCGGCTCCCGCTAGCGTCGATCGCATGGCAGATCGTGAGTACGGCTTCAAGACGCGTGCGATCCACGCGGGCAACATCCCCGACGCGGTGACGGGCGCCCGCGCTCTGCCGATCTACCAGACCAGCGCCTTCGTCTTCGACGACACCTCCGACGCCGCGGCCCGCTTCGCGCTGCAGAAGTACGGCAACGTCTACTCGCGCCTGTCGAACCCCACGGTCGCCTCCTTCGAGGAGCGCGTCGCGAGCCTCGAGGGCGGCCTCGGCGCCGTCGCCACGGCCTCCGGGCTCTCGGCGCAGTTCATCACCTTCGCGGCGCTCGTCGGCGCGGGCGACCACGTGGTGTCCTCCGCCAACCTCTACGGCGGATCGATCACCCAGCTCGACGTCACGCTCCGCCGTTTCGGAGTGGACACCGCCTTCGTCCGCTCGAGCGACCCGGCCGACTACGCGGCGGCGATCACCGAGAAGACCAAGGTGCTCTACGCCGAGACGATCGCGAACCCCTCCGGCGAGATCGCCGACATCGAGGGCCTCGCCGCGGTCGCGCACGCCGCCGGCATCCCGCTGATCATCGACTCCACGGTCGCCACGCCCTACCTCGTCCGCCCGATCGAGTGGGGCGCCGACATCGTCATCCACTCGGCCACCAAGTTCCTCGGCGGACACGGCACCACGCTCGGCGGCGTCGTCGTCGAGTCGGGGCGCTTCCACTACTCCCCCGAGAAGTTCCCGCTGCTGCACGACCCGGTCGCCTCCTACGGAGACCTGTCGTGGGACGGCAACTTCGGGGAGTACGGCTTCCTCACGCGCCTGCGCGCGGAGCAGCTGCGCGACATCGGGCCGGTCCTCGCTCCGCACTCCGCGTTCCTGCTCGCCCAGGGCGTCGAGACGCTGCCGTACCGGATCCAGGCGCACGTCGACAACGCGCGCCGCGTCGCCGAGTGGCTCGACGCCGACCCCCGCATCGAGGCGGTCTACTGGGCCGGGCTGCCCGCGCACCCGCACCACGACCGCGCGCAGAAGTACCTGCCGAAGGGACCGGGGTCGGTCTTCAGCTTCGTGGTCAAGGGCGGCCGCGCCGTCGGCCAGACCTTCATCGAATCGGTCGACCTCGCCAGCCACCTCGCCAACATCGGCGACGCCAAGACGCTGGTGATCCACCCCGCCTCGACCACCCACGCCCAGCTCACCGAGGACCAGCTCCTCCACGCGGGCGTCCTCCCCGGACTCGTCCGCCTCTCCGTCGGCATCGAGGACGCGGACGACATCATCTACGATCTCGACCAGGCGCTCGCCCGCGCGGTCGAGGAGCACGGCACCCCCGACGCTCCGACCGAGCTCCCCGAGGACACGACCACCACCCTGCACACCCCGGCCGTGGAGGTCTGAGCATGAGCACCACCGACACCGCCGACACGGTCGTCCAGCTGTCCAACGGGCTGAGCTGCTCGGTCCCGGCGAACTCGCCGCTGGCGAGGATGCTGCGCTCGCAGCGCACCTGGGTGGGCCCCGACGCCCGCAGGCGACTCGACATCCTCCGCCGCGCGAGGACCGTGGCGATCGTCGGCGCCTCGCCGAACCCGGCCCGCTCCTCCTACTTCGTCGCCACCTACCTGCAGCAGTCGAGCGACTACGAGCTCTACTTCGTGAACCCGAACGCCACCGAGATCCTGGGGCAGCCGGTCTACCGCAGCCTCGCCGAGCTCCCGGTCGTGCCCGACATCGTGGACGTGTTCCGCAAGGCGAGCGACATCCCCGCCGTGATCGACGACGTCCTCGCCGTCGGCGCGCCCACGGTCTGGGTGCAGCTGGGGATCTGGAACCAGGAGGCGGCCGAGTACGGCGAGTCGAAGGGCCTGACCGTCGTGATGGACCGCTGCATCAAGGTCGAGCACGCCCGCTTCCACGGCGGCCTGCACCTGCTCGGCTTCGACACCGGCCAGATCTCGGCGCGCAAGACGCTGCGCTGATCCGCCGCCGACCCTCGTCGACGCCGGATCTCCGTGGCTCTTCGTCGCGGGCGCGGCTCGGGCGGCGCACTCCGCCGGCCCCGGCGTAGTCTCGGTGGATGAGCGCCTACGTCTCCGTCCTCGACCTGTTCAGCGTGGGGATCGGCCCGTCCAGCTCGCACACCGTCGGACCGATGCGCGCCGCCCTCGCCCTCGCCGAGCGGATCCGCGACGCCGGGCTCCTCGGCCGCTTGAGCCGGGTGGGCTGCACCCTCTACGGCTCGCTCGGCTCCACCGGGATCGGCCACGGCACCCCCGACGCGGTGGTCGCCGGTCTCGCCGGCCTGGACCCCGAGACGTGCGACCCGGCGCTGGTGCGCGGGGCCTGGCAGCGCCTCGACGCGGAGGGGACGATCCTCCTGGCCGGCGAGCAGCGCCTCGCGATGACGCGCGACGACGTCGTCTTCGAGCCGCGCACGAGGCTGCCGGAGCACCCGAACGCCCTCACCTTCAGCGTCTGGGTCGGAGACGACCCGCTGCCGGTGTGGGAGGAGACCTACTACTCGATCGGCGGCGGCTTCATCCGGCGCGCGGGCGAGCGCGCCGAGCTGGCTGCGCTGGCCCCGCACCCCTACCCCTTCGTCTCCGGGCTCGACCTGCTGGCGACCTGCGACCGGACCCGCTCCGGCATCGCCGAGATCGCCGCCGCGAACGAGCGCGCTCTGCACCCCGGGGTCGACATCGACGCCCGCCTCGACGCGATCTGGGACGCCATGGCCGCCTGCGTCGAGCACGGCCTGGCGACCGACGGCGTGCTGCCGGGCGGCCTGGGCGTCCGCCGCCGCGCCTCGGTGCTGCGCGAGCGCCTCGAGGCCTTCGAGGAGGACCCTCTCGACCGCGCCCGCGCGACCTCGGTGGAGTGGCTCCACGCCTTCGCCCTCGCGGTGAACGAGGAGAACGCCGCGGGCGGGCGCGTCGTGACGGCTCCGACGAACGGAGCGGCGGGCATCATCCCCGCCGTCGGGCACTACTACCTCCGCTTCGTCCCGGGCGCCGACCGCGCGGGGCTGCGCCGCTTCCTCCTCACCGCCACCGCGATCGGCTCGCTCTGCAAGACGAACGCCTCGATCTCCGGTGCGGAGGCGGGCTGCCAGGGCGAGGTCGGCTCGGCCTGCGCGATGGCCGCCGGAGCGCTCTGCGCGGTGCTCGGCGGCACTCCGCGCCAGGTCGAGAACGCGGCCGAGATCGCGATGGAGCACCACCTCGGACTGACCTGCGACCCGGTCGGCGGCCTCGTGCAGATCCCGTGCATCGAGCGGAACGCGATCGCCTCCTCCACCGCGGTGAGCGCAGCCCGCCTCGCGCTGCACGGCGACGGCGACCACCGCGTCTCGCTCGACGCGGTCATCGAGACGATGCGCCAGACCGGCATCGACATGTCGTCGAAGTACAAGGAGACGAGCGAGGGCGGCCTCGCGGTCAACGTCATCGAGTGCTGAGCGCCCGTGGCGTCCGTGACCGTGCGTGACGCACGGGGGCGCACATGTCGGCGGTCGCGCCTAGCGTGGGGCGGGTGAGCACCTCCTCCGTCCCGTACCTCGCCCGGCCGATCGTCTCGACCCAGTGGCTCGCCGACCAGCTCGGCCGCGAGCACCTCGTCGTCGTCGACGCCAGCGTGCTGCTCGTGCCCGGCTTCGACGGGCGGCCCGGCTACCTGAGCGGCGACGAGCAGTACCTCCTCGAGGGGCATGTCCCCGGCGCCGTGTTCGGCGACCTGCTCGAGCAGCTGTCCGATCCGGCGGCTCCCCTGCCCTTCACCCGGCTCGACCCGGAGCGCTTCGCCGCCGCGACGGCCGCGCTCGGCATCGACGACGACTCGGTGGTCGTCGTGTACGACTCCGCGGTCGGCCAGTGGGCCTCGCGCCTGTGGTGGCTGCTGCGCTCGGCCGGGCACGACGCCGTCGCGGTGCTCGACGGCGGGCTCCCGGCCTGGCGGCGGGAGGAGCGCCCGATCGAGACGGGGCACGTCGAGCCCGCCGTGAGCGGCGGCATCAGCGTGCGCGAGGAGCGGCCGCTCTGGATCGACAAGGCCGGCGTCGAGAGCGTCGTGCGCGGCGAGGCTCCCGGGGCGCTGGTCTGCGCGGTCCCGCCGAAGGAGTTCACCGGGGAGGAGGGGCGCCGACCCCGCCTCGGACACCTGCCGGGCTCGCGGAGCGTCCCCGCCGGGCGGCTCGTCGACCGGGCCGACAACACGCTCCTGCCGCCGGAGCGGCTGCGGTCTCTGTTCGGAGACGCTCTCCAGGCCGAGCGAATCGTCCTCTACTGCGGCGGCGGGATCGCCGCGACGGCCGATGCGCTCGCACTGGCGGTGCTCGGAGTCGACACGGCGGTCGTCTACGACGGCTCGCTCAACGAGTGGGCCGCCGACCCCGAGGCGCCGCTGGTGGTCACGGCCGCGTGAGCAGCTCCTCCGGGAGGCGGGTCGTCGGCAGGGCGCAGACGAAGGCCTCGCAGGAGTAGGCGGTCGGCAGCCCCTCCCGCGAGATCCGCCCCTCGAACAGCTCGAAGCCCGCGTCCGCCCAGTCCCGGGCGCCCTGGTCGGAGACGCCGACCAGCACGCCGATCCCGGCGGACCGCGCGCCCTGCACCGCCTCCGCCGCTCCGGGGCCCACGACGACCAGCTGCCGCACCGGGCGAGCCAGCCGCGAGGCGAGCCCGAGCACGGCGCCGAAGCCCATCGGCTGCCGGATCGCGCCCGGAGCGATCGAGGCGACGACCGCCTCGGCCGCCTCCCGGTAGCGCTGCGATCCGGTGAGCAGGTACAGCTCGTGCGCCGCGTCCGCCGTCGCCGACAGGCCCGAGGGGTAGGCGCCCTCGGAGGGGTCGGCCGCGAGCAGGAGTCCCCGCGCGGTCAGCGCCGGGTCCCCTCCCCCGGGCAGCGCGAACGGCAGCGGGCCGTCGGCCGCGTCGAGCGCGCCGTCGATCAGGGTGCGCGCCGCGACCGCGTAGCGCGGGCGGCCCTCCGCCAGGGCGAGCTCGAGGAGCCCGCCGGCCAGCATCCCGAGGTCCTCCAGCGCCGGGCGGGCCGCGGAGACGGCACCGTCGAGGGAGGCGCGCACCGCGACGCAGCCGTCGACGAGGTGCCGCTGCAGCACCGCGTCCGCCGCGCGCCGGGCGGCGTCGATCCACTCCTCCCGTCCGAGCACGCGTCCGGCGCGGGCGAGCGCGCGGATCGCCAGGCCGTTCCAGCCGGTGACGACCTTCTCGTCGAGAGCGGGTGGCGCGAGGCGGGACCGGTCCTCGGCGAGGTAGTAGCCGCCCTCCGAGCGCTGACCGTCGACGATGCTCTCCGAGTCCTGCGCCGACGCGAAGCCGCCGCCCGGCCGCTCGAGAGTGGTCAGGAGGAACGCGGCGACGCCCTCCGCGATCCCGGTCAGCTCCTCCACCCGGGCGCCGTCGTGCCCGAGCAGGACGGCCGCGACGTCCAGCAGCTGCGCGTTGTCGTACAGCATCCGCTCGTAGTGCGGATCGCTCCAGTCGGCCTGCGTCGCGTAGCGGAAGAAGCCCCCGTCGCGGTCGCGGAGAGGGGACGCGGCCAGCGCGAGCAGCGTGCGCTCGGCGAGCGCCGCTCCCGAGGGCCGCGAGGCCAGGAACCCGAGCACGGGGGCCACCGGGAACTTCGGGGCGCCGCCGAAGCCGCCGTGCACCCGGTCCTCCTCGTCCGCGAGTGCGCGGACGGCGCCGTCGAGCTCGGCGTCGCCGGGCAGTGCGGCATCGGCGGGCAGCGCCGCGGTCGCCTCGCGCAGGGCCGCGGCGAGGCCGCCCGCCGTCGCCTGCACCTCGTCGCGCCGCAGCCGCCACGCCTCCGAGACCGCGTCGAGGACGTCGGAGAAGGCGGGCACGCCACCGACGGCGCGCGGCGGGAAGTAGGTGCCGGCGAAGAAGGTCTCGCCGGCGGGGGTGGCGAAGGCCGTCAGCGGCCAGCCGAGCTGCCGGGTGAACGCGCTCGCGGCCGTCAGGTAGGCCGTGTCGACGTCCGGGTGCTCCTCGCGGTCGACCTTCACCGCGACGAAGTCCGCGTTCATCCGAGCGGCGAGCACCGGATCCGAGAACGACTCCCGCGCCATCACGTGGCACCAGTGGCAGGTGGAGTAGCCGATCGACACCATCACCGGGACGTCGCGGCGCACCGCCTCGGCGAACGCCTCCTCGCCCCAGGGGAACCAGTCGACCGGATTGTCCGCGTGCGAGCGGAGGTAGGGGCTGACACTGGAGCGCAGACGATCGGCCATGCGCTCCACGCTAGACGCGGGCGGAGCCTGCGGTCAGGGGGTTGCCGCGGGACGGAGGGTCAGGAGGTCCGCGGGGCGCCGACGTCCGCGGGTCTCCCCCGCCGTAGGGCCACCCGACCGCTCAGCGCTCGAAGAACCAGCCCGACGGCCGCTCCGTGCCGCGCACGACCGTGCCGCTTCCGCCGCTCCCGCCGCGACGGCCCACCGCCAGGTAGGCGAGGCTGCCGATGAACGGCGCGATCACGATGAACGCCACCCAGGAGACCTTCGCGACCTTCGAGAGCCTCGGGTTCGACAGCACGCCCCGGATTGCGAAGAGCAGCAGCACGATGTTCAGCACGACCAGCAGGGACTGCGGATTCATCGGGGTGCTCCACGGGATCGTGCGCCGCGGTCGACCGGCGCCGGAGCGCCCGACCGGGCAGGGTGGCCCGCGATGTTTCACGAGACAGGGCATTGTCGCACGCGGCGTAGGATGGAGGGCTCATGTCAGACGTGCTCAGCATCCGCTACCCGCCCGAACTCCCCGTGTCGGCGCGGCGCGAGGACATCGCCGCCGCGATCCGCGACCACCAGGTGGTCATCGTCGCCGGCGCGACCGGATCGGGCAAGACGACCCAGCTGCCGAAGATCTGCCTGGAGCTCGGCCGCGAGAGCATCGCGCACACGCAGCCCCGGCGCATCGCCGCGCGCACCATCGCCGAGCGCATCGCGGAGGAGCTCGACGACGAGGTCGGCGGGCTGGTCGGCTACCAGGTCCGGTTCACCGACAAGGCGTCCGCCTCGACGCGGATCAAGCTGATGACCGACGGCATCCTGCTCAACGAGATGAACCACGACCGGATGCTCAGCCGGTACGACACGATCATCATCGACGAGGCGCACGAGCGCAGCCTCAACATCGACTTCCTCCTGGGCTACCTGCACCGCCTGCTGCCGCAGCGCCCCGACCTGAAGGTGATCATCACCTCGGCGACGATCGACCCGCAGAGCTTCGCGGCCCACTTCGCCGACGCCGCCGGCGAGCCCGCGCCGATCATCGAGGTCTCCGGCCGCACCTACCCGGTCGAGATCCGCTACCGCCCGCTGGTCGCCGAGGAGCCGGAGGAGGACGACGACACCGACGTCCCCGACGCGACGAGCGGCAGCCGCGACCTGATGACCGGCATCGCCGACGCCCTGGCCGAGCTGGCGCGCGAGGATCCGGGCGACGTCCTGGTGTTCCTCTCGGGCGAGAACGAGATCCGCGACGCCGAGGACGCCATCCGCGGTCGGAACCTGCCGGGCACCGAGGTGCTCCCCCTCTACGGGCGCTTGTCGGCGGCCGATCAGCACCGCGTCTTCGAGAAGGGGCGCACCCCCGGCGTCCGCCGCCGCGTCGTGCTCGCGACCAACGTGGCGGAGACGAGCCTCACCGTCCCCGGGATCCGCTACGTGATCGACGGCGGCACGGCCCGCATCTCGCGCTACAGCGCGCGCTCGAAGGTGCAGCGGCTGCCGATCGAGGCGGTGTCGCAGGCCTCCGCGAACCAGCGCTCCGGCCGCTCGGGCCGCACCAGCGCGGGCATCGCGATCCGCCTCTACTCCGAGGAGGACTACCTCCGCCGCCCCGAGTACACCGATCCCGAGATCCTGCGCACGGGCCTGGCCGCGGTCATCCTGCAGATGATCTCGCTCGGACTGGGCGACATCGCCTCGTTCCCGTTCCTCACTCCGCCCGACTCCCGCGGCATCAAGGACGGCCTCGACCTGCTCACGGAGCTCGGCGCCCTCCGCGTCCCCGGCTCCGCCTCCGCCGCGCCGCGAGACGCCGCTCCGGTGCGCGGCACGCCGCCGAGCGCGCACTCGAGCGGCGTCCCGCGCAAGGGGGCGGAGGCCGCACCGCAGCTCACGCGCATCGGGCGCGACCTCGCGCGGCTCCCCATCGATCCGCGCTTCGGCCGGATGGTGATCGAGTCGCGCCGCCACGGCGTCAGCCGCGAGGTGATGGCGATCGTCGCGGGCCTCACGATCCAGGACGTCCGCGAGCGCCCTCTCGAGCGCCGCGCGCAGGCCGACCAGCAGCACGCGCGCTTCGTCGATCCCACCAGCGACTTCCTCACCCTGCTGAACCTCTGGAACTACGTGGAGGAGAAGCAGGAGGAGCTCTCCTCGAGCGCCTTCCGGCGCCTGTGCAAGTCCGAGTACCTCAACTACCTGCGCGTGCGCGAGTGGCAGGACGTGTTCCGCCAGCTGCGCCAGCTCGCGCGCCCCCTCAAGCTCGAGCTGGGCGAGCCGAAGGTCGACCCCGACGGGATCCACCGGAGCCTCCTGGCCGGCCTGCTCTCGCACCTGGGCATCAAGGACACCACCTCGCAGCAGGCGCAGCGCGCGGCGAAGAGCCGCGAGCGCCAGAACGTGCAGTACATCGGCGCCCGCAACGCGAAGTTCTCGATCTTCCCCGGCAGCGCCCTGGCGAAGAAGCTCCCCGACGCGGTGATGAGCGCCGAGCTGGTCGAGACCAGCCGCCTCTTCGCCCGCTCGAACGCCGCGATCGATCCGGCCTGGGCCGAGGCGATCGCGGGCGACCTCGTCAAGCGGCAGTTCAGCGAGCCGCACTGGGAGAAGGCGCAGGGCGCGGCCGTCGCCTACGAGAAGGTCACGCTCTACGGCGTGCCGATCATCGCCCGCCGCCGCGTGCAGTTCTCGCGGATCGACGCCTCGTACGCCCGCGAGCTGTTCATCCGTCACGCCCTCGTCGAGGGCGAGTGGGAGTCGCGCCACGCCTTCGACCGCAAGAACCGGGCCCTGCGGGCCGAGCTCGAGCGGCTGGAGGAGCGCACGCGCCGCCGCGACCTGCTCGTCGACGACGAGGCCGTGTTCGACTTCTACGACCGCCGACTCCCGCGCGACATCACCTCGGTGCGCTCGTTCGACTCCTGGTGGCGGACGACCCAGCACGACGAGCCCGACCTGCTGACGATGACGCAGGAGACGCTCCTCCCCGAGGACGCGGAGCAGATCGACGAGACCGCGTTCCCCACGCAGTGGCGCCAGGCCGACCAGCGCTTCCGCCTCTCGTACCGGTTCGAGCCGGGGACGGAGGAGGACGGAGTAACGGTGCACGTGCCGCTCGCGCTCCTGCCCCGCGTGACGCCCCTCGGCTTCGACTGGCTGGTGCCGGGACTCCGGGCCGAGCTGGTCACCGCGATGATCAAGGCGCTGCCCAAGCACCTGCGCCGGAACGTGGTGCCCGCGAACGACTGGGCGCGCAAGCTCACCGCGTCCCTGCCGCACGACGTGCCGAACCCGCCGACGGAGTCGTTCGCGGCGACCCTGGCCGGAGCGATCCGCCGCGAGGCCGGCGTGGTGGTGCAGCCCGAGGACTTCGACCTCGAGCGCATCCCCTCGCACCTGCGGGTCACCTTCGCCGTCGCCGACGAGCGGGGGCGCACGGTCGCCGCCGGCAAGGAGCTCGCCCCGCTGGCCGAGCGCCTGCGCGGTCGGGTCCGCGACGAGGTCGCCCGCGTGGTCGAGGCCCGGGTCCCCGACGCGCTCGAGCGCCGGGGCCTGAAGACCTGGGACATGCCGGAGCTGCCCCGCGTCACCGACACCCGGCAGGGCGGGAACACCATCCGCGCCTACCCCGCCCTGATCGACGACGGCGACTCGGTCTCGATCCGCCTGCTCGCCACGGCCGAGGACCAGGCGCGCGAGCACCCGCGCGGCGTGCGCCGCCTCCTCCTGCTCGCGACGCCGAGCCCCGTCGCCTACGTGCAGCAGCACCTCACCTCGAACGAGAAGCTCGTGCTCGCGCAGAGCCCGTACCAGAACACGACCGCGCTCTTCACCGACTGCCTGCTCGCCTGCGTCGACGCGGTCCTCTGGCGGATGAAGCCCGACGGGATGCTCTTCCTCCGCGCCGAGTTCGACGCCGTGCGCGACCGGGTCTCGGCGAGCGTCATGGACGCGATGTTCGAGACCGTGAAGACGGTCACGACGATCCTCACCACCGCCCGGGGCGTCGAGAAGGCGCTCAAGGCCTCGACGAGCATGGCGCTCCTGCCCGCTCTCACGGATGCCCGGGAGCAGCTCTCGGGCCTGGTCTACCCGGGCTTCGTCTCGGCGACCGGAGTGGAGCAACTGCGGCATCTCCCGCGCTACCTCGGCGGGATCACCGAGCGCTTCGGCAAGATCGCCGAGAACGTCGGGCGCGACCGCGTCTGGCTGAACGAGGTGCAGGCGGCCCAGGAGCTCTACCGCTCGGCAGGCGGCGTCGTGCCGCTGCCCGCGCACGCCCCGGAGCGGATCGCGCGCGCCCGCTGGATGATCGAGGAGCTGCGGGTGAGCTTCTTCGCGCAGTCGCTCGGCACCGCCGAGAGCGTGTCGCTGCAGCGGATCCGCAAGGTGCTGGCCGGCTGACGCGCCCCTCCGCCGAGGGAACCGCGACCCGTCGAGGGACCCTCGGGCAGCGGTCTCCCTCGACGAACCGCAGTCCCCTCCGGAGCGCTAGTGTCGTCCGGTGGGCAGCTACACCGATCTCCTGAAGACCCCCGGGGTGGGGCGCATCATCCTCGCGCAGCTGACCGCGCGCTTCCCGTTCGGGATGCTCTCGCTGGCGTTCCTCCTGCACGTGGAGCGGGTGCACCACTCCTACGCCGCCGCCGGCCTGGTGCTCGGCTCGATGTCGATCGGGCAGGCCATCGCCGGGCCGCTGACCAGCCGCCTGATGGGGCGGCTCGGGATGCGCCGCGTGCTGACGATCACCCTCGTGGTCTGCGCGGGCGCGATCATCGCGATGGCCGTGCTCCCGCTCGAGGTGTGGCAGTTCGTCGTGATCGGGTTCGTCGCCGGCCTGAGCATGCCGCCGGTGCAGCCGGCCGTGCGGACCATCTACCCCAAGATGGTCACCAGCTCGCAGCTGACCCCGCTCTTCTCGCTCGACGCCTCCGCGCAGGAGATCATCTGGGTGCTCGGCCCGGTGCTGGCGACGCTCGTGTCGATCCAGGTGTCGACGGTCGCGGGCATCCTGACCGCCGCCGCGTTCCTGATCGGCGGCGGGATCTGGTTCATCGCCTCGCCCGAGGTGGGCCGCGTCCGCATCCCGCGCTCGAAGCGCCGCCTCGGCGTGGTGCTCACGAAGCCCCCGGTGCTGCTGGCCACGGTCGTCGGCTTCCTCCTGATCGGCGCCTGCTCGGCGGTCGAGGCGGGCGTGGTCGCGGTGTTCGGCGAGGGCGGAGTCGAGTCGGGTGTCGTGCTCGCCGTGTTCGCGGCGGGCTCCCTGGTCGGCGGCCTCGCCCTCGGCCACATCCCGATCAGCCGGTGGGCGACCGCGCGGCGGATGCTGATCGTCACGGTCGGCATGGGCCTGGCGGCGGTCTCGACCGACTTCTGGTGGCTGTGCGTCACGCTGTTCCTCGCCGGCATCGGCATCGCCCCCGCTCTCGCGGCGCTGTTCGCGATCACCGCCTCGAGCGTGCGCTTCTCGGACACGGCGGAGGCCTACGGCTGGGTCGGCACCGGTCAGCTGATCGGCGCGGCGCTGGGCTCCGCGATCGCCGGCGTGCAGATCGACCAGGCCGGGCCGACCGCCGCCATCGTCGTCGCCGCTGCCTTCGCCCTGGTCGGCTTCCTGGTGCCCCTGCTCGGCCGCCGGTACCACCCGGATCTCCGCGGGCGCGACGCCAGCCCGCTGCCCGACACCGAGCCGGTCACGCTGCCCTCCTAGGCCGCCACCCCGGTTGTCCGGCGCCTGTCGGACACCCTAGGGTGAAGGCCCACGACGACGAGGGGACGGCATGGGACTGCGGGAGGACGCGGAGGAGCTGGTGCGCGAGCACCGGCGCGCCGCCGCCCGGACCGACCTCCTCGACCCCTGGTCCGATCCGGAGACCCCGGAGTGGTGCACGGAGCTCGCCGCCGCGCTCTGGCAGGGGTCCTTCCGCCCGAGTCCCGTCTACTTCCGCCGCGAGGAGTCCTCTCACGCCTGGCGCGGCCCGCACTCGACCCGCCTGCACCACCTCGGCTACGGGTGGCAGCTCACCGCGCACCGCGAGCAGCACGGGGTCGTCGCCTCCGAGACGGCGGTGGTCCTCGAGACGGGCTCCCTCTGGCGCGGACTCGGCATCGGCCGGCGCCCCGTGCGCGCGCTCCGCGGCCGGCTCGGCGTCGAGGGCCTGCAGGCGGGCCACGACGTGCACTTCGCCGCGCGCGGCATCGACGAGCGCAGTGACGCGGAGCGCGCCGAGCGGCGCCTCCTCTTCGGGGTGGCCGGTCTCGCGGCGCTGATCGAGGACGACGTGCACGTGGGACCGCACGGCGAGCTCGACTGGAGCGTCTGAGGCGCGTGCCAGCATGGGAGGCATGAGCGTCCCCCTGATCCCCCTCAACGACGGCCGCGCGATCCCCCAGCTCGGGCTCGGCGTCTACAAGATCGGCGACGGGGAGGCGGCCCGCACGGTCGCCGTCGCCCTGGAGGCCGGCTACCGGCACGTCGACACCGCCACCCTCTACGGCAACGAGCGCGGAGTCGGCGAGGGGATCCGCGCGAGCGGCCTCCCCCGCGAGCAGGTCTTCGTGACGACCAAGGTCTGGAACGACGACCACGGCTTCGACGAGACGCTCGCCGCCTTCGACCGGAGCCTCGAGCTGCTCGGCACCGACTACGTCGACCTCTACCTCGTGCACTGGCCGATCCCCTCGCGCGACCGCTACGTCGACACCTACCGCGCCCTCGAGCGCCTGCAGAGCGAGGGGCGGGCCCGCTCGATCGGCGTCTCGAATTTCGCCGAGGAGCACGTGCAGCGCCTGCTCGACGAGACGGGAGTGGTGCCGGCGATCAACCAGGTCGAGCTGCACCCGCGGCTGCCCCAGGAGGAGCTGCGCACCTTCGACGCCGCCCACGGGATCGTCACCGAGGCGTGGTCGCCGCTGGCCCGCGGGCGCCTCCTCGACGAGCCGGCCCTGGCCCGCGTCGCCGCGAAGCACGGCGTCTCGCCGGCGCAGGCGGTGCTGCGCTGGCACGTGCAGCTCGGCGTCGTCGTGATCCCGAAGTCGGTGACGCCGGAGCGGATCCGCGAGAACCTGGACGTCTTCGGCTTCGCCCTGGACGACGAGGACCTCGCCGCGATCGCCGGGCTCGCGACCGGTGAGCGCACCGGCCGCGACCCGCGCTTCGACTGAGGCTCCGGCGATGACGGCGGGCAGGGTCCTGCTCCTGCACGGCCTGGGCGGCTCGGGCCGCACCTGGTGGCGGCTGAGCCGCGAGCTGACCGCGGCGGGCTGGAGCGTCTCCGCTCCCGACCTGCGCGGACACGGCGACGGGCCGCGCGGCGGCTCCGCCCGCCACGACGCCTACGCCGACGACGCCCTCGCGCGGGGACCGTTCGACCTCGTCGTCGGGCACTCGCTCGGCGGAGCGGTCGCGGTGCGCGCCGCCGCCCGCGAGTCCGGCTGGGCGGGGCGCCTGGCGCTGCTGGACCCGGTGCTCCGGCTCGCCCCGGAGCAGCGGGCCGCCGTCCGCGCGGGCGAGCTCGCCGGTCTCGCGGTCTCGGCCGAGGAGCTCGCTGTCGCGCAGCCGCTCTGGGACGAGCGGGACCGGGCCGAGAAGCTCGCCGCGGTGCGGGCCGCCGATCCGGCCGCGGTCGCCGCGACGATCGACGACAACGACCCGTGGGACCTGCTGGCGGACCTGCCGGGCCTCCGCCCGCCGGTCCTCGTGCTGGCCGGCGACCCGCAGGTCGAGACGCTGCTCCCTCCCTCCCTCGCCGCCCTGGTGCTGCGCGCGAATCCGCGCATCCGGTACGCGGTCGTGGCGGGCGCAGGTCACAGCCCCCACCGCGACCGTCCGGAGGAGACGCTCGCGATGCTCCGCGAGTGGGCCGAGAGCCCGGCGACGGCCTGACCGGCCCGCCGGCCGGTCCGTGTTTCGTCCGGATGAAATCTGGCAGGGGGGACTGGGCCGCACCGTTTCCTGTGAATACCCTCGCAGAGGACGCGATCCCCTCCCAGTCTCGGGAGGCCCGCGTCGGGGCCGCCGACGCGGCGGCCCGTTCTCGAGGAGAGGGAGCCCCAGTGGCGCGAACCACCACGAACACCCCGAGTGGCCGCCGACGCCGCTCGCTGATCGGCTCGAGCGCGATGATCGGAGCGGGCGCCCTCGTCGCCGGCTTCGCCTTCGCGCCGACGGCGAGCGCCGTCGAGCCGGTCGACTTCGCCGACACCGTCACCGTCGACGGCATCATGACCCACCTGGAGGCGCTCCAGTCGATCGCGGACGCCAACGGCGGCACCCGCGCGATCGGCACTCCGGGCTACGAGCTGAGCGGCGCGTACGTCGAGGAGGTCCTCGCGGACGCCGGCTACACGACGCAGCGCCAGGACTTCACCACCGCGACGCAGACGATCGACGCGTTCACGCTGACCACCGGCACCGGCGCCGTCGGCACGCCGATGGAGTTCACTCCGTCGACGCCCGAGGGCGGCGTGACCGGCGAGCTCATCGCCCCCGTCGATCCGCTCGGCTGCACCACGGACGCCTGGACCGGCCTCGACGCCACCGGGAAGATCGCGCTCGTCAGCCGCGGCTCCTGCAGCTTCCTCGAGAAGTCGGTCGCCGCCGGTGCCGCCGGCGCCGCCGCGATCATCATCTACGACAACGCGCCGAGCGACGCCCTCAACGGGACGTTCGGCGGACAGGACGCGGCCGCCGTCCCCGGCGTCGGCGTCACGCAGGCCGAGGGGCAGGCGCTGCTGGCGTCGCTCCCCGCGAGCGTCTCGGTCCTCATCGACCAGACGACGACCGAGGTGGAGACCTTCAACATCGTCACGGAGACGCCGGGCGGCGACCACGACAACGTGGTCATGCTCGGCGCGCACCTCGACAGCGTGCCCGCCGGCCCCGGCATCAACGACAACGGCTCCGGATCCGCGACGCTGCTCGAGACGGCCGTGCAGCTGGCCGCCGCGGGCGACACGACCAACGCGGTCCGCTTCGCCTGGTGGGGCGCCGAGGAGGTGGGCCTGGTCGGCTCCTACACCTACGTCGACTCCCTGACGGAGGAGGACGCCTCGAAGATCGCGACCTACATGAACTTCGACATGGTCGCCTCGCCGAACTACGTGATCTCCGTCTACGACGCGGACCAGTCCACCTACGAGGCCCCCGTGGACGTGCCCGCCGGCTCGATCGCGACCGAGAAGGCGTTCACCGACTACTTCGACTCGATCGACCAGCCCTGGATCGACACCGCGTTCGACGGCCGCAGCGACTACGACGGCTTCATCTCGGTCGGCATCCCGTCCTCGGGCGTCTTCACCGGCGCTGACGACGTCAAGACGGAGGAGGAGGTCGCGCTGTTCGGCGGCACCGCCGGCATCACGCACGACCCGAACTACCACTCCGCCGCCGACGACATCGACAACATCAACCAGGAGGCGCTCGGCATCACGTCGAAGGCCATCGCCTTCGTGACCGCCTCGTTCGCCGCGGACACCTCCGCGATCGACGCCGAGAAGGACCCGACCACGCCGACCCCGACGCCGGAGCCCACCGTGGCCCCGACCGCCGAGCCGACCGTCGCTCCGACCGCGCAGCCGACCGTCGCCCCGACGACCGCGCCCACCACCGCGCCGACGGCCGCTCCCACCCCGAGCAGCACGCCGACCGCCGTGGCGCCGCACCCCGGCGGCCGCCCGCCCCTGGCCTCGACGGGAGCCGACGTCGGCCTGCCGCTGGGCCTCGGCGGACTGCTGATCGCCGGCGGCGTCGGCGGGCTCCTGCTCGCCGCGCTGCGCCGCCGGAGCGCCGAGCGCGGCTAGCCGCCACCGCCCCGGAGCCGTCCGGCCGTCGCTCCGCGACGACCGGGCGGCTCCGTCGTTCCGCCCTGAGGGGACCCCGGACCGTCGAGCTGCGGCGGGTCCCTTCGACGGTCGGGGGCTCCCTCACGTCCGACAGGGCTTCCGGCGGCCGGGGGACACGGTGTTCACTGGGCGCATGCGAGCCATCTGGAAGGGCGCGATCACCTTCGGCCTGGTCAACGTGCCGGTGAAGATCTACAGCGCGACCGAGGACCACGACATCCCGCTGCACCAGGTCCACGACAAGGACGGCGGACGGATCCGGTATCAGCGCAAGTGCGAGATCTGCGGCGAGGTCGTCACCTTCGACCACATCGACAAGGCCTACGACGACGGCGAGCGCACCGTGGTCCTGTCCAAGGACGAGCTCAAGGCGCTGCCGGAGGAGCGCGACCGCGAGATCGACGTCGTGCAGTTCGTGCCCAGCGAGCAGGTCGACCCGATCATGTTCGACCGCGCCTACATCCTGGAGCCCGACTCCTCCTCCCCCAAGGCCTACGTCCTGCTGCGCCGCACCCTCGAGCAGACGGACCGCACCGCGATCGTCGAGTTCGCGCTGCGGCAGAAGACCCGCCTCGCCGCGCTGCGCGTGCGCGGCAAGCTCCTGATGCTGCAGACCCTGCTCTGGGCGGACGAGGTGCGGGAGGTCGAGTTCCCGTCGCTGGAGGGCACCACTCGGATCGCGGCGCGCGAGCTCGAGATGTCGGCGCACCTGGTCGACTCCTACTCGGAGGACTTCGACGCGTCGAAGTTCCAGGACTCCTACCAGGCCGAGCTGCGCACCCTCATCGACGCGAAGATCGAGCAGGGCGACGCCCTCGACACCTCCGCGACCTTCGGCGAGAAGCCCGAGGAGGAGGGCGGCGGCGAGGTGCTCGACCTGATGGAGGCGCTGAAGCGCTCGGTCGAGCGCAGCCGCGGGGCGAAGGCGGGGGCGAAGGCGGACCCCGAGGAGAAGGCGCCGGCGAAGAAGCGGACGACGAGGAAGAAGGCCGACGAGGACGCCTCGGCCGACGAGGACTCGGCGCCGAGGAAGACCGCCGCCAAGAAGCCGCCGGCGAAGAAGAGCGCCGCGAAGACCGACGACGAGAAGGCCGCTCCGGAGAAGATCACCCCGAAGAAGAAGCCCGCCGCGAAGAAGGCGGCCTCGACGGCCGAAGCGGAGGAGGAGAAGGCGGCTTCCTGAGCCCCCGCTCCCCCTCGACCTCAGCCGAGGCGGACCGCCGCGCGACTCACGCGCACCACTCGTAGGGCGGGACCGAGCCCTCGGCGAGGGTGATGCCGTCCACGTAGTCCCGCTCGAGGTGGAAGAAGAGCGAGCTGCCGGACGCCCCGCTGACCACGGCGTAGTCGCCGTACATCTCGTCGCGCATCACCGCCGTATCGGGGTGCGCGGCCAGCAGCTCCGCGAGGGACGAGCCGAAGCCGATGTCGCGCCAGCTCCGCGGGGCCGGCGCGAAGGCCGACGAGCCCTGGACCACGACCATCAGGACCCGGTGCTCGTCGCTGTCCGCCCGGGCCACGACGTCCACGGAGACGGCGTCGCTCCCGGTGTCGATGTACCGGGCCCACGTGCAGTACTCGGGCAGCCCCTCGCTGACGAGCGGCACGTCGACCTCCACGTCGTCGAACGACTCGCCGAGCCCGATCGGCCCCACGGCGTCGAGCGTCACCTCCCAGGACGAGACGAGCGACGTCGTGAGGCTGGCCGCCGAGGCGTCGGGTCCGCAGGTGCAGACGACGATGCGGCGGATCGTCCCCGCGACCGCTCCGCCGCTGGAGCCGTCGTAGACGATCCGGTAGCCGCTCGCGCTGCCCGGGGCGGCGGCGAAGTCGGCCGACCAGCCGTCGTCGACGGCGACCGGCGCGGACGGAGCGCCGTAGATCGCCTGCGCGGCGGCGACATCGGCGCCGACCGCGACCCCGTCCGCGGTCGATGCTCCGGTCCTCGGGGTGATGGCGGTGAGCACGCCACCGCGGAACTCGAGCGTCGCGAAGGAGCACTCGACCAGGACGACCTCGACGGTCTCGCTCGTCACCGAGAAGCCGTCGAGCGCGAAGCGCGCCTGCTCGAGGGTCATCCCGAGGCGGGCCCTGCCGTAGCCCTCGGCCGTCACGAGGTCGCCGGTCGCGGTCGCCGCCCGCAGCCGTGCTGCGAGCTGGTCAGCGTCGGCCGCGTCGACGTAGCTGCCGGAGCCGAGGGTCGCGATGCACTGCAGCTGCGACTGCGCCTGCTCGTCGGCGTCGACCGCGAAGCCGATGACCTCGATCGAGAGCAGCGGATGCGCCTTCAGCACCTCGCCCGCGACCTCGCAGGAGGACGGCGGCGAGCAGGTGTCGACGCCGTCGCTGACGAGGACGATCGTCGCCGGCTCGTCGGTGGGCAGCTGCTCCGCCGCCGAGCGCAGCGCCGGGCCGATCGGGGTGAAGCCCGACTCGACGATGCCGGCGATCGCCGCCGTGAAGCCGACGGTGTCGACGGGCTGGACCGGCTGGAGGACGGTCACGTCGGAGCAGCCGGCCGCCCGCTCGGCGTCCGAGTTGCCGGTGCCGGTGCCGAAGACCGTCAGCCCGAGCTCGCTCGCCGGATCGAGTCCCTGGACGAGGGTCGTCGCGGCGGCCCGGGCGGCGTCCATGCGGGTGCCGCCCGTCGGGACGTCGCGGACCATCGAGCCGGAGGCGTCGAGGATGAGCATCGTCGGGACGCCGCCCGGGTCCGGGTCCGGGGCCGCGGCGGGGGCGTCGGCGGCCGGGATTCCGGCGGCGCTCGGGACGGCGTCGACCGGCTCCGGGTCGACCGCGGCGTTCGTCGAGGGCTCCACCGCAGCGCCGGGGAAGGGCAGGCCGGAGCCGCCACCGAGGAGCGTCGGCACCGTCAGCACGGCGCCCGTCACGAGCGTCAGCAGCACGAGCGCGCCGGCGGCGGTCGGCAGGATCCAGGCCCTGCTGCCTGCGGGGCGCGGGGAGCCGGAGGAGCGTGGGGTCATCGTGTCGTCCTCGGAGTCGGAGCGGGTGGCGAAGAAGAAGACGTCGGCGTCATGTGGAGCGCTCGCCGATCAGCACGTCGGCGATCACGAGACGCGTGCCGTCCCAGCGCATCGTCGCGGTGACCGGGCGGGTGGGCTGCGAGCCGCCGAGGTCCTCCCAGTACCAGGAGACTCGGAAGCCTCCATCAGCGTCGGCAGTCAGGTCGAGCACCTGGTCGCGATAGCCGCCAGGGACGATCTCGGGAAGTCCGATCGCATCGAGGACGCGTCCGTCGGCAGCGTAGAAGACGAGTGAGTCGGGCCAGTTGACTCCGCCGTGGCTGCAGCCGATCACCGAGACGCCAGCGGCGTCCGCGGTGGTCGGTGCTGCGAGGACGGCGAGGTGCGCCCCCGTCGAGACGCCCTCGTCGTGCAGGTACACGCCGCCCGGCTCGTCCGCGGGAGTCGGCAGGACGCCGTCGACGAGGGTCCCCGCGTCGAACTCGCAGAGCGCCGGCACAGGAGCGGAGGAGAAGAAGGCGGGCGAGAGCGCCGTCGCCGGCGCCTCCGGCAGGCCGTCCTGCGAGAGCGCCCACAGGCCGGTCGGCTCGGGGTCCGGCGTTACGGGCGTGCCGGAGGCGTAGCCGACCGCGGACGCCCCGTCCGCTCGGTTCTGCAGAGCCAGCAACGCGGATCGGGCGAGCCGCTCGGCGACCGCCTTGCCGAGCCCGGAGGAGTCCGGCGACTGCACGAGCCGGAAGACCTGGAGCACGTTCCCCGTGGTCGCCGTGACCACGGCCGTCGTGACTCCGACGTCGTCGCTGCGGACGCCGGCGAACCAGTGCACCGCATCGTCGGGCCCGTCCGAGGGCGCGGACCCGGTCCCGCTCTCGATCCAGGTCGTCGTCCGGAGCAGGTCGTAGTCCTGCGATCGCTCCTCGATGCGGTGGCAGCGCCCCGACGCACGCAGCAGATCGCCGTAGCGGTCCGCGGCAGCAGTCACGCTGGGCAGCAGGAGCAGCTCGCTCTCGAAGCCGGCGCCCGTGCGCGAGCGGTACCCGGCGGGGTGGAGAGCGTCGGCGTCGAGGATCGCCCGGCAGCTCTCCGGCTCGATCCCTCCACCGAGGAAGTCGGTGACCCGCTCGACGCCGAGCTCACCGTCGCCGGGGTCCACTCCGGTCAGCTCGCCGAGGACGCTCCCGCCGACGACGAGCGCCTCGAGCTCGGACGCGAGGTACGTCTCGTCGCCGGTGAGGGCGGCGGGGCTCGCGGGCACGACTCCGGAGGCGACGTCGCGGACGACGCCGCTCCCCCACGGCGTCGCGAGCGCCGCCCATGCGCCGGCGGCGACGACGAGCGCGGCGACGGTCGCGGTGACCGCGACGGAGACGGAGCGGCCGGCCATGTCAGACCGTCGAGCCGGACAGCGCGAGCCGCGTCCGCTCAGGCACGGGTCTCCCCGAGCAGCGACATCGCATTCTGCGCGTAGGCCTCGAAAGTGACGTCCCGCCCTTTCTCCTCCCAGTGCCGGCCGGCTCGGCGCTGCCCGACCACGCCGTTCGCCCATCCGAACGCGTCGGCGCTCCCACCTGCAGCTCGCTCGAGCATGGCGATGTCAGGGGCCTCGACGCGACTGAAGATCGTCGACCAGGCGATGACCGCGCCTGGCTCAGGGAGCACGACGTCGACGGAGCCGTCCGGCCGGAAAGAGAAGAGGAGGAGGCAGCCCGGCGCGTCACGCGAGGAGAGGCAGACCAGGATGGTCGTCCGCTCCCCGCTCCTCATCAGCACCCGGGCGACCCGGAGCCGATCGGGGCTTTCGGGAAGCCGTCGGAGCGCCGATCGCACCTCCTCCAGCGCCGCCTCCTCCACCGTCGCGCCCAGCGCGCTGCGGGCAGCGAGTGTCGCCCCTCCCACATCCGCGACCGCGTCCGCCGAGAGCAGATCGCCGCCGAAGAGCCCGCTCGTGAGCGCCGAAGCGAGAACCTCGCGACGGTCCTCGGCCTGAGCCAGGAACAGCAGCTCAGCCGAGAACAAGGTGCTGATCGTCTTCACAGCTTCGTCCCCATCCAGTAGAAGAAGTCGTTCGTCGTGCCCGCTACTCCGTCGACGATCGACAGACCGAAGCCGCCGAGGCCCTCGTAGCGCTCGGCGAGTCGGATGTGCTGCTCAGGGGTCAGAGTGTCGAACGATGCGCTGTCACCGAACATGAACCGTGCGCCCTGATCGAGGGCACCTCCTGGGCTGTCGTAGAAGGTGTTCACGCCCTGGTAGATGCCGGTGCCGATGAGCTTGCCGCCTTCCCACGCGAGGCCCGCGCCCGGGATGAAGAGTCCGGCGACTCCCGCAAGGGTGTCCAGAGCCGCTTCCACCTGTCCCCCCGTATCCCCGTCTCGTACCGCGGAGTAGAGGTCCCAACCGTTGAAGAGGAATCCGATGGCACTGGCGACACCGCCGAGCGACTTGAACTCCTTGAGCACATCGTCGATGGAGTTCATCCCGGTCCCGCCGGCGTCGACGATCTTCTGCAGGGCCTTGAGATAGGCGGCGCCGTCCGAAGCGAGTCCGTGAACTCCGAGGAGCGCCCTGATCGCCTCGGAGAAGTCCTCCAGCGAGATCTGCCCGACCGTGGTCCCGTCCGGGCGGCCTCCACCGAGTCGAGTACCGCCGTCGCGAGCGCTCGCGCGTTCCTGCTGCTCAGCCTGCTTCAGGACGTCCCGCGAGATGCGCTCGAGGGCGTCCGAGGCGCTCTGCACCTGGCGGCTGTACTCGCTGTCCCACAGCATCCGGAACCGCACGGCCACCGGGCCCATCCAGGCGGCGATGCGGATGCCGCTCCCGATGCGCTGGCGCGAGCCGTTCAGCTGGTCGCTGGCGGACTGGAGCCGCCGCGCCAGGTCGCGCAGCTGCGCCATATCGGCGCCGTACATTCCACTGCTCATCACTTCTCCTCCTCGACGCTCTCGGACGACCGGAGGGGCGGGATCCTGTCGGAACCCGCCCCCGTCGGGTCATCCGTTCGAGACGCTCTCCTGCGCCGACGCGTTCTGCGAGGCGCGCTGCGAAGCGTCCTGCAGCGCGTTGATGACGCGGTTGAGTGCCGCCACGTGCGTGCTCGACCAGTCGTTGCGGAACTGCTCCGCGTCCGGTCCCGTCCACTGCGTGTTGCCGAGCTGGTTCGTGAGGGTCGAGAGCACCTGCTGGATCGTGCTCGCCTCCTGGTTGAGCTTGCTCGAGAGCTGGCGGACCTGCTCGACGTCGAGTCCCCAAACGGCCATGGTGTTCGTCCTTTCGTCGTTGCTCCGGAGCATCCGGAGGCTTGGTTCTCCGGCCGTCCGGCTCCCGCTGGCGGGTTCCCGGTCGACCTGTGGAGAAGTTATCGAGGGCTGGACGGGGGGTCGATGGGCACGGGTGCCCATGCCTCCCCCCGGGTGCTTCAGCCCGAGTCCGTGGCGATCTGCAGCTTCACCGACCGGCCGCGACCGATGAGGAACCCCCGGCCGGGCGGAAGATCCGCGCGGCGGATCCTGCCGAGTGGAGTGCCGAGAAGCGTGTCGCCGTCCGTCTCGCCGGGAACGACCAGGAGGCCTCGCCTGCCCGCCTTGAAGGGCTGCGCGAGCGTGTAGGACTGGCTCCATGTCGACGACTCCCCTTCGCCGACCACGAAGACGCCGGCCCGGACACCGGCTCGCACGAGCCGGTCGAGCGCCATCTCGGCCTCGGTCCCGGTGAAGTCGGTGAGCCCCTCGATCACGAGGGCGCTGCCCGCCGGCCCGAAGCGTCCGAGCTCGATCTCGCTGGTGAGCGAATCGGCCGCCGCCGCGACCTCGGGGACCCCGACGACGCTGGCACTCCAGGCGGGCCTGGCCCCGAGACCGGACCGCCGAGAGGCGAGGTGGACGACGCGCGCTCCGCGCCCGCCTCGCCGCAGTGCCGCAGCGAGCGAGGCGAGCGCGGTCGTCCGTCCTCCCCCCGGCGACCCTGCGACCAGGAACGCACCGGAGGCGTCCACTCCGATCGGGGCGAGATCCTCGTCGGCGAGTCCGATGCAGACGCCGGACGATGCGACGGCCGGCAGGCCGGCAAGAGGTACGACCTCCGGGAGGCGCTCGACGGGCGAAGCCGCCACAGCGCCCTGCCGGCGCATCGCGTCGGCCAGGCTGGCGATCTTGCGGGCCTGGATGGCCACGTTCGACTCGCCGCCGAGCACGGCGATCTGCACCTCGCTGCCCTCGCTCACGCCGCGTCCCGGCGGCGAGGTGGCGGAGAGCACGTCCTTGGGCACGCCTAGCAGCAGGTAGTCGTCCTCGGCGGCGAGGCGGAGCACGACGCGGCGCTGGATGGTCGAGTTGAGCGAGGTGGGCACCGAGTTGGGACGGTCGCCCGCGACGACGATGTGGATCCCGAGCTGCCGCCCGTCGGTCGCGATCTGCGTGAAGACGCTGAACCAGGCACTGGTGCCGGCGTACTCGTAGGCCTCCCGGAAAGCGCCGATGCCGTCGACGAGCAGCAGGATCCGCGGTTCGTCTGGGCGATCCGCGAGCCGGCGGTACTCCCCGATCGTCGAGGCGTCGACGGCGCCGAAGCGCTCGGCGCGGCCGGCGACGAGGTCGCGGAGCATCCGGAGCAGGCGCACGACCCGCTCGTCGTCGTCGCCGCGGACGATCGCGCCGACGTGCGGCAGGTCGTTGAGCATCTGCAGGCCGTTGGCGCCGAAGTCGAGGCCGTAGACCTGCACGGGGCCTCCGCGCGGCGTCACGGCCGCCGCGACCGCGATCGAGCGCAGGGTCGTCGACTTCCCCGAGCCGCCGGTGCCGAAGACTGCCATGTTGCCGTCGCGGTCGGGCTCGTAGAAGACGGTCGGCTGGCTCTGCGTCTCCGGGCTGTCGACGACCCCCAGCAGCAGGCGGTCGTCGGTGCGCGGGTGCGGCAGCTTCGAGAAGTCGTAGGCGGGGGCGAGCTCGTCGAGCCAGGGCTTCCGCGGTGCGGGGACGCGCGCGTCGGCGGCCGCCCGGCCGATCGTCGCCACCATGCGGGCGATGTCCGTCGGACCGGGGTCCCCGGTCTCCTCCGCCTCGACCGCGCTCTGCTCCCAGGCGGTGCCGGAGCCGAAGGCCATCTCCTCGATGTCGATCCGGGGCGGCGGCGCCTCACCGGTGGTCCGCCCGCCGGCGTAGCCGGTCTGGAAGCCGGCGATCCTGCCGGGCCCGGTCTTGGCGGCCCCGCGCCCGGGGATGCCGGGGTCGAAGGAGGCCGCCATCGGCGTGCCCAGGATGTCGGTCGAGTCGTCGGCGTCCGCCATCCGCAGGGCGATGCGGAGGTTGGTGTTCGCGCGCAGGTTGTCCTTGATGACGCCCGCCGGCCGCTGCGTCGCGAGGATCAGGTGCAGACCGAGCGAGCGGCC
Organism: Rathayibacter sp. AY1F8; assembly: GCF_002932165.1. Classification (NCBI taxonomy): domain Bacteria; kingdom Bacillati; phylum Actinomycetota; class Actinomycetes; order Micrococcales; family Microbacteriaceae; genus Rathayibacter; species Rathayibacter sp. AY1F8. Next base: position 61,188 of record NZ_PSVB01000007.1, read on the forward strand.
GCGCTGGGCGACGTCGACCACGCCGTCCACGAACTCCGGCACCTCGTTCACCAGCGCGGCGAACTCGTCGACGATGATCAGCAGGCTCGGCGGGGTCTCCGGGTCGCCGGTCTTCTCGAGCGAGACGAGGTCCTTCGCCTTCTTGCGGTTGAGCAGGTGCTCCCGGTAGCGCAGCTCGGCGCGGAGGCTGGTCAGCGCCCGGCGGACGAGGTGCGGCGAGAGGTCGGTGACCAGGCCGACGGTGTGCGGCAGCTGCACGCAGTCGGCGAAGGCCGCGCCGCCCTTGTAGTCGACGAAGAGGAGGGCGACGCGGTCGGGGCTGTAGGCGGACGCGAGGCCGAGCACCCAGGACTGCAGGAACTCCGACTTGCCGGCTCCCGTGGTCCCGCCGACGAGAGCGTGCGGTCCCTGGCTGCGCAGGTCGAGGTAGAACGGCTCGGTGCCGGCCGAGCCGACGAGCGCCCGCAGCGATCCGGCCGAGCGGCGCCGCACGGGGGCGGACCCGTCGCGCACGGTGATCGACTTGCTCTCGCGCCAGCGGTCGATGACCGCGCCGGACGCGGCGATCAGCTCGGGACCCGCCAGTGCGGCGTAGGCGACCTCTCGCGGCAGGTCGGAGGAGTCCTCGACCGGGACTCCGCCGTCGACGACGGGCGAGAGGGAGCGCGCGAGCGCGAGGGCCGTGCTCGCGTCGACCGTCTCGAAGACCACCGGATGCGAGTGCTCGCCGAGCCGGACCTGCCCGGTCGTCGCGGGCGAACCCGGGTCGGCGACGAGCAGGAAGCTGCGGGCGGCGGCGGGGAGCTCGGCGATGCTCGCGGAGCACCACAGCACGTGGACGCCCGCGTCCGGCCCGCGCTCGGCCAGCCGGATCAGCCGGGCCCGGTCGACGGGAGCGTCGTCCTCGACGACCACGATCACCGCGGGCGTCACGGGATCTGGCAGGCGGTCGGCCTCCTCGGGGCCGACCGAGCCGCGCAGGGCGGGCCCCTCCTCGCGCCGCTCCTCGACGAGCTCCTCGAGCCGGGACAGCAGCGATGCGCCGGATCCGGGGTTGTCGGCGAGGTGCTCCCCCGCGAGGGGCGAGTGCACCGAGCCGGTGTGCGGCAGCCACTCCAGCCACGACCAGGTCGGGCGCGAGGCGGGCGAGGTGAGCGCCGCGACGGCGAGCTCGGCCGGCGAGTGCGTGCCGACCAGCTGCACGGCGATCGCGCGGGCGACATCGGCGCGGACGGCGGCCGGCCCGGCGATCCCGAGCGCACCGCTGCTGCGGAGCTCGGCGACGACGGGAACGCCGTGCACGAGGCGGTGACGCTCGACGGTCGCGGCCAGCTCGCGGAGGAACTCGGGCTCGGTGTCGTTGCCCGCGGTCTGCTCGATCCGGCAGCGGGAGGGGAGCGAGCCGACGCCGAGCCGCACCGCGAGGAAGCCGCGGTGCTCGGGGCGGTGGGTCCAGAGGTCCTCGCCGCGCTGGGCGATCGCGGTGACCGCGTCGGCGGCCGACGGCTGCTCGGCGAGGCGGACGGCCCGCTCGACGGCCTGCGCGGCCCGGACGTCCTCCTCGAGGGCCTCGAGCGAGCGGGAGAACGCGGCGACCTGCGCCTTCCGGGTCCGCCGCGCGGTGACGGTGTGATCGATCCAGGTGCCGATCGCGAGCAGCGGGCTGAGGGCGACGAAGATCACGCTCAGCAGCTGCTGCGTGAGCACGTAGAGCACGGCGCCCATGATCAGCGGGGCGACGAGCGCGAGCAGCGGGAACCGCTGGGGCGTCGGCCGGGACGGCGGCGTCGGGGCGGGGAGCACGCGCTCCTCGAACCGCACGACGACCCGCGGCGAGCGGGTGAAGTCGATCACCGGAGTGGTGGGCGGGGCGCCGCCGAGGCGGGCGAGCGGAACGACGCTCATGGCGCTGTCGCCGATCACGACGACGTCGGCCGGGGTGAGCATCGCCCGCTGCACGAGCCGCCCGCCCATGCTGAGGCCGTTCGCGGAGTTGGTGTCGATGATCTCCACCGTCTCGCCGATGCTCACCCTCGCGTGCCGCTTGGAGATCAGGGGATCGGAGAGCCGCACGTCGACCCCGCGCTCCCGGCCGAGACGGCTGGTGCCGGCCGGGAGCGGGAACTCCCGGCCGGCGTCGGGGCCCGAGAGCACGCGCAGCACGGCGACCGCCGGGCCGCGGTCCCGGTCGGCGCCGTCCGCGGCGGCGGCCCGCGAGATCTGCACGGTCCCCCCGGAGCGGATGCCGGCCTCCACGATCGCGAGATCGGGGTGGATCGAGCGCGGGCGGTCGAGGCCGCTCGCGCCGAGGACGTCGAGGGTGACCGGTCCGCCGCCGCCGGATCCCGCGTGCTCGCGGTCGGTCCGCAGCGGGTCGGCCTCAAGCAGGGCCGCGGCCACCGCGCCGACCGAGACGGTCGCATCGACGGTGACGACGACGTCCGTGCTCGAGCCGGAGGCGCGTCGGAGTGTCAGCTTCAGGCGCATCAGTCGGTCCCGTCCTCGTCCGGCTCGTCCTGCGGCGCGTCCAGGAGCGCGAGATCGGCGCGGGTGACCAGTCGGCTGGTGACCGCGTACTCGACCAGGCGGGTGCGGCGGTGGGTGGCCAGCGAGCCGGTCTCGCCGCGCACGCCCTGCACGCCGACGCGGGCGAGCTTCTCGCAGACGTTGTCGAGCTTGCGGTTGAACCGGGCCTGCGTCCAGCCGAGCCGCGCCGCCGCCTTGGCCGAGCTCGGGATCACGCTCGTGCCGGTGCCCTCCCGGCGCAGCATCGGCTCGCAGAGGGCGACGATCAGCAGCCGCTGCGACGCCGTGAACGGGGTCACGCCGATCGTCGTCGCCCCGGTGAGGGCGCGCGGTGCGAGCACGGAGTCGAAGGTCGGCCTGCTCGAGTACAGCGTCAGCTCGTAGGTGGTCGGACCGGCCGTGAACACCACCATCGTCGTGCCGAACACGATCGGCAGGCGGCTGCCGGGTGAGAGCCAGGCCTGGATGCCGCCCGAGCCGTCGGTGACGGTCGCCGACAGCCGGCTCCCGACGTTGCAGAGCCACCAGAGACCCTCGGCGCGGACGACCTGCAGGAACCGCCGGTGCAGGAACGGATTGTCGTCGAGGTCGAGGGCGCCCTCCCGGCCGATCTCGAAGGGCTCGTCGCCGAGCGGGAACCACTCGCCGCAGAACTCGACGCTCAGCTCGGCGTCGGCGACGACCGGCATCGGCACGGACCCGCTCACGGCGCGCACGCCGTCGTCGGGGCCGAGGCGCGGCCGCTCTGGCGGAGCAGCGTCACCTCGAGGCAGGTCTGTCCTGAGGCATCGGCGGGGACCGTCACGGTGCTCTCCTCCTGCGTACGGGGATCGGGGATCGAGCCGGTGCCGGCCGGAGCCCAGAGGAAGCGGTCGCCGTCCTCCGGCTGCGGGTTGGTCCAGGTGAAGACGACGCCGTCGGCACCGACCGCGCCGGTGAGTCCGGTGACGGCGGGGACGTCGACCCGGCCGACCGGATCGGCGGGAGCCTCGGGCGCCGTGGTGCGGCGGGGGTCCGCGGTCGAGGTCGGCATCGCCGCGACCAGTGCGGCCCCGCCCGCGACGGAGGCGGCGGCAAGCACCGCGATCCCGGTGATCACGAGCGGCCGGCGACGGCGCGCGGGTGCCGGTGCGCTCCGCGGCGGCTCCTGGACCGGCGCGCGGGGCTCCGACAGCGGAGCCGGGGCGACGAAGGAGGCGGCGGACCCGCGCGCCATCGTCCGCTCCAGGTCGAACGCCGGGACGCCGGAGATCTCGGCGAGCGCCGGCGCGGCCGCGCGAGGAGCGACGGGTCGCGGCACCGGATCGATGCTGACGATGCCGCGGATGCGGGTGTTGCCGTCGTCCTCCTCCTCCACCCGCTCCTGCGGCAGGGCGTCGTCGAGCACGTCGGCCGTGGTGACGGCGAGGGAGAGCTCGACCTGGATCCGCTGCAGGGCGCGGCCGAACTCGAGGGCGGTGGTGAAACGGCCCTGCGGCGCCTTCGCCATGCTGATGGCGAGCACCCGGTCGAGCGAGGCCGGCGCGTCGGCGCGCCCGAGCGGCGGCAGCGGCGCCGAGCGGATCCGCTCGATCAGCTCGTGCGAATTGATCGAGCGCCCCGGCAGCTCGAACGGCGAGCGCCCGGCCAGCAAGGAGTAGACGGTCGCGCCGAGGGCGTAGACGTCGAGGGCGACCTCGTTCGGGATCTCGGCGCCGAACGCCTCGGGGGGCGACCATGGGATCGACAGTCCTGCGAGGTCGGCGGAGCCGTCCAGGAGCGCTCCGGCGATGCCGAAGTCGGTGAGGGCCGGCCGGTCGTAGGCGGTCACGAGCACGTTGGCGGGCTTGATGTCGCGGTGCAGGATGCCCGCGCGGTGCACGGTCTCGACCGCGCCGGCCACCTGGATGCCGATGCGCAGCGCGTCGGCGACGGCCAGCCGGCCGCTCTTCAGCCGGACGGCGAGGTTGGGGTTCGGGCAGTACTCCATCGCCAGGTAGGGCCGGCCGTCGGCGGCGATGTCGGCCTGGTAGATGGTGACGATCGACGGGTGCGTCGAGAGGGAGGCCATCAGGTTCGCCTCGGCCTCGAACGCGTCGCGCTCGCGATCCGTCGTCAGGCCTGCGCGGAGCACCTTGATCGCGACGGTGCGCCGGGGGCGGGCCTGCTCGTAGAGGAAGACGTCGGCGAAGCCGCCGGAGCCCAGCGGCCGCTGGAACTCGAAGCCCTGGATCGCGGGGGGCGGGGACGACCGCGGCGCGCTCATGCCTGCTCTCGGATCGTCACGGTGACGCCGTCGCCGAGGTCGAGGACGTCGCCGCCGGCGAGCACCATCGACTCCGACCCGGTGAGCCGCACGGGCACCTGCCCCGAGCGGAGCAGGAGCGTGCCGTTCACCGACGCCAGGTCGCGGACGACGACGAACCGGCCCTCCGCGCGGACCTCGACGTGGCTGCGCGAGATGTCCTGGAGCGGGCTCGGCACGGTGATCAGCCGCGGCAGCTCGTGCGCGGCCACGCGGCCCGCGGAGGGGCGCCGGCCGATCACGACGGGACGGTCGAGCTCGACGACGTCGCCGGTGGAGAGCTCGAGGCGGGCGATCGCGCTCGTCGGCGTCGGCGTCGCCGGGGCGGGCGCGAGGGCGCGCAGCTCGGCGATCGAGATCGTGTGCCCGTCGTGGTCCCCGTCTCCGACCTCCGGAGACGGCGACGCGGCCGGGACGAGGTCGATCAGCCCGTGCTCGTCCTCCGGCTCGCGGATCGCGGCGTCCTCGACGACCCGGGCGACGGTCTCGCCGAAGAGGTGGTCGTACTCGTCGTCGGCGGCGCGGACCGTGTCGGAGACGGGCACGCGGGTCTCGTCGTGGCCGAGGGGGGCGGCGGCGGGCTCGGGCGCGGCGGCCGGCGCGGAGACGGCGGGCGGCGCCGGAGCCGCAGGGGGCGCGGCGGCGGGCGGGGCGGAGTAGCCCCACTCGTCGAGCTCGCCGGTCTCGGCCGCGGGCTCGGCGGCGGGGATCCGCCCGACCGACGCCGGGTCCGCGTCCTGCGGCTCGACGACCACCGGATCGACGACGACCGGCTCGACGAGCACCGGCTCGACGGTGACCGGCACCGCGACCACCGGCGCCACCACGACCGGGACGGCCTCCTCGGCCGGCGGCGGCGCGGCGGGAGCCTCGACGGCAGCGACCCCGACGACCTGCGGCTCGACGATCGCCGTGTCGACGACCGGCACGACCTCGACGACCGGCTCCTCCTCGGTCGGATCCGCCACGTCGCCCACCTCCGCGCCGACCGGCCGGGCTTCGAGGGTCGCGCCCCGGAACGTCGCCGTCAGCCGCGAGCAGAGCACGACCCCGCTGCCGATCGGCAGGCTCAGCGCCGCCCCGCGCCGGCCCGCCTTGACGCGCAGGCTGATCGAGACCGGAGCGGCGATCATCCGCTCGTTCCAGGTGGTCACCCCCTCGCCGGAGAGTGCGACGACGGGCGCGTCGTCGCCGAGCTCCTCGATCACCTCGACGAGCAGATCGCCGCGGACCGCGACCCGCGACAGGTCGTCCTCGAGGGAGACGACGGCGAACGGCGGGAGCGCCAGCAGGCCGGCCCCGAAGACTCCGGTGAGCGACTCGAGCACGCCCGCGAGGCCGCGGCCCGCCGCGAAGGCCTCGGAGACCTGCTTGACGCCCTCCTCGCCCAGCACGTCGGGCAGCAGCGCCATCCCGCGGTCGGAGACGACGCCGAACCAGCGGCCGGGTCGATAGCGGATCTCGGTCACGGGCGAGCCCCCTCGGTGTCGGGAGTGCCGGCGACGAACGGTGCCGCGACGATCTCGCGCGTGACGATCGCGCGCGGCACGGTGTCGTCGCTGACGGCGGTGGCGAGCGGCAGCCGGTCGCTCGGCACGGTGCGATCGAGGTCGTCGCCGGCGCTGACGGCCGTCGCGTCGATGACCAGCACGGTCAGGTTGTCGCGGCCGCCGTGGAGGAGCGACTCGTGCAGCAGCCGGGTGGCCGCGGCCTGCGGGTCGGCCTCGTCGCGGAGGACGAGAGCGATGCGGGCGTCGTCGAGCTCGGTGGTGAGCCCGTCGGAGCAGACCAGCATCCGGTCGCCAGTCGCGGCGGGGAGCAGCCAGAAGTCGGGCGCACCGGCGCTGCCCGCACCCAGCGCCCGGGTGATCACGTTGCGCTGCGGGTGGGTCTGCATCCCGGAGGCGTCGAGCTCGCCCGCCTCCACGAGCTCCTGCACCACCGAGTGGTCGACGCTGACCTGCTCGAGGGCGCCGTGCGCCATGCGGTAGGTGCGGGAGTCGCCGAGGTTGAACACGAGCCAGTAGCCCAGGTCCTCGATCTCGGCGATGGCCAGTCCGCTGACGGTCGTCCCGGCGCTGCGCTCGGTGCTGAGGGCCAGCTCCGCAATGCGGACCTGGGCGCCGGCGAAGCACTCCTCGATCTCGGAGACGCGGACCGTGTCGTGGCCGACCAGACTGCGGAACGCGTCGACGGCGATCGCGCTGGCGACCTCTCCGGCGTCGTGCCCGCCCATGCCGTCGGCGACGACGAAGACCGGGGGTTCCGCGACGTGCGAGTCCTCGTTGATCGCCCTTTTCATCCCGCGGTCGGTGGCGCTGCCCCACTGCACGGCGATCGGGCTGCCCGCAGCGCTCATGCCCACTCCACCGCCGCCGTGCGGTCGCCGAAGGTCAGTGTGGCGCCGACGGGCACCGCGGCGCGCCCGCCGGGCGGCACCGGGGTCGCCGTGCCGTCGATCACGACCCCGGTCCCGTTGGTCGAGTGCCGATCGATCACCGAGAGCTCGTCGCCGAGGAGCTCGAGCCTCGCGTGCGTCTTCGAGATCGAGCGGGTCGTGTCGGCGAGCGCCACCAGCTCGCCCGCGGCCTCGCCGGTGCGCGGCGCGGGGTTGCGCCCGACGAGCGCGGAGTCGGAGACGACAACGACGGTCCCGTCGTCGAAGCGGAGCCGGACCGCGCGCGGGCGCGGCTGCGCGGGGGCGACGGCGCTCATCCGGGTGAGCTCGAGGTCCTCCGGCTCGTGCGCGGGGGCGCTCGGACGGGCCGGAGCCGAAGCGGCGGAGCCGGGCACGGCGGAGATCACGCCGCCTGCGGGCGGTCCCGCGAAGCTCGCCGGCGCGGCGGCCGGCGCGGAGTACACGGCGGGCGCGGCGGTCGCGGGCGCGGAGGCGAGGGGCGCGGAGTCCGCAGCGGGAGTGGCAGCGGCGACGGACGACTCCGCTGTCGCACGCGGAACGACCGGCTCGTCGAGGTCGGCCACCACGGCCACCGACGAGGTCGGCACCGGCGCCTCCCGCACGGACGAGACGGGACGCAGGGCGCCCGCCGAGCGGGTGTCGATCATCCAGGTGCCCGTGGCCTGGTCGTGCCAGCCGCGGTTCTCCCCCGAGGTGTCGAACAGCGGCGAGAAGTAGCCGACGATGATCGCGGCGCAGAGGTTGAAGACGACGTTCCGGCCGGCCGCCTTCCAGAATCCGAGCGGTTCCCCGCTGTCGTAGCGCACGAGGCGCAGACCGAGCATCCGCATCCCCGGGGTGCCCCGCCCGCCCTGCGCCTTCGTGTAGAAGAGGCCGAAGGCGAGGATCAGAACGGTCGGCCCGAACGCTCCGAAGTACGCGATCGCGCTGTAGGCGCCGGTCGTGGAGGCCGTCTGCCAGAGCGCCCAGGTGAGGAGCCAGACGATCACGTAGGAGAGGAAGAACCAGACGCCGACGATGACACTGTCCAGCAGGTAGGCCCCGACCCGGGGGCCGAGCGCGGCCGGAACGCCGAACGGCACGGCCGCCGTCCGGCGCGGAGTCCCGGCGCTGAGGGCCGCCGCCCCGCAGCCGCGGCAGAACGCCGCGCTCGCGTCCATCGTCGTCGAGCAGCGCGAGCACACCCAGCCGGACGTCGTCGTGTCAGTCATGGAGATCCTCGTTCCTCGCGGGTCGCCCCGTCGTGTTCGTCCGGGCGCCGCGGGCGGCGGTGGTGGCGCGAGTCAGCCAGGCCGGCCGCAGGGAGCGCAGGGACAGGCGCGCCCGGAGCCGCCGCCAGGGCGAGACGGTGGCGTGCAGCTCCGCGACGAGCGCGTCGGTCTGCTCCCAGAAGGCGGCGACCTCGGCGTCGACCGGATCCAGCGGCCCGAAGACCGCGGCATCGGCCCGCCGGGCCAGGACCGCCACCCCTGCGCTCGGGTACTCGGAGTGCAGCAGAGCCGCGTCCTCGAGGCGGGTGGCTCCGGCCGGGACGACGGTCCCCAGGTCGGCGGCGCGGTCGAGCACCTCGTCCCAGCCGCCGCTGATCCGGTCGGCCGCATGCTCGGCGCCCACCCGCGCCCGGCGGCGTCGGCGCTTGAGGGCCGCGATGAGCAGCGCGGGGCCGAAGAGCAGCGCCGCCAGGCCGACGGCTCCGCCGGCGACCGCGAGCACGACGCCGATCCAGCCCAGGTCCGGGCCCCGGTCGTCCTCGGTCTCGTCCTCCTGGACCACGTCCGGCGGCACGACGGCCGGCTCCTGCGGGGGCGGCGGCGGCTGGAGGACCTGGGCCTTCGGCTGGGCCGCCGGCTCGGGCTGCTGATCCTGCAGGATCTGCTCCTTCGGCGGCGTGGGATCGAAGGCCACCCAGCCGTGCTCCGCGAACGCGACCTCGACCCACGCGTGCAGGTCGTCGCCGGTGATCGCGACGTCGCCGGAGAGATCCGACCCGGCCGCCGGGTAGTAGCCCATCACCACGCGGGCCGGGAGACCGAGCTCGTCGACCATCAGCGCCATCGTGGTCGCGTAGTGCTCGTCGTCGCCGACCATCCCCCTCTCGTCCGTGAGCAGCAGCTGCAGCCGCTCCGAGCCGTGACCGGGGCGGGACTCCGCCTCGCCCTCGAGGCCGTGGCTGAAGTAGCCCTGCGTCGAGAGCGTGGTCGCGATCGCCCGCACCTGGCTGAGCGCGGTGGTCGCCTCACCCACCGAGGCGAGCGTCGCGTCGGTGAGCGCCTCCGGGACGTCGACCGGCGTCGGCACGGTGACGGGTGCCGCGACGGCGTCGGCGAGCTCCTCGTCGCTCGGCACCGGGGGGAGGGTCGTGGTCAGCGTGTAGGAGTCGCCGGCCGCGAGCCGCGAGGTCACGACCGCGACGCCGGTCTCGTCGTTGTAGTGCAGCGATCCGCTCAGCGCCTCGGCCCGCGGCCCGGCGAACTCGATCGACGACGGGTAGCCCGCGTCTGGCAGCCAGACTCCGCCGAGGTCCGCCGCGGTGAAGCGGAGCACGGCCGGCGTGCCCTCGTGCTCGCCGGCGATGGTGCTGCCGACGCGGGCGAAGCTGCCGGAGCCGCCCCCGCCGCCGGTCACGTCGAAGACGGTCCCGGTGTACGCGTCCATGGTCGCGAGGCGCACCCGCACGCCCTCCTGCAGGCCCGACACCGTGAACAGGGTCGCGTCCTTCTGATCGCGGACGGTCTTGCGGAAGGAGGCGAGCGGCGTCGGGTAGTCGTCGAGGTCGAACGGCGGCACGATGTCCTCGCGGAGAGTCGAGCGCGACCCGGCCGGGGCGACGGCGCCGGCGGAGACGCCGACGACTGCGGCCGCGAGCGCCAGGACGAGGGCGCCGGAGCCGATCCGGCGCAGCCGCAGCTGACGGACCGCGGAGGGGTCGACCGCCCCGTCGCCGCCGGCGGCGGAGGTCTGCGCCGACTGGCGGCGCCAGGCCGCCCAGGCCAGCCCGACGACGCCGAAGGCGATCGCCTGGGCGAGGGGCGCGACGGCGTCCGCGGTGCCGAAGAGGATCGAGACGAGCACCAGAGCCGCGGCCGGCACGAGCGCCCAGACCGGGCGCGGGGCGCGCAGGGCGATCGTCGCCGCGACGACGGCGCAGACCAGCGCGGCGCAGAACGGCACGACGAGCAGCTCCGGGAAGCCGTTCGCCGGCGGCTCGACGGTGAGCAGGCTCTTCCACGAGGTGACCAGCGCGGTCGCGAGGCCCAGGAGGCTCTCCGGGCTCGGGATGACGCCGAGGAGGCCCGCGGAGCGGAACGCCGCCGCGGTGCCGACGAGGGAGTAGGCGGCGGCGGTCACCGCGGTCGTCGTCAGCAGGCCCCAGCGGGCTCGCGCCGCGAGGGCGCCGACCGCGAGACCGGCGACGATCCCGAGGCCGCCCGCGACGAGGTGGTCCGCGCCGGCGAAGACCCGGCCGAAGCCGACCGCGCCGACGGCGAGCAGCACCGCGAGGGCGACCAGATCGACGGCGACGGCCGCCGGTGCCCGGCCCCTCACGCGGCACCTCGCCGCACGGCCGCCGGCAGCTCCTCGAGAGCCGGGACGCTGAGCAGCGCGAGCTCCCCGATGCTGCGGCGGGCGGCGGGCCGATCCTCGTCGCAGCTCACGCCGATCACGCGCGCGTCGGGAGGCAGCTGCCGGGCCGCCGAGCGGAACCGCGGTGCCGTCACCTCCGAGCCGACGACGAGGATCACGACCGACGCCTGCGGCACCGAGCGGACGAGCGAGCGCGACAGGCCGACGAGGTCGCCCCTGCTTTGCCCGAGCTCCACCCCGGAGAGGTCGTCGAGCAGACGCTTGCCCAGGCCCGCGTGCAGCGACCGGCCCTGCACGAGCACGCTGAGCTGCTGCCCGTCGCGCAGCGCCTGGAGGCCGAGGGAGGCGCAGCTGGAGACAGCGAGCTCGAACTGGTCGTCGTCGCGGTAGTCGGCGGGATCGAGGGAGAGGCCGATCGCGAGGTGCGAGCGGCGCGTCTCCTCGAACTGGCGCACCATCAGCGTGCCGGTGCGCGCCGTCGTCTTCCAGTGCACGTAGCGGCGGTCGTCGCCGGGCGCGTAGGCGCGGAGGGCGTGGAAGGAGACGTCGTTGTTGGAGAGCTCCGGGGCCGGCCGGCCCTCGAGGTCCTTGAGGAAGCCCGAGGACGAGCCGCCGACGGCGACGGTGCGCGGGTGCACGAAGAGGTCGCCGGGCACGGTGTGCGGCACGACGCGGCGGAAGAGCCCGAGGCCGTCGCCGCGGACCGAGCGGACGGGTCCGACGCGGATCACGCCGCGCCGCGCCGTCGGGATGGTGAACAGCTCCTCGTGCACGGCCGCCGCCTCCAGCCGCGGGAGCGGGAACACCGCCAGGCCGCCGCCGACCGGCAGCTCGACCCGCGCGGGCAGGAGCGAGCGGGCCGAGGCGTTGCGCACCTCGACGCGGCCGACCGCCCGCTCCCCCGCGACCACCCGGGTGGCCGCGAGATCGAGGTCGACGGAGTAGGCGGAGCGCCCGATCATGAACGGAGCGGCGGCGACCAGCACCGCCAGCGCCAGGACCGCGAGCAGGACCAGCTCGCTCCAGCCCTGCACCGCGCCGACGATCCAGGCGAGGCCGGCCAGCGCGAGGAGGACCCAGGCGAACGAGGTCGCCACCGCGACCACGGGCACGGCGCGGGCGCGGACGGGCGCGAGCAGCACGCCGGCCGTCTCGACCACGTGGCGCGACCGCTCGACGGCGGCGCCCGCGCGTCGCGCGAGCCCCTCCCTCCGGAGCACTCCGATCCCGGTCATGCCGCTTGACGCTCCTGCGGCGCGGCGACCTCGGCGAGCACGCGCCCGAGCACGCCGTCGGCCGTGGCGCCGGCGAACTCGGCCTCGGGATCGAGGACGAAGCGGTGCAGCCAGACCGAGGCGACCAGCTGCTTGACGTCGTCCGGCAGCACGTAGTGCCGGCCGTTCGCCGCCGCCCAGACCTTGCAGGCGCGGATCAGCGCCATCGAGCCGCGGACCGAGACGCCGATCCGCGTCTCCGGCGCCGAGCGGGTGGCCTCGGCGAGCTGCACGACGTAGCGCAGCACGGCGCCGTCGACGTGCACGGTCGCCGCGAGGTCGGCCATGTCGGCGACGGCCTGGGTCGTGATGATCGCGCGCAGCCCGGCGGAGGGGTTGCGCTCCCCCGCACCCGCCAGGATCCGCTCGGCGGACGCCGCGTCGGGGTAGCCGATCGAGGTCTTGATCAGGAAGCGGTCCAGCTGCGCCTCGGGCAGGCGGTAGGTGCCGGCCTGCTCGATCGGGTTCTGCGTGGCGATGACGAGGAAGGGCCGCCCGACCTCGTGGCCGACGCCGTCGACCGTGACCCGCGACTCCTCCATCACCTCGAGCAGCGCCGACTGCGTCTTCGGCGAGGCGCGGTTGATCTCGTCGGCGAGCACGATCGACGCGAAGATCGGGCCGCGGTGGAAGTCGAAACGGCTCGACTTCTGGTCGTAGATGGTCACTCCGGTGACATCGCTGGGCAGCAGGTCGGGCGTGAACTGGATCCGGTTGCTGGTGCCCTGCACCGTCGCCGCGATCGCCTTCGCGAGGCTGGTCTTGCCGGTCCCCGGTGCGTCCTCGAGCAGCACGTGCCCCTCGGCGAGCATCGCCGTGAGCACGAGCGAGACCACCTCGGACTTGCCGAGCACGGCCTGCCCGACGTTCTGCACGAGCTTCTCGAACGTGGCGGCGAACCAGCCGGCCTGGTCGGGTGTCATGGTCATCAGTGCGATCCCTCTTCTCGGTGCCGACGCGGGGTCAGCACGGTCCCATTCCTGCTTCGCTGCCGTTGACGGTTCCGCGGGCGACATACCAGCCGTCGTCCAGCCGGTACCAGCGGTTGTCGCCGCCCGCCGTCTTGTTCCGCCAGTCGGCATAGCAGTAGACGGTCAGGTCGCCCTTCACCCAGCGGCTGCTGCACGACGGGCCGTCCGGGCTGTAGTGCAACTTGCTGTTGTCGCTGTCCTCGAGGCACGAGTTGACGGGGGCGTTCACGACCCAGCTGGTCTGCGCGGGCGGCGGTGGCGGCGGCGGCGCCGCTGCGGTGTAAGCGCCTCGTCGCTCGATGGCGGACTGTTGACCCTTCTCGTCGACGACGTACGCGTCGACCGCGTGGTACTGGTCGTAACCGTCGCCGAGCCGGATCGTCTGCACGGTCGGGTCGTAGCGCTTGTATTGCTGTTTTCCGTCGGTATCGATCCAGAGATCGGTGATGCGGCGTCCGTTCGGCGAGGGAGGGGTCACGACGTAATCGATCGACGTCCCGTTGACAGTCGCGACGATGGTCGGCATTCCGGGCAGACCATAGGGCGCGAGCCTCGCGGTAGGACTGCTCCACTCGCCCGGATAGGAATTGCCGTCGACTGTCGCAATAGCGCGGACTCGGACCTGATAGGAATTGTTGTTCGAGATCCCCTGCGTGAGCGTCGGCGATGCCGGACGGTCGATTTCATCCCCGTTCAAGTCGTAGTAGTAGACGATCTCTCCGGCACTGGCCCCGTTGCCGCCGCCGGTATTCCAGGCGAAGCCCGTGATCGAGTTGTCGCCCTCACCCGCTGCCGTGATCGTCGGAGTGCCCGGCGTGCCGACAGCCCGTCTCTTCGACGAGTCCACACTGAACTGAGGCGCGGTCTTCTTCGCGTCCGTCGACTTGTTCGTGGCCGCGACCGAGAAGGTGTAACCCGACTCAGAGTTATCCAAGGTGACATTGACGGTGAGATCACCGGTAGTGATGGTCCGGTCGACGGCACCGTTCGTCTTCACCTGCAGCACATAGCCGGTCAGCGCCTCCGCATTCGGTGTCGCCGGCGGGCTCCAAGACACCGGGAGCTGCGTCTGCGTGCCCAACTGCGTCGAGGGGCCGACCTGCGGCGCCGCCGGCGCGCTCGGCGAGCCCGCCGGGCTCATCGACATCGGGCCCGACCAGTCGGAGGGCTCCGGCGAGCGGTTCGACGCCCGCACGGCGACCGTGTAGTTCGAGCCGTTCGTCAGCCCGGTGAGCTGCGTGGTCCGGGTGCCGCCGGGCACCTCGAACAGGTCGTTGCCGGCCCCGCTGAGCTGCACCTCGTACCCCGTCACCGCGGACCCCGGGTTCGCGCCGTCCGCCCACGTCACCGTGAGCGAGCCGTCGCCGTAGTCCAGGCTCGTGATCGTCGGGGCGCCCGGGCGGGCGTCCGGCCGCGCCACGGCCGACGCGGGCGACGCGTCGGACTCGCCGATCTCGTTGGTCGCGGTGACCGTGAAGGTGTACTCGCGGTCGTTGGTGAGGTTCGCGATCGTGCAGGTGGTCGCCGCGCAGTCCTGGCTGCCCCCCGACCACTTCACCGTGTGGCTGGTGATCTCGGCGCCGTTGCTGGCGCCGTCGGACCAGCTGAGCACTACGGTCCGGTCCTGCACCGAGCTGACCGACGGCGTCCCCGGCGCGGCGGGCTTGCCCTGCACCGTGACGCGGATAGTGCCGAACACCCGGCGCTCGGCGTCGCCGGTGGCGTCCGCCACCTGGTAGCGCACCGTCATGGTGCCCACGAAGTCCGCGTTCGGCGTGACGACGACGGAGCCGCCCTGGGCGCTCGCCGTGCCGGTGTCGGCCCCGGAGTCCACGATCGGATCGCCGACCAGCGTCAGCGGCGTCTCGGGGAACGGATTCACGTCGTTCGAGAGCACGTCGACCGTGGTCGGCCGGCCCTGGGGCGCCTTCGCGACGACGTCGTCGTTCGCGACGGTCAGCGGCCGGGTCGACGCGGTCACCCGCACGACCACTGAGCCCTGCACGGGCTGCGTGGTGCCGTCGGTCACGGTGATCGCCAGCGTCTCCTGCGTCCCCTTCGCGACCGACTCGTCGGCTGCGACGGAGAGCACCGAGCCCGACACGGAGGCGGTCATCCCGGTGGGCGCGCCCGTGACGCTGTAGCTCAGCTTCGCCAGGTCGCCCTTGTCCGGGTCACTCGAGAGCGCCCGCAGATCCAGCGTCGACGCGTCCTCGCCGGCCGCGACCTCCATCGCTCCCCCGGCGAACGTCGGCGGCTGGTTCTCCGGCGGCAGCACCGTGATCGGGATGCTCAGCGTCGCCTTCACCCCGGCGGGGTCGTCGGGCCCGGTGCCGTCGGTGACCTCGAAGGTCAGGGCGTCCGAGCCGAAGTAGTCGGGGGCCGCGGTGTAGAGCAGGGTCGACTCGTCCCGGACGAGCACCCCGTCGGCCGAGTGCAGCGCCGACACCCGGTCGGCCTGCGTGAGACGAGCGGTCTTCCCCTCGGGAGCCACAACCCAGTCGGTCAGCGGGATCGTCGCCTGCTCGCCGGCCTTCACCTCGAGCGGCTCGACACCGGGCTTGAGCGAAGGGCCGGTCGAGCTGAGCGCCGGCACCCGGATGAAGGCGGTCGCCACCTGCGAGTCGGCATCGGTCGCCGTGTACGTGAGGAGCTGCGCCTCCTCGCCGGGGGTCACGGTCACGACTCCGCCGGTCCCGACCTCGGCTCCCGCCGGCTCGCCGAGCAGCGCCACCCGGAGCTCGCTCGCGACGCCGTCCGGATCCTCGTCGTTCTTCAGCACGGGCACCTCGACGGTCTGTGCCGTCGTGATCTGCGCGGTCGTGACCGTGTCGTCGCGGGCGATCGGCGGCAGCAGCGCCGCCTCCTCCGCCACCGTCACGAGCAGGCTTCCGACGGCGGTCGCGCCGCGCGGATCGCCGACCGTGTACTGGACGGCGTAGTCGCCCTCCGCCTCGGGAGTCGTCACCAGCACGCGGCCGGCCGACAGCCGTGCCGTCACTCCCTCCGGAGCGGTGAGGCCGTCCGCGACCAGCGAGAGCGTGTCGCCGTCGGGGTCGGTGTCGTTCGCGAGCACGTCGACGGCGATGCTGCGCGCGGGCTGCGCGGTCACGACGTCCTTGACGGCGTCCGGCGCCTGGTTCTCCGTCGACGCAGGCGCGATGCCGACCTGGATCGTCGCCGTGCCCCGCTTGCCGAGAGCGTCGCTCACCTCGTAGCGGAAGGTGTCGGTGCCGACGGAATCGTCGAAGGCCGTGTAGGTGAGGTGATCCGCCCCGACCTCGTCGATCCGCCCCTTGCCGGGAGCGCTCGCCTGACCGACGAGCGTCACGCTGTCGCCGTCCGGATCGGTGCCGTCCAGCGGGATCGGGATCGAGACGGTCGTCCCCGAGAGCGTGCGCGCCTCGAGGTTCTCGGGCCGCGGCGGCGAGTTCGCCTCGCGGTTCATCGGCAGGATCTGGATGCTGACGTAGCCTGCGTCCTTCTGGCCCGAGGCGTCGATCGCCTCGTAGGTGACGTAGACCGTCTTCGCGGTGTCGCCCGCCCGGAACCGCAGCCGGTCCTCCGAGACGAACGCGACGCCGTCGGCGGCGTCGGGCAGCGGTGCCACGAGGTCGGGCACCACCGTCAGCAGCCGGCCGCCGGGCGAGACGTCGTTGGCGAGCACGTCGATCGTGACGGTGTCGCCGACGCGCACGGCTGCCGAGTCGTCGGTCGCGATCGGCGGCTCGAGGGTCGCCGGAGCGGGTGTCGGCACCACCAGCACCTCGCCGGTCGTGGTCCCGGTGCCGTTCGAGACGACGTAGCGGAAGGTCACCGGCTCGGTGATCCCCGGCTGATCCGTGACGCGGAGCACCTCGTGCTCGAGGATCGCCACCGCGACACCGGCGCCGGCGTCCACCTTCACCGAGGAGACGACGAGCAGCCCGCCGTTGGGGTCGGAATCGTTCTGCAGCACGTCGACGAGCGCGGTGCCGCCCGAGGGCAGGAGCGCGACGTCGCGCACGGCGACCGGGTCCTTCGCCTCACTGGTCGCCGGGAGGACGTCGACGCGGACGAGTCCCGGGGTCGAGTCCGGTCCGTCGCTCGCGCGGTACTGCAGGTAGTAGCTGCCGGGTGTCGGCGACGTGAAGGTGAAGGTCCCCGCCGTGTAGTCGGGGGTGACGGTCGCGCCGGCGGGCTGCTCGACCTCGGCGAGCAGCAGGGGCGCGCCGGACGGGCTGAGGTCGTTGCCGAGCGGCGCGACCGTCGCGGTCTGATCCGCAAGGGTCGTCACGTGGTCCGGATTGGTCACGGGGACGGTCGAGCCGGGCGCGCGGACGTCCACGTGCAGCACCCCCGCGATCTCGTCGGTGCCGTCCGAGACGAGCAGGTCGACGTCCTTCCGGCCGAGCTCGGCGCCGATCGCGTCGAAGGTGACGAGTCCGTCGGCGGTCGAGCGCACCTGGTCGTCGCTGGTCGATGTCGCAGCGCGGAGGAAGAGCTCGTCGCCGTCCGGATCGATCCAGTCCGGCAGCACGTTGTAGGAGACCGAGGCGCCCTGCTCCAGGAGGATCCGCCCCTCGCGCTTCTGCTCAGGAGGCGCGTTGCTGCCCGCCGGCGTCACGGTCAGCGTGACGACGGCGTCCGCGGTCTGCCCGCGTCCGTCGTCGGCGGTGTACGCGAACGTCGCAGACCCGCTCGCCTCCGGGGGCAGGGTGATCTGCAGGGCGCTGCCGCCGTAGATCGGCGACACCGCGCCCAGTGCGGGCTGCGCCCCGGTCACGGACGCGGTGAGCACGTCCCCGTCCGGGTCGCTGTCGTTGTCGAGCACCGGCAGGATGACGCTGCGCCCGGCGCGCACGCCGAACTCGTCGTCCACGGCGACCGGCGGAGTGTTCTCCTCCGACCGCTCCGGGATCGTGTCCTGCACCTGCTGCTGGGTGCTGGTGTTGTCGTCGTCCTTGGTGGCGTCGTCCTCCGGCGGCGTGACGTCCTCCCAGTCGGAGACCTCCTTCATGTCCTGGTTCACCAGCCAGACGGAGCCCACGGTCAGCTCGTTCAGCACGACCGCGCTGCGATTGACGCGGAAGACCGCCTGCCGGTCGGCGCCGAGGTCCGGCACCTCCTTCGCGACGTCGTCCGCGGTTCCGCCGCAGTCGCGCAGGTACCGCCCCGAGCCGGACCAGGCGGCGTAGGTGCAGCCGTTGACCCGGACCGGCGCGACGGCGGTTCCGGTCCCGCCGGAGTCCACCGTCCGTGCGGCCGAGCCGTCCAGCGGCTGCAGGAGCAGGGCGGCACCGGTCGAGATCGCGACGTCCTCGCCGCCCGTGCTCGGCTGCTGCAGCGTCAGCTCGTCCGCGACTCCGAGCTGCACCGGGTCGTCCCCGTCGATCGACACCGCGCCGCTCCCCGCGTCGAGGAGGACCGGGGTGGAGCCGACGGCGGTGATCGCCGGCGTCGCTCCCTCGGCGAAGCCGGAGACGGCGGAGGTCGAGGGGGCGCCGCCGGTGCGGACCGTGACGAGCTCCTGCTCGCTGGGCGAGTAGGCGAAGACCGTGCCGTCGGCCGCGACTGTGGCCGCCGCATCCGCGCCGAGCTCGGCCGTGGGCTCGTCGGCCTCGACGCTGAACGAGGCGAGCGCGTCGACGGCCCGCACCCAGAGCGCGCCGGTGGCGGCGTCGAGGATCGCCAGCACGCCGCCGCCGAGCACGACCGAGGAGTCGGCGGGCACGGCGACCGCCTCGCCGAGTGCGACCGACGAGGTGTCCACGAGCGAGACGGTCGCGTTGCTCTGGTCGTGGACGACGACGGTGCCCGCCTCCTGCGCGACGTCGAAGCTCGTCCCCTGGGTGCGCAGGGCCGCGTCGAGGACCTCGGAGGGGTAGTTGAGCCGGCCCGCGAGCAGCGCGGTCGGCTTGGTCACCCAGACCCCGGCGTCGTTGAGATCCACGTCCTGGGTGGTCACCCCCTGGTAGAGCACGGCCATCGTCGAGACGACGAGCGCGGCGGCGGTCACCGACGCGACGGAGGCGGCGGAACGGGTGCGGCGGGACAGCCGTGAGAACACGCTCGGACCGTTCCTCTCGGGAGTGGGGGGCGGGGTCGTCCGGTCGGCGGCGGGCCGTCCGGCGGAACGTGCTCATCGTGTCCGCCGGCCACTCCGGCCACCAGCCGTCAGTTGTCGCGGCACCCGTCCGGGGGTCACGGCGGGTGCCCGCCGAGGACCGGTGGCGAGCGTCCGCCGACGGCACCGCCGGGCCGGGTCCCGCGGAATCGCGCCGATCCTTAGCACTCCAGGACCGCGAGACCACGGATTGGGACGCGGTGTCGCTTCGCCTTGCGACGTCCCGGCGCGCATCGCACACTTCAGCCATCGATGCCGACCACCCGACGGCTCGCCTCTCCCCTGACGATCCAGGACGCCGATGCCCGCCGCCGTGAGCACCCTTTCCCGACCCCTCGAGTCAGCACCTCCCCTCGAGCCCCTCGCTTCTCCCGAGCCCCTCGCTCCCCTCGAGCCGGCCGCTCCCCTCGCCGTCGACCCCGTGCGCTCGATCTGCGTGATCGACGACCACGCCATCGTCCGGTCCGGCATCGCCGAGCTGCTGCGCGGGACCGACGACCTGCGTGCCGACGCCGTCGCCGCCACCGTCGCCGAGATCGAGGAGGACGCCGCGGACTTCGACCTCGTCATCCTCGATCTGCGACTCGGCGACGGCAGCGACGCCGGCGAGAACGTCTCCCGGCTGATGCGCCGCGGCACCCGCGTCCTGATCTTCTCGGCCGGCGACGACCCCGACTCCGTCCGCGCTGCGGCCAGGGCCGGCGCGCTCGGCATGGTGCGCAAGTCCGAGGAGGACTCCGTGCTCCTCGAGACGATCCGCTCGGCGGCGCACGGCGTCGCGGTCGCCTCGACCGACTGGGCCGCGGCCCTCGACGCGGACGTCGAGCTCGCCGACGCCGGACTCAGCGCCCGCGAGCGCGAGGTGCTGGCACTCTACGCCGCGGGCGAGAAGGCGCAGCGCGTCGCCTCCCTCACCGGTCTGTCCCGCGACACCGTCACCCACTACGTCGGGCGGATCCGCGCCAAGTACGCGCGGGTCGGCCGCCATGCGGGGACCAAGGTCGAGCTCTACATCCGCGCGATCGAGGACGGCCTGCTCGAAGGCCCGATGTGAGATCCGGAGCCGCGGCGGCGGAGGAGCCGAGCTTCGGCATCGGCGACCGGTTCGAGCGGATCTTCGTCGTCGCATTCAGCATCGGCGGCATCGCGTTCCACGCCGTCGCGGCGCTCGGCTACGCGGCCACCGCTCTCGGGATCTCCCCGCTCTGGGCCGTCGCCGCATCCGTTCTGGTGCTGCCCGCCCCGCTGGTCACCCTGCTCGTCGCGATGCGCGGCAGCCTCGACGCGGTGCGGACCGTGCTCCGCGCGCACGTCGTCCTGTTCGCCGTCCTCGCTCTCGCGCTGATCCCGGCCGTGCCGCCCGGGAGCGGCCCCGCCGCCACCTCCTGGCTGATCGACGCCGTGCCCGTGGCGATGACCGCCGCGGCCGTCGCCTTCCCCGCGCGCCTCGTGCCGCTCGCCGTGGCCGGCGTCTGCCTCCTGCTCTTCGCCGTCCGCGCCGCCACCTCGGGATCGCCCGTCGTGGCGATCGAGGAGGCGGTCGACATGGCGATGATCGGCACGGTCTTCGCGGGGCTCGCCCAGGCGGTCCTCGGCGCCGGCCGGTCGCTCGAGCGCGCGACGCGCGAGTCGGTGCTCGCGGCCGCCCGTGCCGCCGGCCGAGCGGGGCGGCGGAGCGAGCGCATCCGGGTCGGCGCGCTCGTGCACGACGAGATCCTCTCCTTCCTGCTCAACGTGGAGCAGATCAGCCACTCCGCCGAGCGCTCCCGAGCCGCGGCGCGGATCGCCCTCGCGCACCTCGCGGAGCTCCGGCGGACGGATCCGACGGGCCCGACCCCGAGCCGGGCGATGCTGACCGCGGGCGAGTTCGTGCGCGCCGCCTCCGTCCGGATCACCGAGGCCGCGCCGCTCGCCGTCCTCAGCACCCGGATCGCGGCGGGCGCCGTGGCCGTCCCCTCCCCCGTCGCCGACGCGCTCATCGACGCGACCGTGCAGGCCGCGCGGAACGCCGTGCAGCACGCCCGCTCGACAGACGGCGCCCCCGCCGCCGTCCGCGCGTCCCTCGCCGTCGACGAGCGCGGGCTCTCGATCGAGGTCGGCGACGACGGCGGCGGGTTCGTCGCCGCCGCCGTGCCGCAGAACCGGATGGGACTGACCACGAGCATCCTCGGCCGGGTGACCCAGATCGCCGGGGCGACCGCGCAGATCGCCTCCGAGGCGGGCACCGTGGTGCGGTTGGAGTGGCGCCGGTGACCCGCCCGCGCCGTCTCGAGCAGAGCGCCGACGTCTCCGACCTGCTCGGCTTCGGCGGCGGCCACGTCCGGGTGATCGGGCTCCTCTTCGTCGGCGCCAACGTCCTCCTCGCGACGCTGAACCTCGACTGGTCCCGCCGCCCCGCGCTCACGGCGGCGGCGGTGCTGATCGTCGCCCTCCTCGTCGCGCTGGTCGTCCGGCGCCCCCGCGATCCGCTCCCGCTCCCCGGCACCCTCCTGGTCGCGGCCGGCGCACCGGTCGCCGCGGCCCTGGGCTGGTGGGCCCTCGAGCCCACCGGCTGGGAGGGGAGCTTCGCCACCTGGTTCCTCGGCGGCACCGCGTTCCCGCTCTTCGCCCTCTGCCTCCGCGGTCGGATCCTCGCGGCGGTCGCGGGCCACTTCGCGGTCGGAGCCGTGACGCTCGCCTGCGTCCTCGGCAGCGGCCACAGCGCGCTCTTCGCCCTCGAGGCGATGTCGCGCTACGCGATCCTGCTCGTCTGCGGCGTCCTGTTCCGCCTCGGCCTGCGCTACGCCATCGGCCGGATGGGCGAGGTGCGGGCCGAGCTCGAGCGCCTCGCCACCGAGACGGCGGAGGCCGACGGCCGCTTCGCCGAGCGGGAGAAGCGCGTGCGGCTGGTCGCGGACCTCGCGGAGCCGCTCCTCGCGCGAGCGGCCGCCGGCGAGCCCTACTCCCCCGCCCTCGCACGAGACGCGGCCAACGTCGAGGCCGGCATCCGCGACGGGCTCCGCGCCTTCGGCCTCGTGCGCGACCCGCTGGTCGCGAGCGTCCGCGCCGCGCGGCTGCGCGGGGTCCAGGTGGTGCTCCTCGACGACTCCGACGGCGACCTCGACGAGTCCACCCTCGACCGCGTGGCCGCGACCGCCGCGCGCGCCTTCGAGCAGATCGGCTTCGGGCGCGTCACCGTGAGGCTGCTGCCGCCCGGCCGGGGCGCGGTCGCGACCGTCGTCGCCGATACCGAGCCGGGCCTGCACCTCGAGGTCCGCTAGGCGGCACGCCGCTCGCGGTCCTCGTCCGAGTACTGCACCCGCGGGTTGAGCGCGAGCGCGTCCCGGGCCGCCGCGCGCGCGAGGGTGAGGGCCGCCGAGAACCGGGGCCTGCGGACCGTGCCGGCGGTGCGCCCGTAGACGTCGACGTGCGCGAACGCCGGCGCCCAGGTCGGGCGGGGCCGGCGGTTGCCGACGGCGGCCGTGAGATGCAGGAACGCCTGTGCGGAGCCGAGCGCCGAGGCCGCGTCGACCCCCGGGGCGATCGAGGGCAGCGGCGCCGGAGCGGCCGACGTGACGGCCCGCAGCACCCGGAGGTCGGTGTAGGGCGGGATCACGGGCAGCGTCCTTCCCAGCACCGCCGGGCGCCGCGCGATCTCCTCGAGCGGCAGATCCTCCGTGAAGCCGAGCATGCGCTCCACGGTGTGCCGCGACCTCGGGTGGAACGACGTCGCCTGCGCGGCCCAGCCGACGTTCATCACCCACAGCACCGGCAGATCGAGCGCGCGGGCGGTCCGCGCCAGCAGCACGCCCACCTCCGGGGTCGTCACCTCCGTCTCGTCGACGACCAGGTCCGCGCCGCGCGCGAAGCCGAGCGCCGTCTCCGGGAGCACGCCCGCGGGGAAGACGTCGACCGTCGCGTCGGCGTCGAGCGCGAGCACCGACTCGCGGAACACCTCGGCCTTGTTCCGGCCCACCGCCGCCAGCGTCGCCCCGGGCACCCGGTTCGCGTTCTCCGGCTCGAAGACCTCCGGGTCGGCGACCGCGAACGAGCGCACGCCCATCTGCGCGAGCTTAAGCCCGAGCTGGAACCCGTCCCCGCCGACGCCCGCGAGCGCGATCCGCGCCGAGCACAGCGCCTCCTGCTCCGCCTCGCTCCAGAAGCCGAGGTTCCTGGCGAACCGGGGGGCCGTCACGTCCGTGCTCACGCCGCCAGCTCCTGCTCGTCGTCGATCCCGACGAGGATGTCGCGCGCCGTGAGGAGGCGGCCGGGCAGCCAGCGGCTGAGCCGCCTGATCGGCGGCACCTCGATCGCGATCGCGACGTTGTGACTCCGGTACGCGCCGATCCACCGCCGCTCGCCGATCCTCGTGGCGGTGAGCGAGAGGCGCAGCAACCGCTCGAGCACCGGATCGATCAGCCCGTAGGCGGAGCGCATCCCGGCCTCGTCGAGGAAGGCGAGGACTGCGGCGTACAGCTCCAGCACGCACGCGTGCTGCGCGGCCCGGTTCTCGTGCCGCGCGACGAGGCGCGAGACCTCGACGGAGGGCTCCGGTGCGGGGCTCGAGCCGAAGACCTCCGGCCAGTACCGCTCGACGGGGAGGCGGTCGTCGGTCACCGCGCGGGTCGCGCGACCCTTGACGATCAGGCGGAGAGCGGCGCGGATCCGCAGCTCGCCCGCACACTCCTCGACGACCGCGAAGGCGAGCGAGCGAGCATCGTCCTCGTCGGTCTCCCGGCCGTCGCTCCCGTGCTCGGCGGAGAGGAAGCCGGCCTCGTCGACGTAGATCTCGCGCCGCAGCTCGAGGAAGCGGCGGTAGGCCTCCTCGGCCCCTGGGACGGGGACGCCGCCCGAGGCGATCAGTCCGGTGGTCCGCCCGGTGGTGCCGGACGACGGTCGCTGCTGCAGGTCTCGCATGGGGTTCTCCTCGACTCGGAAGCGTCTGTTCCGACGAGACCGATCGTGGAGAGCGGGCGGGCCGCGAAGAATGGGGACGTCTCCCCACGGGCAGAGGTGCCCGTCGGCTCAGGCGAGCTCGTCCACGTCGTCGAGGTCGACCGCGACCGAGCTGACCAGCGCGAGCAGCGCCTCCGCGTAGGCGTTCTCGGCGATCTCGTCCTCGAAGTCGCGCTGCTCGCCGGCGAGCTCGACGGTCACGGCGAAGCGCACCGGCCCGCCGGCCGCGACGCGGCGCAGCGAGCGGAACGTACCGCGGAGCAGCTCGCGCAGCTGGTCCTCGCGCGGCAGCCAGAGCGAGTCGTCGAGCGCCACGGAGTCGAGCGCCCACTCGGTCGTGCCGTTGAAGCCGAGCACCGTGCCGGTCTCGTACTCGTGCGCTTCGATCGTCATGTCGCTCACGGTGAAGACGTCGCCGTCGAACCCCTCGCGCTCGATGCGGAAGCGGTCGCCGGTGACCGGTGCCCAGCGCAGACCCGCGGTCCGCAGCGCCCTGGCCAATTCGAAGGAGATCATCTCCCGATCATGGCCCGCGTTCCCGGACGGAGGCCGCGAAGACGGGACCGCGGCCCCGATGTCGGTGGGTGAGTTTACGTTCATGAAACGTCCGGTTCACAGGCCGGGCACCCGCACTGCATAGCGTGGCTCACTGTGCCCCTTTCAGGGGCGAAGGGTCGCCGTCGCCGTGCGGTGACGCACCACCGCTCTCCGGAGCGGCGATCGAGAGGACCACCATGCCCGACTCCCCCGCACCCCTCGCGGACAGGCCTCGCGCCCGCACACCGAGGAGGCGCCTCGCCCTCGCGGCCCTCGCCGGTCTCGCCCTGGTCGCCACGCCGCTGGTCGCGACCCCCGCCACCGCGGCTCCGAGCGGTGACGAGCTGGTCATCAGCGAGATCTTCGCCCGCGGCGGCTCGGCCGGCGCGACCTACAGCAACCGCTTCGTCGAGCTCTACAACCCGACCGGCGCCGACGTCGCGCTCTCGGGCCTCTCGCTGCAGTACCGCTCGGCCACCGGCACGGCGAACCCGACGACGACCGTCGCGCTCACCGGCACCGTCCCCGCCGAGGGCCACTTCCTGATCGCCGGTGCGAGCAACGACAGCAACGGCGCGCCGCTCCCCGCCGCCGACCAGACCGCGAACGGCCTCAACATCGCGGCCGCCGGCGGCACGCTCTTCCTGGTCGAGGGCACCGCGACCCTCGTCGCCCCGCCGACCGGCACCGCCGAGCAGCCCGACGCGGTCCTCGACCTGCTCGGCTACGGCACCTCCAACACCTTCGAGTCGGCGGCCGCCACCGCGCCGACGCTGACCGAGTCGATCGCGCGCGCCGACTCCGCGACCGGCGATACCGACTCCAACGCCGCCGACTTCACCGTCGGCGCGATGACCCCCGAGTCCGCCGGCGGCAGCACCCCGGAGCCGACGCCGGCGCCGACCGGGACGGCGACCCCCACGGCGACCCCGACCGCCCCGCCGACGACGCCGCCGACCACCGCGCCGACCGTCTCGATCGCCGAGATCCAGGGCACCGGAGCCGCGTCCCCGCTCGTCGGGCAGACCGTCACCACCACCGGCGTCGTCACCGCGCGCTACGCCACCGGCGGCTACAACGGCTACGTGATCCAGACCGCCGGCACCGGCGCGCAGACCACCGGCCGCACCGCCTCCGACGCCGTCTTCGTCTACTCCTCCGCCTCGGTCGGCGCGGTCGCGATCGGCGACAACCTGCGCATCACCGGCGCCGTCAGCGAGTTCAACGGCCTCACCGAGCTCACCCCGACCTCGGCCGCGACCGTCGAGAAGCTCGGCACCCCGGCCGTCGCGCCGATCGCGGCCGCCGTCGGCCTCCCCCGCACCGTCGAGGAGCGCGAGACGCTCGAGAGCATGCTGATCGCCCCGCAGGGCGCGTTCACCGTGACCGACACCTTCGACCTCAACAGCTTCGGCTCCGTCGGCCTCACCGCCGGCGACTCGCCGCTGCTGACCCCGACCGAGGTCGCCCGCCCCGGAACGCCGGAGCTGGCCGCGGTCGTCGCCGACAACGCCGCGCGCGCGATCGTGCTCGACGACGGCGCCTCGATCAACTTCCTCGGCGCCGCGGCGAACAAGGCGATCCCGCTGCCCTACCTCACCCCGGCCGAGCCGATCCGCGTGGGCGCCCCGGCGACCTTCACGACCCCGGTCGTCCTCGACTACCGCAACGGCGGCTGGTCCTTCCAGCCGACGACGCAGCTGACCGTCGAGAACGCCGCGACCGTCCAGCCCGCGACCTTCGCGAACACCCGCGAGGCGGCCCCCGAGGCCGTCGGCGGCGACCTCTCGATCGCGTCCTTCAACGTGCTGAACTACTTCTCCACCACGGGCGACTCGATCACCGGCTGCACCTTCTACACCGACCGCGACGGCGACCCCGTCACGGTCAACAGCGGCTGCGACGCCCGCGGCGCCGCGAACGCGGACGACCTCGAGCGCCAGCAGGCCAAGATCGTCACCGCGATCAACAGCCTCGGCGCCGGCGTCGTCTCGCTCGAGGAGATCGAGAACTCGGCCAAGTTCGGCAAGCCGCGCGACGAGGCCCTCGCCACGCTGACCGCCGCGCTGAACACCGCCGCCGGCTCGGAGCTGTGGGCGTACGTGCCCTCACCCGCCGCCCTCCCCGCGCTCGCGAACGAGGACGTCATCCGCACCGCGTTCATCTACAAGAAGGCCGTCATCGAGCCGGTCGGCGAGTCCGTCATCCTGAACGACGGCGTCGCCTTCTCCAACGCCCGCAAGCCCCTCGCCCAGGAGTTCCGCCTGATCGGCGACAGCGCCAGCGAGTTCGTCGCGATCGTGAACCACTTCAAGTCGAAGGGCTCCGGCTCCGGAGTCGACGCGGATCAGGGCGACGGCCAGGGCGCCTCGAACGCCTCCCGCGTCAACCAGGCCACCGCGCTCGTCGCGTTCGCCGACCGCCTCCGCACCGAGAAGGCCACCGAGCTCGTCTACCTGCTGGGCGACTTCAACGCCTACTCGAAGGAGGACCCGGTGAAGGTGATCACCGACGCCGGCTACATCGACCAGGGTGCGAAGGACGGCAAGTACTCGTACTCGTTCGACGGCGCGGTCGGCTCGCTGGACCACGTCTTCGCCTCGCCCGCGGCCGACAGGACGGTCACCGGTGTCGACACCTGGAACATCAACAGCGGCGAGTCCGTGGCACTGGAGTACAGCCGCTACGACTACAACGCGACGATCTTCTACGACACCTCGGCGTACCGCTCCAGCGACCACGACCCGGTCGTCGTCGGCCTCGACCTGCCCGAGACCCGGACGGACCCGGAGCCCGAGCCCGTCACGGTCATCGACGTCGCGACCACCGCCTCCACCAGGCGCCTCGCCGTCGTGCGGACGCTGACGGTGTCGGCGGTGAACAACGGCGACGAGACGGTCTCGATCGAGATCACGACGGCGTACGGCAGCAAGACGAAGAAGACGGTCAAGCCCGGCCAGTCGTTCACGGTCAAGACCGTGACCGTCTTCAAGCCCATCAAGGCCGGCACGGCGACCATCGAGGTCACCGCGCCCGACGGCACCGAGCGCGTCTACAAGCAGGCGTACCGCGGCGCCTGATCCCGCGCGACCCCTGACCTCGACGAGCTCCGGCTCCTAGAGTTCGGGGATGCCCGAGGGAGACAGTGTGCACCGTCTCGCCGCCCGCCTCAGGCGGGCGGCGGACGGTCGCACCGTCCTCGAGGGCCATCTGCGCTCCGGGGACGCGGCCGGCACCTCCCTCGCCGGGCTGAGGATCCTCGAGCACGACACCCACGGCAAGCACCTCCTCACCCGCTTCTCCGGCGGAACGACCCTGCACACCCACCTGCGGATGCAGGGCTCCTGGACCGTGACCGCTCCCGGCCGAGCGGTCCCCCGCTCGGTGCAGAAGGACGTCCGCGTCCACCTCCGCCTCGACGACGACTCGACCGTGTGGGGCATCGACCTCCCGGTCGTCGAGCTCCTCGCCACCCGCGACGAGCCGCGCGCCGTCGGGCACCTCGGGCCCGACCCGCTCCGCGCGGACTGGGACGCCGACGAGGCCGTCCGGCGCCTCTCCCGCCTCCCGGACCGGCCCGTCGTCGCCGCACTCCTCGACCAGCGCTGCCTCGCGGGTCTCGGCAACCTCTGGGCCAACGAGGTCTGCTTCCTCCGCGGGGTCTGGCCCTGGCGGCCGATCGGCTCCCTCGACGTCCGCGCCCTCGTGGCGACCGCGGCGAGAGGCCTCCGCGCCTCCGTCACGATCCCGGGGATGTTCCAGACCACCACCGGTGACACCCGCCGCGGCGAGCGGCACTGGGTCGCGGGGCGCGCCGGGCGCCCGTGCCTGCGCTGCGGCACGACGGTGCTCGTCCGCGACGAGGTCCGCGACGACCCCGAGCAGCGCCGCACCTGGTGGTGCCCGCACTGCCAGCCGGAGCAGGCGGCCGCCCCCTGAGCCCGCGTACCGCCGCCTGAAGCCCGCGTACCGCTGCCGACGGCCCGTGCGTAGGCTGGCCGCATGACGAACGAGTGGGGAACTCCGGATCCGTCCGCCCGGCGAGACCGGTCCGCGGAGGTCGTCCCGGCGGCCGCCTCCGGCGAGGAGGTGGAGACCGCCCGCGTCGAGGACGCCGAGCGCGCGCTCGCCGTGCGCGAGGTCAAGCGGCGCCGCGACTTCCTGGGGTCGGTCGGCGGATGGGCGAGCGTCTCGGCGATCACGACCGCCGTCTGGGTCGGCACAGGGGCCGACGGCTACTTCTGGCCGATCTGGCCGATGATCGGGATCGGGATCGGCGTCGTCGGCCAGGCCGCGTCGATCTGGGGTCCCGCCCGCAAGGAGATCACCGAGGCGGACATCGCCGCCGAGATGCAGCGCCGGGAGAAGCGCGGCCGCTGATCAGTCCAGGCGGCCGACCGAGGTGACGCGGACGACGGCCGCACCCTGCTCGTCCGACTCGGCGAGGTCGACGGTCGCCGAGATCCCCCAGTCGTGGTCGCCGGCCGGATCGTCGAGGATCTGCCGCACGAGCCACTGCGTCGGCTCCTCCGTGACGAGCAGCATCTTCGGCCCCCGGGCGTCGGGCCCGATGCCGATGCTGTCGTGCTCGTCGTAGTAGTCGTCCAGCGCGGCACCCCACGCGTCGGCGTCGAAGCCGGCGGCGGCGTCGAGCTCGCCGAGCGCCTCGTGGTCGTCGAGGGCGGCGAGGGTCACCCGGCGGAACATCTCGTTGCGCACCAGCACGCGGAAGGCGCGGTGGTTCGCGGTGAGGCGGCGCGGAGCGGGCGGCACGATCGCCTGGTCGGCCGCGTGGAGCGCCGGATTGACCAGCTCCTCCCACTCGTCGACCAGCGAGGAGTCGACCTGGCGCACGAGCTCGCCCAGCCACTCGATCAGGTCGTGCAGCTCCTCGTTCTTCAGCTCGTCGGGGATGGTCTGCCGGGCCGCGCGGAACGCGTCGGACAGGTAGCGCAGCACCAGTCCCTCCGAGCGGGAGAGCTTGTAGAACGCGGTGTACTCGCCGAAGGACATCGCCCGCTCGTACATGTCGCGCACGACCGACTTCGGCGAGAGCTCGAAGTCCTTCACCCACGGCTGCGCGGCGGTGTAGGTCTCGAAGGTCGCCTCGAGGAGCTCCTCGAGCGGCTTGGGGTGCGTGACGGACTCGAGCAGCTCCATCCGCTCCTCGTACTCGATCCCCTCGGCCTTCATCGCGGCGACGGCCTCGCCGCGGGCCTGGAACTGCTGGGCCCCCAGGATCGGGCGCGGGTCGTCGAGGGTCGCCTCGAGCACCGAGATCACGTCGAGCGCGAAGCTCGGCGACTCCGGGTCGAGAACGTCGAACACGGCCAGCGCGAACGGCGAGAGCGGCTGGTTGAGCGCGAAGTTCGGCTGCAGGTCGACGGTCAGGCGGATGCGGGTCACGCCGTCGGCGCCGACGCTCTGCTCGACCACTCCCGCCTCCCGCAGCGTCCGGTAGATGCCGAGCGCCCGGCGGGCCAGCTGCAGCTGCCGCTTCCACGGCTCGTGGTTGTCGAAGATCAGGGCGTGCACGTTCGCGTAGGCGTCGCCGCCGCGGGCGATCACGTTCAGCAGCATCGCCGAGGTGATCGTCATGTGCGAGGTCAGCGTCTCGGGCTCCGCGTCGACGAGCTTGCGGAAGCTCGGCTCCCCCCAGCTGACGAAGCCCTGCGGCGCGCGCTTGGCGACCCACTTCCTCCGCTTCTTCGGGTCGTCGCCCATCTTGTCGAGAGCCTTCCGGTTCTCGGACTCGTGCTCGGGGGCCTGCACGACCACGGTCCCGGCGGTGTCGTACCCGGCGCGACCGGCGCGGCCGGCGATCTGGTGAAACTCGCGGGCCGAGAGCTGGCGGGTCCGGGTGCCGTCGTACTTGGTCAGCGCGGTGAGCAGCACGGTGCGGATCGGGACGTTGATGCCGACGCCGAGGGTGTCCGTGCCGCAGATCACGCGCAGCATGCCCTGCTGGGCGAGCTGCTCGACCAGGCGGCGGTACTTCGGCAGCATGCCCGCGTGGTGGACGCCGATCCCCAGCCGGAGCAGCCGGGAGAGGGTCTTGCCGAACGCGGTGGTGAAGCGGAAGCCGCCGATCACCTCGGCGATGCGGTCGCGGTGCTCGCGGGTGGCGATGTTCGCGCTGGTGAGCGCCTGCGCGCGCTCGAGAGCGGCCGCCTGCGAGAAGTGCACGACGTAGACCGGCGACTGGTTCGTCGAGAGCAGCTCCTCGATGGAGTCGTGGATCGGAGCGATCTCGTAGAAGTAGTGCAGCGGCACCGGGCGCTCCACGCCGGTGACCCGGGCGGTCTCCCGGCCCGTGCGGCGGCTGAGGTCGGCGGCGAGCGCCGTCACGTCGCCGAGGGTGGCCGACATCAGCACGAACTGCACGTGAGGGAGGGTGAGCAGCGGCACCTGCCAGGCCCAGCCGCGCGCCGGGTCCGCGTAGAAGTGGAACTCGTCCATCACGACCTGGTCGACCGGGGTGTCCTCGCCGTGCCGGAGCGCGAGGTTCGCGAGGATCTCGGCCGTGCAGCAGATGATCGGCGCGTCGGCGTTCACCGAGGAGTCGCCGGTGACCATCCCGACGTTGGAGGCGCCGAAGACGTCGACCAGCGCGAAGAACTTCTCGGAGACGAGCGCCTTGATCGGCGCCGTGTAGAAGCTGCGGCGCCCGGAGGCGAGCGCCGCGGCGTGCGCGCCGATCGCGACGAGCGACTTGCCGGTGCCGGTGGGCGTCGAGAGGATCAGGTTGGAGCCGGAGGCGATCTCGAGCATGGACTCGTCCTGCGCCGGGTAGAGCGGGAGGCCGCGCGACTCCGCCCACTCGGTGAAGGCCAGGTAGACCGCGTCGTCGTCGACGCGCCCGTCCGCGTCGGGCGTCGGCATCCGGTCGAGCAGCGTCGAGGTCATCCCCCCATCCTCCCAGCCCGCGGCCCGTCGCTCGGGTGCGATCCGTCACGGACGGCCCGTGTGCCCCCGCCTCACGGGCCCCGGGTGACGGATCGGTCCGCCGGAGCGAGGGCCCCGTCGACGAGTCCGACGACGCGGTCGGCGTCGGCCAGCACGGCGGGGTCGTGCGAGACGCAGACCACCGTCGCGCCGCGGTCCGCCTCCGCGCGCAGGACCGACCGGATCCGCTCCGCACTCGCCGAGTCGAGGCCGGTGGTGGGCTCGTCCAGGAGCAGCAGGCCGGCCCCGCGGGCGAGCCCCTGGGCGAGGAGCGCCCGCTGCCGCTGACCACCGGAGAGCACCGCGAAGGGCTCCCGGGCGAGCGCGGCGATCTCCATCCGCTCGAGCGCGGTGGCGATCGCGTCCGCCGCGCGCGCGTCGCTGCGGCGGAGGCGGCCGAGCCGACCCCAGGTGCCCACCGCGACCACGTCGCGCACCGTCACCGGGAGGCGGTCCGGGATCGACGCCCGCTGCGGCACGAAGGCGATCGCTCCGGTGACGTCCCGCGTGCCGGACGTCAGTGGACGCACTCCCGCGATCACCTCCAGAAGCGTCGACTTGCCGGCGCCGTTCGGCCCGGCGATCACGGTCAGCGAGCGCGCGGCGACGTCGAGATCGACCCCCGCGAGAGCGCGGCGGGAGCCGAAGTCGACGTGAGCGCCTCGGAGGCGGACCGGGGGCTCGGGCAGGGGTGAGACGTCCATCCCGACGAGCGTACAGGAGTGATAACTGTTCTCATTATCGTGTACGGTCGGGCACCATGCCCAGCCTCCTCGCCGGAATCCTCGAGCCGTTCGCTCTCGACTTCCTCCAGCGCGCCCTCCTCGGCGGCGTCCTCGTCGCGGTCCTCTGCGGCGTCGTCGGCACCTGGGTGGTCCTCCGCGGGATGGCCTTCCTCGGTGAGGCGCTCGCCCACGGGATGCTCCCCGGCGTCGCCCTCGCGACGGTGCTCGGCGCGCCCGTCCTCGTGGGCGGCGCAGCCAGCGCGGTGCTGATGAGCCTCGGCATCGCGGCCCTGCAGCGGCGCGGACGACTGTCCTACGACACCAGCATCGGCCTGCTCTTCGTCGCCATGCTGGCGCTGGGGGTCATCGTGATCTCGCACTCGGGCAGCTTCGCCACGGACGCGACCTCGATCCTCTTCGGCGACATCCTCGCGATCACCCTTGTCGACATCGGGCTGCTCGCCGCCGCCGCCGGAACCGGCCTCCTCGTCGCAGCGGCCTTCCACCGCCCGCTCGTCGCCCTGGCGCTGGATCCGCGCATCGCCGCGGTGCTCGGGCTCGGTCCGCGCTCGGCTCAGGCCGCGCTGGTCGGCCTGGTGACCCTCGCCGTCGTCGCCTCCTACCAGGCGGTCGGCTCGCTCCTCGTCGTCGGGCTCCTTGTGGCTCCCGCGGTGGCCGCCGGGCACTGGACCACCCGCATCCCGACCCGGATGCTGCTCGCGTCGATCCTCGGCGCGGCCTCCGTGCTCGTCGGCCTGCTCGTCTCCTGGCACGCGGCCACGGCCGCGGGCGCCTCGGTCGCCGGCACGGCCATCGCGGTCGCCGCGGTGTCCTGGGCGGTCCGCTCGGCCGCGTCGGCCCTCGCGTCCCGGTCGGGCCCTCAGCCGGTCGCCGCATGAGGCCCTGCCGGCACCGCTCCTCCCCCCGCTCACCCTCGAAAGGACTCCGTGCACTCCCGAACCACCGCCTCCACCGTCCTCCTGGGCGCTCTCGCGCTGGGCCTGGCCGCCTGCTCGACCGATGCCTCCGCGCCGGCCGCGGACGACACGGGCTCCGGCCACGGCGCCGTCGCGAACGCCGCCGAGCTCGCCGAGCCGCGCCTGGGGCTGACGTCGATCGACCCGTCGGGCGCCGTGTCGCACCTCGACCTCCTCGACGAGACGGTCACCGGCCTCGGCACCATCGGCGCACCGAGCGCGATGACGACCGACGGCCGCTACCTCTTCGCCCAGACCGATGCGGGCGTCGAGATGGTCGACAGCGGCGTGTGGACCTGGGACCACGTGGACCACTTCCACTACTACCGCGCGGACCCCCGCCTGATCGGCACGGTCGAGGGCTCCGGGACGGCCGTCGTCGCCACGACGAACCTCTCGACCACCGGCGGAACCGGACTCTTCTTCCCCGACTCCGGCGAGGCGGTCCTCCTCGACACCGAGGCGCTGTCGAAGGGGGCGATCGTCGAGCGGTTCCGGAAGGACGTCGAGCCCGGACCCGGGATGGTCGTGCCCGTCGGCTCGTCCGCACTGGTGACCGAGGGGTCCGGATCCGGAGCGGCCGTCGCCGGCTACGACTCGGACGGCGAGCCGACGGGCCTCCGCGAGGCCTGCCCCGACCCCGCCGGGACGATCACCACCCGCGTCGGCGCCGTCATCGGCTGCTCCGACGGCGCACTCCTGGCGTCGATCGAGGACGAGGAGCTCGTCGTCGAGCGGATCCCCTACCCCGCCGGCACCACCGCGCCACCCGCCGCCTCCTTCGACAACCGCGAGGGCCGCCCCACGGTCGCCGGCCTCGCCGGGGACGCGGGCATCTGGCTCCTCGACACCCGGGAGCGCTCCTGGAGCCTCCTCCCCTCTCCCGCCCCGCTGGCGCAGGTCACCGCGGTGGACGACGCGGACGAGACCGTCCTCGCCCTCGCCGCCGACGGCCGCGTGCTGGTTCTCGACGGCTCCGACGGTGCGGTCCTCTCCGAGACCGCGCCCCTCGTCGCGGACACGACCGCGGACGGCTCGCGGCCCGTCCTGATCGCCGACCAGCAGCGGGCCTACCTCAGCGCGCCCGCCGAGCGGAAGCTGCACGAGATCGACTACGCGGACGGCGCGCGCCTCGCCCGCACCTTCGAGACCGCCACCGAGCCGGCCTTCACGGCGGAGACGGGCCGATGAGGCGCCGCTGGGCCCTCGCGTCCGCCGCGGCGGTCCTGCTCCTGTCGGGCTGCACGTCCGCGGAGGAGGACGAGAGGCCCCTCGTCATCGTCTCCACCAACATCCTCGGCGACGTCGTGGGCGAGCTCGTCGGCGACGAGGCGCAGGTCGTCACGCTGATGAAGCCCGACGCCGACCCGCACTCCTTCGAGATCTCGGCGCAGGAGGCGGCGCGCCTGCGCTCCGCCGACCTCGTCGTCTCGAACGGGCTCGGACTCGAAGAGGGCCTGCAGCAGCACCTCGACGAGGCCTCCGGTGAGGACGTCCCCGCGTTCGTCGCCGGCGACGCCGTCGACGTCCTCGACTACAGCGAGGGCGACGCGGAGGGGAGCCCGGACTCGCACTTCTGGACGGACCCCGGCCGGATGATCGACGTCGTCGACTCCCTCGGGCCCGTGCTCGCCGCGCTCGACGGCGTCGATCCGGCCGCCGTCCGGGACCGGACGGCCGGCTACCGCGCCGAGCTCGAGCGGCTCGACTCCGAGATGGCCGCGGCGTTCGCCGCGATCCCCGCCGAGCGCCGCGCCCTCGTCACCAACCACCACGTCTTCGGGTACCTCGCCGACCGCTTCGACTTCGACGTCGTCGGCGCCGTCATCCCGGGAGGCACGACCCTCGCGGCGCCGTCCGCCTCCGACCTCGCCGATCTCGTCGACGCGGTCGAGCAGACCGGCGTCCCCACGATCTTCGCGGAGTCCTCGTCTCCCGACCGCCTGGTCCAGGCGCTCGCGAGCGAGGCCGACATCCGCGTGGAGGTGGTCGAGCTGTTCACGGAGTCCCTGACGGGGCCCGAGGGCGGCGCTCCCGACTACCTCGCCATGATGCGCGTCAACACGCAGCGCATCGCCACCGGGCTCTCCCCGTGAGCCCTCCGATCCACCACCAGGAAGAAGAAGCACCCATGCAGAATCCGCACGTCCGGCGGGCGGGCCTCGGCCTGATCGCCGCCTGCTCGATCACGGTCCTCGCGGCCTGCTCGTCGAGCTCGACCCCGGCCGCCGAGTCCTCGGCGTCCACCGCACCGGCCACCGAGGCCGCGGCGGCCGCCGGCGCCCGCGTCGCCGTCGCCTACGAGGGCGGCATCCTCGTCCTCGACGGCGAGACCCTCGAGACCGTCGCGGACATGGACTCCGAGGAGTTCACCCGCCTCAACCCCGCCGGCGACGACCGCCACGTCATGGTCACCATGAGCGAGGGGTTCCAGCTCCTCGACACCGCCGCCGGCACCGGCGGCGAGCCGGAGCTGACGGACATCGTCTTCCCCGCGGACACCCCGGGCCACGTCGTCCGGCACGCCGGGAAGACCGTCCTCTACGCCGACGGCACGAGCGACACGACCGTCCTCGA
Organism: Rathayibacter sp. AY1F8; assembly: GCF_002932165.1. NCBI lineage: Bacteria > Bacillati > Actinomycetota > Actinomycetes > Micrococcales > Microbacteriaceae > Rathayibacter > Rathayibacter sp. AY1F8. Next base: position 97,049 of record NZ_PSVB01000007.1, read on the forward strand.
GACCGCCGACCTGGCGTCCTCGGACGGGATGCCCGAGACCGAGACCATCCCGGGAGTCGAGGCGCACCACGGCGTCTCGATCGTCCTCGAGGACGGCACCTTCCTCACCACGGTCGGTGATGCCGACGGGCGCAACGGCATCGAGGTGCGCGACGCCTCCGGCGCCGTGACGGCCACGAACGACCAGTGCCCCGGAGTCCACGGAGAGGGCACGGCCGAGAACGAGGTCGTCGTCTTCGGCTGCGAGAACGGCGCCCTGGTCTACGACGGCGGCGAGATCACGAAGCTCGAGGCTCCGGACCAGCCGTACGGCCGCATGGGCAACGCCTGGGTCAGCGAGACCAGCCCGATCATCGTCGGCGACTACAAGGACGACCGCGACGCCGAGGGCTACCTCCTGCACCGCGTGGCGCTGATCGACACCGAGGCGAAGACCCTCGACGTCGTCGACCTGCCCGAGGGCGTCGAGTACACCTTCCGCGGCGTCGCCCGCGGCCCCGACGACCTGGCGTACATGATCGCCTCGGACGGCGCGATCCACGTCCTCGACCCCGAGACCGGCGAGCTGACCGCCTCCTACCCCGTCGTCGACGCCTGGGAGAGCCCGGTCGAGTGGCAGGACCCGCACCCCGCGATCACGGTCGCCGGGGACATCGCCTACGTGACCGACCCGGCCGCCGACAGCATCCACGCCGTCGACCTCACCACGGGAGAGGTCGTCGCCACGGGCGAGCTCGACGTCACGCCGAACGAGATCGCCGTCGCCGCGAGCTGACCATCGGCACGGAGGAGGGGCGCGGGGCCGCGGGCTCCGCGCCCCTCCTGTTCACCTCGAGGGGCCAGGATCTCCGCATGACGACCGACTTCGATCTCGACCAGGTGGTGCGCGACGTGACCGCGAACGTGCGCAAGAAGTTCCCCGACCACTCCGAGGAGCAGGTCGCGCCGCTCGTGCGCGAGGAGCTCGCGGACCTGCAGGACCGGCCCGTGCAGGACTACCTGACGGTGCTCACGGAGCGAGCGGTCAAGCGCCGCCTCAAGCGCGAGGCGCGCGGGGAGTAGACCGGGTCAGGCGAGCGCCCGCTCGATCGACGCCCGCAGCGCCGGAGCCGGCCGGAGCGCGCCCGCCTCCTCCGCTTCGAGGAGCGCCTGCGCGTCCGCCGGGCTGTGCTCGCGGTACCAGCGGTCGACCGGGACGCCGTGCCCGGGCCGGCTCAGCACCTCGACGGCGTCGCCCGCCTCCACCGATCCGCGGTGCAGCACCCGCAGGTACGCGCCGGTGCGCCCCTCGTCGGCGAAGCGCTTCACCCACTGGGGCTCTCCGAGGGCCCGTTGGAACGTCGCGCACGGCGTCCGCGGCATCGTCACCTCGACCTCGACCGCCTCGCCGATCCGCCAGCGCTCGCCGATCACGGCTCCGCTCACGTCGAGGCCCGCGATCCGCAGGTTCTCGCCGAACATCCCCGCGGCCACCGGCCGCCCCAGGCGCTCCGCCCACCAGACCGCGTCCTCGTCGGAGTAGGCGTAGAGCGCCTTGTCGAGGCCGCCGTGGTGCGCGCGATCGGCCTGCACGTCGCCGTAGAGGCCTAAGTCGCGCACTCCGACGGGACCCTCGACCGGCCGCTTGTCGATCGCGGTCACGCCGACCGTGCCGGAGTCGGGCAGGAGGCGGGCGACGCGGCACACGGCGAGCAGGCGGGGCATGCCGCCATGGTGCCAGCACTAGGCTCGCCGCGTGCGCGACGCGACCGCTCCTCCCCGGCTCGACCCCCTCCTCCTCGACGGCCTCGCCGAGGGGTACGCCGGGGACACGGGCGCCCGGGAGCACGCCGAAGGACTGCGCTTCGCCGGCACCGACCTCACCGGCGCCGATCTCACCGCGGCCTCCTTCAGCGAGTGCGTGCTGGAGGGAGTGGTCCTGGACGGCGCCCAGCTGCGGGCCGCGTCGATCGCGGAGTCGCGGCTCGAGCGGCTGGACGTCCCCGGACTCTCGGCGCCGCGGAGCCGGCTCCGATCCGTCGAGCTGCTCGCCTCGCGGCTGGGCTCGGCCGAGCTCTACGAGAGCACCTGGGAGCAGGTGCGCGTGGCCGACTGCAAGCTCGGCTACCTGAACCTCCGCGGAGCCGCGGTGCGCGACGTGCTGCTCGAGCGCTGCACGATCGACGAGCTCGACCTGGCGGGTGCGACCGGCACGCGGCTGCGCCTGGTCGACTGCGACGTCCGCTCCCTCGATCTCTCCCGGGCCCGGATCGAGCACCTCGATCTGCGCGGCGCCGAGCTGCACGTGCTCACCGGGCTGGACGGCCTCCGCGGCGCCACCCTCTCCGAGCTGCAGCTCAGCCTGCTGCTGCCGCTGTTCGCGGAGCACTTCGGGGTGCGGGTGGGCTGAGCCGCCGGTCCGCCTAGCGCCGGCGGGCGATCAGCCGCGTCAGAGCGCGGCGGCCGAGGAGGAACACGGCCAGCACGACGGCCGTCACGATCACGAAGCTCCACTGCACGCCCTGCCCGGAGGCGATCCGCAGGAGCATCCCGCCCGCGACGGTCACCGCCCAGACGACGAGCCCGGCGGGCACGATCCGGTCCGGGGAGCGCCACGAGCGCGTGACGACCCAGCCGAGCAGGAGCGCCGCCAGGAACGGCCAGAGCGTGGTGAGCAGGCCGATCAGCGCCGACCCCTCGTCGTGGCTCCCGCGGCCGATCAGCACGAAGACCAGGACGAGCACGGCGTCGAGGGCGAGGCCGAGGCCCGCGTGCCGGGTCATGCGGGCTCCGTCACGAAGTCGATGAGCTGCTCGACCCGGCCCAGCAGCGCCGGCTCCAGGTCCTGGAAGGTGCGCACCCGGCCGAGGATGCGCTGCCAGGCGCGCGCGATGTCGGCCTGCTCCTCGTGCGGCCAGCCGAGCGCCTCGCAGATCCCGTGCTTCCACTCGGTTCCGCGAGGGATCTCGGGCCAGCGCTCCAGGCCGATCCGGCCGGGCTTCACGGCCTGCCAGACGTCGATGTAGGGGTGGCCGACGACGAGGACGTGGGCGCCGTGCGGACCGGCGGCGACCTGCTCGGCGATCCGCGACTCCTTCGAGCCGCGCACCAGGTGGTCGACGAGCACGCCGATGCGGCGCCCCGGACCGGGCCGGAACTCGCGCACCAGCTCGTCGAGGTTGTCGACGCCCTCGATGTACTCGACGACGACGCCCTCGACCCGCAGGTCGTGGCCCCAGACCTTCTCGACCAGCTCGGCGTCGTGCCGTCCCTCGACGTAGATGCGGCTGGGCAGGGCGACCCGCGCCTTCGCGTCGGCGACGTGGAAGGAGCCGGAGGCGGAGCGCGCGCGACCGAGGCCGGCGTCGCGCTTCAGCCCGGGCGCCTTCAGCGACACGGGCTTCCCCTCGAGGAGGAACCCGGGCCCCAGCGGGAACACGCGGACCTTGCCGAACCGGTCCTCCAGCCGCACCATCCGCAGCTCCACGCCGAGCACGGCACCCACGAAGCCGGAGGCGACCTCCTCGACCACCAGATCGCGCTCGGCCTCGACCACCGCCACCTCGACCCTGCCGCGGGCGCGCCAGTCGCCGGCGAGCACGTCCTGCCCGTACCTGTCCTCGTCCATCGCACCGAGGGTAGCCGGAGGCGCGCGGGGCGCCGCGCGGACACGGCGCATGCACCTCTGCTTACATGAGCAGATGACCGAGGACCTCGAACCCGCCGCCGAGCTCTTCAAGGTGCTGTCCTCCTCCTCCCGGCTGCGCCTGCTCCGGGCCCTCGCCGAGGAGACGTCGACGGTCGGGCGGCTGGCCGAGGTGACCGGGCTCTCGCAGCCGCTGGTCTCGCAGCACCTGCGGATGCTCCGCACCGCCGGGCTGGTCGCGGTCGAGCGCGTGGGCCGCGAGGCGCACTACTCCGTCGCCGACACCCACGTCACGCACATCGTCGACGACGCTGTCCGGCACGCCCTGGAGGGGTGACCTCCGATGATCGCTCTCGATTAGGCGCATCCATTGCAATGCGTTTATGGATCTGGTCGACTGGAGCCCGTCGCGTCCGCGGCCCCCGCATCCGGAAAGGCAGCACCATGAGCACCACCGATCTCCACGCCGAGCACCCCGTCACCGAGCACGGGCACGGCGAGGGCTGCGGCCACCCGGCCGTGCAGCACGAGGACCACGTCGACTACGTCCACGGCACGCACCACCACGCCCTGCACGGCGACCACTACGACGAGCACGAGTCGGAGGCCGAGCACTCGACCGCCGACCACGAGCACGGCGACGCCTGCGGCCACGAGACCGTGCAGCACGACGACCACGTGGACTTCGTCCACGACGGCCACAAGCACGCCGCTCACGCCGGCCACTACGACGAGCACTGAGGCCGTGCGCGACGGGAGGGCTCGCACCCTCCCGTCGGCGCTCAGCCCTGACGGGCCTTGAAGCGCGGGTTCAGCTTGTTGATCACGAAGACGCGGCCCCGGCGGCGGACCACCTGCGAGCCGGGCTGCGCCTTCATCGACCTGAGGGAGTTGCGGACCTTCACGGATGCTCCTGTCGTTAATGAGAACTGTTATCGATAGAGTAGCGGTCCATGGAGCCCCACCACCCCGCTGCCCCCGTCCTCGCCGTCACCCTCGTCAGCGCGACCGACCCCCAGGACGCCGGGCGGACCGCCGCGCTCCTCGCCGGCAGGCCCGAGTCCCGGATCGCCTTCGAGGTCGATCCGCCCGGCGCCGACGGTCCCGCTCTCGCCGAGGAGCTCCACCGGCGCCTCGCGGCCGACGCCGACGACGGCCACCGCGGTCACACGGTCGTCGCCCTCGATGGCCAGGCCGACCCGCTCGAGATCGGACTCGTGCTCGAGCACCTCTGCGCGCAGCGGCATCCCGCCGACACCCGCATCGCGATCCTCGACGTGGTCGCCGTGACGTCGACGGAGGAGATCCTGCGCGAGCTCTGCGGCGGCGCGGGCCCCTCCTTCGACTCGGCGGAGCGCCTCGCCGCCCGCCTGGAGTTCTCGAGCCTCGTCGCCCTCGCCGAGCCCCTCTCCGAGAGCGACCCCGAGCGGACCGCACTCGTCCGCGACCTCCTGCGAGCACTCGCCCCCACCGCCGATCTCCTCCCCGCCGGTGAGCTCCCGGCGGCGCCACGGAGGCTCCACCCCCGGCGCGCGCACGCGATCGCCTCCTCGATGGGCTGGCAGTGCGCCCTCAACGGGACCTCGCGGCGCCGCGCCTCGGGCACGACCGTCGAGGAGTTCGTGTTCCGCGATCCGCTGCCCTTCCACCCCGGCCGCCTGAGCACGGCGGTCCACGGGGAGCTGGTGGCGGAGAAGGTGGGCCGCATCCTCCGCTCCCGCGGCCTGGTGCGCCTGGCGACGCGCGCCGACCGGGTCGGCTCGTGGTCGGTCGCCGGCGACGTGCTGACGCTGGACCCGACCAGCCTGCTCAGCTGGGACGAGGACGCGCCTCTCGGCCAGGAGCTCGCCTTCTTCGGGACGGGCCTGGACACCGGGAGGCTGACCGCCGTCCTGCAGAGCTGCCTGCTCACCCCCGAGGAGCTGCTGGCCGGCCCCGCCGCCTGGGCGGAGTACGCGGACCCCTTCCCGCGCTGGGTGGACGAGCACCGGAACTGAACCGAGCGCCCTCCGTCGCGCGGGACTCGACGAGAGCGACCCGGCCCCTGCGTCCGAGCGCCGCCCGCCCACGCCAGCCGACCGTGCGCCGGGAGTGTGACGCGCGGGGGCTCCCGCCGGGCGGCGGGTGGGTAGGCTGACCGGACAGCACGTGCTCCGGGGTCGGTGGGAATTCCGAACCGGCGGTCACAGTCCGCGAGCCGCAGCCCCTCGAGAGGGGCGGCGGTTGACCTGGTGGAACTCCAGGACCGACGGTGAAAGTCCGGAGGAGAGGCAGCACGAGCGTCGCGCATCACCGCGCGATGCTGAGCGACGGTGCCCGCGCACCGTCGATCGAGACCCCGGAGTTCGGCGACGAACGGAAGAACCGGGAATGACGATCGACTACGAGCACGCGATGCGCCGGGCGCTGGCGCTCGCCGAGCGCGGGCCCGCCCGCGGACCCAACCCGCGCGTGGGCTGCGTGATCCTCGCGCCCGACGGCATCGTCCTCGGCGAGGGCTGGCACCACGGAGCCGGCACCGCGCACGCCGAGGTCGACGCCCTGTCGCACGTCGCGCCGGGCGCCGCCGAGGGCGCGACGGCCGTCGTCTCGCTCGAGCCGTGCGACCACACAGGGCGCACGGGTCCCTGCAGCCGCGCCCTGATCGAGGCGGGCGTCTCCCGCGTCGTCTACGCCGTGCCGGACCCGGGCGAGCGCTCGGCCGGCGGCGGTCGCACCCTCCGCGAGGCCGGCGTCGAGGTGATCGAGGGCGTGCTCGCCGAGGAGGGAGAGCAGTTCCTCCACCCGTGGCTCACCGCGACCCGCCTGCACCGCCCCTTCGTCACGCTCAAGTGGGCCTCGACCCTCGACGGCCGCACCGCGGCGGCGGACGGCAGCAGCCGCTGGATCACGGGAGCGGCGGCCCGGCAGCGCGTGCACGAGCAGCGTGCCGCGCACGACGCGATCCTCGTCGGCACCGGGACCGTCCTCGCCGACGATCCCGCGCTCACCGCCCGCGGCGACGGAGGCGATCTCCTCCCCCACCAGCCGGTGCCCGTCGTCGTCGGCACGCGCCCCGTGCCGCCGGGCGCCCGCCTGCACGAGCACCCCCGCGCCGTCGTGGTCGAGCGCACCCGCGACCTCGCCGCGGTCCTCGCGCACCTCTACTCCGCCGAGATCCGCAGCGTCTACGTCGAGGCCGGACCGACACTCGCCTCCGCGCTCGTCGCCGACGGACTGGTCGACGAGTACCTCGTGTTCCTCGCGCCCGCGCTCCTCGGCGGCCCCCGCCTCGCGCTCGGCGACCTCGGCGTGGAGAGCATCGGCGGGGCCCGGCGCCTCTCCCTCCGCTCGGTCGAGATCCTCGGCGACGACCTCTTCGTGACCGCGCGCCCCGACGTCCTCCCCGCGGGCGGTGCCGGCACCCCGGCCCGCCTCCCCCACGCCCTGCAGATGGAGACCCACTGATGTTCACCGGAATCATCGAGGAGAAGGGCGTCGTGACCGCTGTCGAGGCGGGCGCCGACGCGATCCGCCTCAGCATCCGCGGGCCCCTCGCCGTCGAGGGCGTGCGGCACGGCGACTCGATCGCGGTCTCGGGCGTCTGCCTCACCGTGGTCGAGCACACCGACCAGGGCTTCACCGCCGACGTCATGGCGCAGACCCTGCGGATGTCGACCCTCGACACCGTGGGCGTCGGCGACCCCGTGAACCTCGAGCGCGCCGCGCTGGTGGGCGACCGGCTCGGCGGCCACATCGTCCAGGGCCACATCGACGGCACGGCGACGCTGCTCGCGATCGCACCGGGCGAGGCCTGGCGGGTGCTGCGGTTCTCGCTGCCGACCGGCATCGCTCCGCTCGTCGTCGACAAGGGCTCGATCGCGGTGGACGGCGTCTCGCTGACCGTCTCGGCGATCAGCCCCGCCGCCGAGCCGGAGCAGTGGTTCGAGGTCTCGCTGATCCCCGAGACGCTCGCCGTCACCACGCTGGGCGCGCGCGCGAACGGCGATCGGGTCAACATCGAGACCGACGTCCTGGCCCGCCACGTGGAGCGGATGCTCGCGCTGCGCTCGATCGCGGAGGCCCGCTCATGAGCCTCGCCACCATCCCCGAGGCCGTCGAGGCGCTGCGCGCCGGGCGCCCGATCATCGTCGCGGACGACGAGGGCCGCGAGAACGAGGGCGACGTCATCGTCTCGGCCCAGCTCGCCAGCCAGGAGACGATCGCCTGGATGGTCCGCCACTCCTCCGGGTTCATCTGCGCGCCGATGACCAACGAGATCGCCGACCGCCTCGCCCTGCCGCTGATGGTGGTCGAGAACGAGGACCCGCGCGGCACCGCCTACACGCTGTCCGTCGACGCGGCCGACCGGCTCTCCACCGGCATCAGCGCCTCCGACCGCGCGCACACCCTCCGCGTGCTGGCCGACCCCGAGGCGACCCCGTCCCGCCTGAACCGCCCCGGCCACATCCTGCCGCTGCGCGCCGTCGACGGCGGCGTGCGCGAGCGCGACGGGCACACGGAGGCGGCGGTCGACCTGATGAAGCTCGCCGGCCTGTACCCCGTGGGCGCGATCTCCGAGATCGTCGCCGAGGACGGCGAGATGATGCGGCTGCCCGGGCTGATCGCTCTCGGCGAGCGCGAGGGCGTGCCGGTGACCACGGTCGCGGCCCTCATCGCGTACCTGCAGGAGTTCCACTGCGACGCGGAGGTGCCCGTCACGGTCGCGGTCCCGGAGAGCGCGCGGGTGAGCTTCGAGGTCGAGACCACGGTGCCGACCACCCACGGCCCGTTCCGCATCCGCGCCTACCGCGACCGGCAGACCGGAGCGGATCACGTCGCGATCCTCGCGGGAGAGGTCGCCGCGGGGCGGCCCGCACTGGTGCGCGTGCACTCCGAGTGCCTGACCGGCGAGGCGTTCGGCTCGCTGAAGTGCGAGTGCGGACCCCAGCTCGACGCCGCCCTCGACACGATCCAGCGGGACGGCGGCGTCGTCGTCTACCTCCGCGGGCACGAGGGCCGGGGCATCGGCCTGATCAACAAGCTGCGCGCCTACCGCCTGCAGGAGGACGGCCTCGACACCCTCGACGCGAACCTCGCCCTCGGGCTCCCCGCCGACGCGCGGGACTACGGAGCGGCGGTCGGGATCCTCGAGGACCTCGGCCTCACCGAGGTGCGCCTGCTCACCAACAACCCCGAGAAGGTCCGCCAGCTCACCGACCGCGGCATCGTCGTCGCCGAGCGCGTGCCGCTCGTCGTCGGAGTCGGCGCCTTCAACGAGGGCTACCTCGAGACCAAGCGCGACCGCATGGGCCACACCCTCGACAGCGTCCTCGACCACGACCCCCTCGACGCCGGGATCTCCGGCCTCGCCCTCGACGCCGGGATCGCCGGCGCCACCACGAAGGAGTAGCAATGGCCGGTAGCGGCGCCCCCACCACCTCCCCTCTCGACGGCGCGGGACTGCGCGTCGTCGTCATCGCGGGCACCTGGCACGAGCAGATCAGCGACGGCCTGATCGCCGGAGCGGGCCGAGCCCTCGACGAGGCCGGAGCATCCTGGTCGCTCGTGCGCGTGCCCGGCTCGTTCGAGCTGCCCGTCGCCTCGAAGGCGGCCCTGGAGGCGGGGGCCGATGCGGTCGTCGCCCTCGGCGTGATCATCCGCGGCGGCACCCCGCACTTCGAGTACGTCTCGGACGCCGCCACCTCCGGGCTCACCACCGTCTCGATCCTGACGGGCAAGCCGGTCGGCTTCGGCGTGCTCACCCTCGACACCGAGCAGCAGGGCATCGATCGCGCGGGCCTTCCCGGCTCGAAGGAGGACAAGGGGCGCGAGGCGGCCGAGGCGGCGGTCTCGACCGCTCTGCTCCTCCGCTCGCTGCGCAGCTGAACCACTGCGGGCGGCCCCCGTCCTGGGGCCGCCCGCACACGAACCTGGGAGAACACGGAGTAAAGTGGTCGGGTCGTCACGAGCGACCCCTCTCTCCTCCCCCTCGCCCCAGCGGTCCGCGACGCCCGATCGACGCCCCGCCCCGCCGGCTCAGGGGGAGTCGCCGTCCACACGGAGCCCCTCCCTCATGTCCTCTCCCGCCGTCTCCGACGCGCCAGCAGCCGCCCCGCAGAACTCCCGCGGCCGCGTCATCCTCGCCAGCCTCATCGGCACCTCGATCGAGTTCTACGACTTCTACGCCTACGCGACCGCCGCCGTCCTGGTCTTCCCGTCGCTCTTCTTCGTCAACGAGGACCCGGCCACGGCCCTCCTCGCCTCCTTCGCCGTCTTCGGCGTCGCGTTCATCGCGCGCCCGATCGGGTCGATCATCTTCGGCCACTTCGGCGACCGCGTCGGCCGCAAGGGCACCCTCGTCGCCTCACTGCTCACCATGGGCGTCGCGACCTTCCTGATCGGCTGCCTGCCCACCGCGCTCACGCCCGGCTGGGAGTTCCTCGCTCCGTTCCTGCTCGTGGTGATGCGCTTCTGCCAGGGCCTCGGCCTCGGCGGCGAGTGGTCCGGAGCCGCGCTGCTCGCGACCGAGAACGCACCGGCCGGCAAGCGCGCCATCTACGGCACCTTCCCGCAGCTGGGCGCACCGATCGGCTTCATCGTCGCCAACGTCCTGTTCCTGGTGCTCGCGAGCACGATGAGCGACGAGACGTTCGCGGCCTGGGGCTGGCGCGTGCCGTTCCTGGCGAGCGCCGTGCTCGTGATCATCGGGCTCTACGTGCGGTTCAAGCTCGTCGAGACGCCCGCGTTCCAGAAGGTCGTCGAGAAGGGCGAGGTCGCCAAGCTGCCCCTCGCCCGCGTCTTCGTCACCAGCTGGCGCCCGCTCATCCTGGGCACCTTCATCATGCTGGCGACCTACGTGCTCTTCTACCTGATGACCACGTTCACGCTGACCTACGGCACCTCACCCGTCGACGGCGCGGTTCCGGGCCTCGGCTACACGCGCAACGACTTCCTCGTCATGCTGATCGTCGGCGTGGTGTTCTTCGGGATCTTCACGCTCGTCTCCGGCCCGCTCGCAGAGCGCTTCGGCCGCCGGCGGACGCTGCTCGTGGTGACCGCGGCGATCCTCGTGTTCGGCCTGCTCTTCGTGCCCCTGTTCAGCGCCGGCTTCGCGGGCGTCATGGCCGTCCTGATCCTCGGCTTCACGCTGATGGGCCTGACCTTCGGCCCGATGGGCGCCGTCCTCCCCGAGCTGTTCCCGACCAACGTCCGCTACACCGGCTCGGCGATGGCGTACAACCTCGCATCGATCCTCGGAGCGGCCCTCGCGCCGATCATCGCGGTCGCGCTCTGGAGGGCGGCGGGCGGCAGCACCGTGCTGGTCGGCCTCTACCTCAGCGCCGCGGCCGTGCTGACGCTGATCGCGCTCCTGCTCTCCAAGGAGACGAAGAACGCGTCGTACCACGACAACGTCTCGTAGGACTCCCTGCAGAGGACGGCCCGACGGGATCCCCCGGCGGGCCGTCCGCGTCTCCGCTGCCTCCCTGAGCACCGGGCCCGCCCTCTGGCGGCCTGCTCGCAGCGACGACGGGGCAGAATGGACCGCGATGAGCACCACCACCTCCCGGCGCGGCGGACGACGACCCTCCCGCGACGACGGACCCCGCGCCTCCTTCTCGCAGCTCGTGCCCTACCTGCTCGAGCACCGCGGCATCCTCTCGGTCGTCGTGGTCCTCAGCCTGTTCGGAGCGGCGGCGAGCCTCGGCCAGCCCCTGCTCGTCGGCCAGGTCATCACCCGGGTCCAGTCCGGTCTCGATCTCGGCCCGCTGGTGTGGGCCCTCGTCGGCCTGGTCGTGGCCTCCGGGCTCATCTCGGGCTTCGCGCACTACCTGCTCCAGCGCACCGGCGAGGGAATCGTGCTCTCGAGCCGCCGCCGCCTCGTCGCACGGCTGCTGCGCCTCCCCATCCGAGAGTTCGACGCGCGCCGCACCGGCGACCTCGTCTCGCGCGTCGGCTCCGACTCCACGCTCCTGCGCGCGGTGCTGACCCAGGGGCTCGTCGACTCGATCGCGGGCTCCCTCGTCTTCGTCGGCGCGATCATCGCGATGGCCGTCATCGACTGGGTGCTGCTGCTGATCATCGTGGCGGTGGTGGCGGTGGCCCTCGGGCTCGCGCTGACCCTCGGCCGCGGCATCCGCACCGCCAGCCGCAAGGCGCAGGAGAAGGTCGGCGATCTGGCCGCGGCCGTCGAGCGCGCCATCAGCGCCGTCCGGACGATCCGTGCCGCCGGAGCCACCGACCGTGAGATCGCGGTCGTCGACCAGCACGCGACGGAGGCGTACCGCCTCGGGATCCGCGTCGCGCACGTCTCGGCCCTCGTGGTGCCGGTGGCGGGGATCGCCATGCAGGTCGCCTTCCTCGCCGTCCTCGGCGTCGGCGGCTACCGCGTCGCGTCCGGCGCGATCGACATCGCCCAGCTGGTCTCGTTCATCCTCTTCCTCTTCATGATGGTGATGCCGCTCGGCAACTTCATCGGCGCCATCACCTCGGTGAACTCGGCGCTGGGCGCCCTCGGCCGCATCCAGGAGATCATCGACCTACCGATCGAGGGCGACGGCGACGCCTCCGCGGGCGGCCTCGGCGCCGGCGTGGCGGAGGAGGCCATCTCCTTCGAGGACGTGGTGTTCTCCTACGAGGAGGGCGCCGTGCCCGACGCGGCGGCCGTGGCGGACGAGCGCGACCGCACCGTCCTGCGCGGCGTCTCCTTCACCGTGCCGCGCGGCAAGCGCACCGCCCTGGTCGGGCCGTCGGGAGCGGGCAAGAGCACGATCCTCGCCCTCATCGAGCGGTTCTACGACCCGGAGGCCGGCGTCGTCCGACTCGGCGGTGTCGACATCACGGCCATCGACCGCGACGCGCTCCGCGCGCAGATCGGCTACGTCGAGCAGGACGCCCCCGTCCTGGCCGGCACCATCCGCGAGAACCTCGTCCTCGGCCGCCCCGACGCCGACGACGCCGACTGCCTCCGGGTGCTCGAGGCGGTGAACCTGACCGACGTGCTCGAGCGCAACCCGCTCGGCCTGCACGCGCCGGTGGGCGAGAGCGGAGTGATGCTCTCGGGCGGCGAGCGTCAGCGCCTCGCGATCGGCCGCGCGCTCCTGGCGGCCCCGCCGATCCTGCTGCTGGACGAGTCCACGTCGAGCCTCGACGGCCTCAACGAGCAGCGCCTGCGCCTGGCGATCGACGCGGTCGCCGAGAACCGGACCCTGCTGGTGATCGCGCACCGCCTGTCGACGGTGGTCGACTCCGACCGCATCGTCGTGCTGCAGAAGGGCGAGGTCGTGGGAGTCGGCACCCACTCCGAGCTCGTCGAGTCGACGCCGCTCTACCGGGACCTCGCCAAGCACCAGCTGCTCGTCTGACGGGCGCCGCAGCGGCGTCTCGCGACCGCCGCCGCCTCATGCCGGTCGACCAGCCGCGCAGCGGCGTCTCGAGACGCCCGCACGTCTCGACCAGCAGCCTGCGCCCGCTCGTCCCTCAGCGCGGCGGCAGCCGCAGGGCCCCGTCGAGCCGGATGGTCTCGCCGTTGATCATGGGGTTCTCGACGATGTGCCGCACCAGGGCCGCGAACTCCTCGGGGCGTCCGAGGCGGGCCGGATGCGGCGTCGCCGAGCCGAGCGCCTCGCGGGCCTTGTCCGGCAGCCCGGCGAGCAGGGGCGTGTCGAACGTGCCCGGTGCGATCGACACCACGCGCACGAGCCGGGCCGCGAGCTCGCGCGCGAGCGGCAGGGTCATCGCCGCCACGGCTCCCTTCGACGCGGCGTAGGCCGCCTGTCCGATCTGCCCCTCGAAGGCGGCGACGGAGGCGGTCGTGACCAGGACTCCCCGCTCCCCATCGATCGGCTCCCGCTCGGCGATCGACGCCGCGGCGAGGCGCAGCACGTTGAGCGTCCCGGTCGTGTTGATCCGCAGCACCCGGTCGAACTGCTCGAGCGGCAGCGGCCCGTCGCGTCCGAGCAGCCGCCCGGGTGTGGCCACGCCCGCACAGCTCACGGCGACGCGCAGCTCCCCCGCCGCCGCCACGGCGCGCGAGACGGCGTCCGGATCGAGGACGTCCCCGGCGATCAGCTGCACGGAGGCGGGCAGACGCGCGGCCTCCACCGCGTGCGGCAGATCGAGCACGACCACGTGCGCTCCTGCGGCGTCGAGCGCCGTCGCCGTCGCGGCTCCCAGTCCGGATGCTCCTCCCGCGATCAGCGCGGACGTCCCCTCGGGTCGCACGGTCAGCCCGCTGGAGCGGGGGTGGAGTCGGCGTCGGGATCGTCGGTCGGCTCGCTGCCGGGCTCGCCCGTCGGATCACTGCTCGGCTCTCCGGACGCGAGCGCCTGCGCCGAGCAGTCGGTCAGGGTGGCGTCGTAGGCGTCACGGGCGCGCTGCGCCGCCAGGCGGACCTCCTCCTCCGCGAGCGGGCTCGCGAGCGGCGGCCGGTCGCTCAGGCCGTAGCGGGCGAGGCAGTCGCTGATCAGGCGGGTCATGCGCGCTCCGCTCTCGGCATCGGCTGTGCCGGTGGACGCCGGGGCGGCGGTCGCGACGGAGCCCGAGTCGCGCACGGACCCGTCCGGCACCTCCGCGGCGGGACCGGAGCAGGCGGTGAGGCTCAGTGCGAGTGCGACTCCGACGAGCAGCGCGACGGGCGGGCGGAGCGTCGTGCGCAGGAGCATGGACGACCTCGTTCGTGACGGCTGCGGGCAGGAGTGCGGCCACGGTAGCGCAGTCGATGCTTCCGGCGAGCGCTGGGCGCGCTCTCACGTCTCAGTGGCACCCCCAACGGGGCACAGGCGCGCCTCTCAGGAGGGCTCGGCGAGCGCCCACATCGCGACCGCCGACGCCGCAGCGACGTTGAGCGAGTCGATCCCGTGCCGCATCGGGATCTGGACGGCGACATCGGCGGCGGCGAGCGCTTCGGCGGTGAGACCCTGCCCCTCGGTGCCGAGCACGAGGGCGACGCGCTCCGGAGCGCGGGCGGCGAAGTCCCGCAGGGGCACCGCCTCCGGGGTCAGAGCCATCGCCGCGATCGTGAAGCCCGCTCCGTGCAGGAGCCGCTGCGTCGACGGCCAGTCGCCGACGCGCGTCCAGGGCACCTGGAGGACCGTTCCCATGCTCACGCGGATGGCGCGGCGGTAGTACGGATCGGAGCAGCGCGGCGTCACCAGCACCGCATCGGCTCCGATGGCCCCGACGGAGCGGAAGATCGCGCCGACGTTCGTCGGGTCGACTACGTCCTCGAGCACGACGACGCGGCGCGCTCCCGCGAGCAGGCCGGCCGGGTCGGGCAGCACGGGCCGGTCCATCGCCGCGATCAGGCCGCGGTGCAGGGTGTACCCGGTGAGCTCGGCCAGGAGCTCACCCGGGCCCGTGAAGACGGGGACGTCGAAGCAGCCGACCAGGCGCTCGGCCTCGCCTGCCGATCCGCCGAGGGCGAGCACCGAGCGCGGCCGGTGCCCGGCGGCGAGCGCACGCTCGAGCACGAGCGCCGACTCCGCGATGTACAGGCCGTGCGGGCCGCGGGCGTTCTTCAGCGCGACGTCCGTGGCGTGGGCGTAGTCGCGCAGCCTCGGGTCGTCGAGCGCGGTGACCTCGATCCGCTCCACCGGATCAGGCGAAGGGGTCGGGGGTGAGCGTGTACTTGGTGCTGAGGTACTCGTGGATCCCCTCGAGTCCGCCCTCGCGGCCGAGGCCCGACTGCTTCACCCCGCCGAAGGGCGCCGCCGCGTTCGACACCACGCCGACGTTGAGGCCCATCATCCCGGTGGCGAGCCGCTCGATCATCCGCTGACCGCGGGCGAGGTCGCGCACGAAGACGTAGGACACCAGTCCGTACTCGGTGTCGTTGGCGAGCTCGACGGCGTCGTCCTCGTCGGTGAACGGCACGATCGCGAGCACCGGGCCGAAGATCTCCGTGCGCAGGATCTCGCTCTCCCGGTCGACCCCCGCGAGCACGGTCGGCCGGTAGAAGTGGCCGGCCCCCTCGATCCGATCGCCGCCGGTGAGCAGGCGCGCGCCGCGGGAGACGGCGTCCTCCACCAGCGCGGACGCCTTCTCGACCGCGCGCTCGTCGATCAGCGGGCCGATGGTCACCCCGTCCTCGGTGCCGCGGCCGACGCGCAGAGCGCGCACGCGCTCCACGATCCGCGCGGCGAACTCCTCGGCGATCGACTCGTGCACGAAGAAGCGGTTGGCGGCCGTGCAGGCCTGGCCGATGTTGCGGAACTTCGCGAGCATCGCGCCCTCGACCGCCCGGTCGAGGTCGGCGTCCTCGAACACGACGAAGGGCGCGTTGCCGCCCAGCTCCATCGAGGTCCGCAGCACGTTCTCGGACGCCTGCTGCAGCAGCGTGCGCCCGACGGGAGTGGAGCCGGTGAAGGACACCTTCCGCAGGCGGGGATCCGACAGGATCGGAGCCGACACGGCTCCCGCCGAGGACGTGGTGACCACGTTGAGTACGCCGTCGGGGAGCCCCGCCTCGGCGAGCAGTGCCGCGAAGGCGAGCGTGGTGAGCGGAGTGAGCTCGGCCGGCTTCACGACGACGGTGCAGCCCGCCGCCAGCGCCGGAGCGATCTTCCGCGTCGCCATCGCGAGCGGGAAGTTCCAGGGGGTGATCAGGTAGCAGGGGCCCACCGGGTGCTGCGAGACGATCATCCGGCCGCTGCCCTCGGGCGAGACACCGTAGCGTCCGCTGATGCGCACCGCCTCCTCGCTGAACCAGCGGAGGAATTCGCCGCCGTACACGACCTCGCCCCTCGCCTCCGCGACCGGCTTGCCCATCTCGAGCGCCATCAGGAGCGCGAACTCCTCGGTGCGCTCCTGCAGGAGGTCGAACGCCCGCCGGAGGATCTCGCCCCGCTTCCGCGGCGCCGTCGCGGCCCACGACGGACCGGCGGCGACGGCGGCGTCGAGCGCCCGGACCCCGTCCTCCGGAGTCGCGTCGGCGATCGAGACCAGGACCGCTCCGGTGGCCGGGTCCTCGACGTCGATCGAGCCGCCGCCGGAGGCGTCCACCCACTCACCGCCGATCAGCAGCTGCGTGGGGATGCGGGCGAGCAGAGCGGTCTCGGCGGCGCGGGACGCGACGGAATCAGTCACAGGAGGGAACCACTTCTTCGGATCGGAGCGCGCAGACCGCGCCGGGAGGAGCTTCTCGTCCTCCCAGTGTAGGACGGGCGATCGCTCCGGGGGCGGGGTCGCCGGGAGCCGCGAGGACCTGCGCCTCCGTGAGCCCTGTGGAGGGACGAGCCCTCAGACGGACCGCTCGACGCGGACTCCCGCCTCCGTCAGCTCGCGCAGCGCCGCGGCACTCGCCTCCTCGGAGACGCCTGCGACAAGGTCCTGGAGCACGCGGACCTCGAGCCCCGCCCGTCGCGCGTCGAGCGCCGAGGCGCGCACGCAGTGGTCGGTCGCGAGTCCCACGACGTCGAGCGCAGTGACGCCCCGCTCCGCGAGCACGGCGCCGAGCTCCTCGCCCGCCTCCGTCGTGCCCTCGAAGGCCGAGTAGGAGGGGCGGCCCTGCCCCTTGAGGATCTGCACGTCGATCAGAGCGGTGTCCAGGGCCGGGTGGAACCGCGCGCCGTCCGTGCCGGCGACGCAGTGGACGGGCCAACTGTCGACGAAGTCCGGCTCCACCGCGAAGTGGCCGCCGTTGTCGGAATCGCCCTCGTGCCAGTCGCGGGAGGCCAGCACCGCGGAGTAGCGGTCGGCGTGCGCCGCCAGATGCTCGGTGATTCCCCGGGCGACGGCCGCGCCGCCTGTGACGGCGAGCGCGCCGCCCTCGGTGAAGTCGTTCTGCACGTCGACGATCAGGAGTGCGGTGGTCATCGTGGGCCTTCCGGGAGGAGGTGGCGAGGAGGAGCGGGAGGTCGACCCGCCCGGGTCAGGAGTCGGAGAGCGAGGATCCGCAGCGGTAGACGCCCGTCACGAGAGTGTCGATCGCGGTCTTCGCCGAGTCGGAGACGTCGCCGAGAGCGTAGACCGCGAAGGTCAGCTCGGTGCCGTCCGCCGCGGTGACCACGCCGGCCAGGGTGTAGCCGGTGTCGATCCAGCCCGTCTTCGCCCGCACCGCGCCGTCGGCCGCGGCGTTGTCGCCGGCGAAGCGGTCGGAGTAGGAGAGCGAGCCCGTCCGGCCCGACACCGGCAGGCCGTCCAGGAGGATCCCCAGCTGCCCCTCGCGGGCCTGCACCTTCCGGAGCAGCTCGGTGAAGTACGCCGGCGCGACCGCGTTGTCGTCGCTCAGGCCGGAGCCGTCGACAATCGCGATCCCGGACGTGTCGACGCCGTAACCGGCGAGCCCCTGCAGCACACCGGCCTGCTCGGCAGCGAAGTCGCTGCCCGCGCCGGTGCGGATCGCGACGAGTCGCGCGAGCATCTCGGCGATCGCATTGTCGGAGACGAGCAGCATCTGCTGCACGAGCGTGCCGACCGGGGCCGACTCCACCGTGCCGAGAACCGCCGCGCCCGCGGGAGCCGTCCCGGTGGAGACCACGGGCGAGCCGTCCAGCTCATCGGCGAACGCCCCTCCGGCCCGGCCGACCGGATCCGTGCCGCGCTCGGAGGTCGAGGCCGTGGGGTCCTCGCGATCGCCGTCCACCTGGAGCGCCGTGATCTCGGGCATGTAGCCGTCGACCTGCTCCTTGCGGTTCCAGCTCGGCTGCCAGGTCTCGCCCGAGTAGAGGGAGGAGTCGAGCACCAGCGACGTGATCGGCGTCCCGGCGGTGGAGGGGTCCGCCTCCCAGGCGCTCTCGACCTGCGCCGCGAGGTCGTCGAGGTGGGCCGCTCCGGCGTAGGTCGACTCCCGGCCGGTCGGGAGCCGGGTCAGGGTGAGGTCTCCCCCGCCGACGAGGACGACGCTCCCGGGTTCGCTCCCCCGGACCACGGTGGTGGCGATGCGCGTGTCCGGGCCGAGGACCGCGAGCGCTGACGCGGCCGTGAGGATCTTGAGGGCGGAGGCGGTGCGGGACGCGGTCCCGCCCCCGCGGTCGAACAGGACCTCGCCCGTCGCGGCGTCGACCACCCGCGCCTGCATCGAGCCCAGGCGCGGGTCGGCGGCGAGCCCCGCCACCGAGCAGGTGCGGAGCGCCTCGGCCGCCGCTTCGGCGGTGGGCCGCGCCGTGGCCGTCGGCGTCGGTGCGGGAGTCGCGGTGGCGGTCGGGGTCGAGACGACGGGCAGCGCCCCGGGCTCCGCGGCGCTGCCGAGAGCCGTCCCCACGCCGAAGGCACCGCCACCGAGCACGGCGGCCACGAGCACCGCGGCGACCACGAGGGTGCGGCGACGGCGGGGAGGAGGCGTGTCGGTCATCCGCAACAGGGTAGCGACGCGAGTTCGACGCGACCTGGACGCCGCGGATCCGGACGGGAACTCATGGATCCGGCTTGGACGTCGAGGATGACGGGAGAGGGAGCCGCCTGTGGGAATCGAACCCACGACCTTCTCATTACGAGTGAGACGCTCTGCCGACTGAGCTAAGGCGGCGTGCACGCGGGGCCTGAGCCCCGGACACGATTACACAGCATAGCCTGCTCGCGCCCCCGGGCGTGAATCAGGACGGCGCGGTCGAGCAGAGGCCCCGCGACGGCGGCGGCTACCGCTGCGCTCGGCTCAGGCGAGCGCGCCGCGGAGCTCCTCGAAGGAGCGGGCGATCCGTCCGGGCAGGGCCTCCCGGCCGTCGTGATCGACCCAGGCCGCCCAGGCGTGGCGGACGGCGGCGAGCCCGAGGAGCGTCAGCATCCGCGCCCGGCTGCGCACCCGCTCCGCGTCGTCGTCCTCCTGGCCGAGACGCTCGGCGACGAGCCCCTCGACCGCGAGCTCGAACTCGCGCATGCCCGCGATCTTCAGACCGACCAGATGCGGGTGCTCGCGGAAGAGCGCGCGGCGGAGGACGTGCAGCTCCCGGTCCTCCTCGAGCGGCTCCTCCATCGCGGCGACGAAGACCCGCTGCAGGTCCTCGAGCACGGCGCCCCGGCCCGTGACGAACGCCGCCGCCGTCTCGTCGGCGATGACCGGGAGCCCGCCGACCAGCGCGTCCTCCTTCGAGGCGAAGTAGTTGAAGAAGGTGCGCGTGGAGACGTCGGCGGCGCGCGAGACGTCCTCGATGGTCACCCGCTCCGGCCCGCGCTCGCTCGCCAGGCGGAGGACGGCGATCTCGATCGCCCGCCGCGTGGCCAGGCGCTTGCGCTCGCGGAGCCCGGGCTGCTGCTCGCGGGGCCGCTCCTGCTCGGTCAGCACTTCGGGTCCACCTCCGGGACGGTCCCCTCGAGCAGGTACGCGTCGACCGCGTCGTTCACGCAGGACGTCGACTTGTTGTAGGCCGTGTGGCCCTCGCCGTCGTAGGTGACCAGGTGACCGGCGGAGAGCTCGCCCGCGAGCGCCTGCGCCCATACGTAGGGCGTCGCGGGATCGTTCGTGGTGCCCACGACCAGGATGGGCGCCGAGCCCTCCGCGGTGATCGGCTCGCGGGAGCCCTCGAACGCCGCCGGCCACTCGCTGCAGAGGATGTCGCCGTAGGCCATGTAGCGGCCGATCGTCGGCGCGGCCTGCTCGAGAGCGGCCTCGTCGGCGCGCATCGAGGCGGTGTCGGCGTCGTAGGAGTAGTCGACGCAGTTGATCGCGAGGAACGCCTCGGTGGTGTTGTCCGCGTACCGGCCGTCCGCGTCGCGCCCGTTGTAGGCGTCCGCGTACTGGAACGCGACCGCGGGGTCGCCCCGGCGGACGCCGGCCAGCATCTCGCTCAGCGCTCCCCACGCCGTGGCGTCGTAGAGCGGGTAGACGATCGCGGTGAACAGCGTGCTCGCGCCGAGCTCACGGCCGTCGGCGGCCCGGATCGGCGAGGCGTCCACGTCCTCGAGCATGCGCTTCAGCTGGGCCATCCCCGCGTCGACGGTGCCGGTGAACGGGCAGTCGTCCGAGCGGAGGCAGTCGGAGAGGTAGGCGCGCAGTGCGCTCTCGAACCCCTTCGCCTGCTCGCGCACCACGTCGAACGAGGTGGCCGCCGGGTCGATCGCGCCGTCGAGGACGAGGCGGCCGACCCGGTCCGGGAACAGCCCGGCGTAGGTCGCTCCGAGGAACGTGCCGTAGGAGTAGCCGAGGTAGTGCAGCGTCTCGTCGCCGAGCGCCGCGCGCAACACGTCGAGATCACGGGCGGCGCTCGGGGTGCCGACCTCGGGCAGCAGCGGCTCGCTACGCTCCTCGCAAGCGGCGGCGAACGCGGCAGCGGTCGTGCGCTGCGCCTGGATCCACTCGTCGCTGCCCCGCTCCCCCGGCGTGATGTCGTAGAGGTAGGAGTCGAGCCCCGCGGCGTCGAGGCAGGAGACCGCGGTGGAGGCGCCCACCCCGCGCGGATCGAAGCCGACGACGTCGTACCGGGCGGCGAGCGCGGAGTCGACCGCGTAGTCGGCGCTGTCGCGGACGAAGTCGACGCCCGACGCTCCCGGTCCGCCCGGATTCACGAGCAGGGACCCGATCGCCGGGCCCTTCGTCGCGGGTCGGCGCACCAGAGCGATCGACGCGATCTCCCCCGAGGGGTCGTCCCAGTCGAGCGGGACGGTCGCGTCGGTGCAGAGAGCGCCGTCGCCGCAGTCGTCCCAGACCAGCACCTGCGAGTAGTAGCGCTCCAGGGAGTCGTCGACGGTCTGCGGATAGGGGGTGGAGGTCCGGTCGACGCTCGGGCCGGGCGCGAAGCAGCCGGTCAGGAGGGACGCGGCCGCGACGAGCGCGACGACGACGGCCGACCGGCGCCCCCGCCTCA
The DNA here is from genome assembly GCF_002932165.1 of Rathayibacter sp. AY1F8. Lineage (NCBI taxonomy): Bacteria > Bacillati > Actinomycetota > Actinomycetes > Micrococcales > Microbacteriaceae > Rathayibacter > Rathayibacter sp. AY1F8. The sequence continues at coordinate 118,391 of NZ_PSVB01000007.1, forward strand.
CGCGGCCACCGGGCGGCGCGCCGCGACGACGAGCAGCGCCTCGAGAGCGAGGACCGGGGAGACGTTCGCGTCGATCCGCTGCCGGGCGGTCGCGATCGCGTCGAGGACGGCGAGCGTGCGGTCGGGCGGAGTCGCGTCGGCGAGCGCGGTCATCTCGGTCCGGACCTCCTCGTTGATGACGCCGCCGGGCGCTCCGAGCTGGAGGCGCACCACGTCGCGGTAGAGGGAGAGCAGGTCGACGAGGATCCGGTCGAGGCCGTCGCGGAGGCTCCGCGTCGCGCGTCGCTTCTGATCCTCCTCGAGCGCCCGGAGCTGCGAGCGGAGCTGCGCGGGCACGGTGCCCCCGGGCTCGACGCCGAGCGAGCGCAGCGCCTGCTGCCGCTCGGCCTCGTCGCGCTCGAGCGTGATCGCCTTGGCGTCCTCGGTCGCGACCTCGATCATCCGCGCAGCGCCGAGCACCGCGTCCGAGACGCCGCGGAGGCGCAGGGCGATGCGGAGCGTCTCCTCGCGGCGCTCGCGCGCGTTCGCGTCGGTCGCCAGGCGGTGCGCCATCCCGATGTGGCTCTGAGCCTGGCGGGCGGCGCGCTCGGCGGTCTCGGAGTCGACCCCGTCGCGGCGCTCGAGGAGACCGGCGACGTCCTCGACGCTCGGCACGCGGAGCCGCACGGAGCGGACGCGGGAGCGGATGGTGGGGAGCAGATCGGCCTCGCTCGGGGCGCACAGGATCCAGACCGTGCGCTCCGGCGGCTCCTCGAGCGCCTTCAGCAGCACGTTGGACGTGCGCTCGCTCATCCGGTCGGCGTCCTCGATGACCATGACGCGGTAGCGCGACACCGAGGGCGAGTACTGCGAGCTGCTGACCAGCCGCCGCACCTCGTCGATCGAGATGATCACGCGCTCGGTCGTCAGCACGGCGAGGTCGGGATGGGAGCGGGCGGCGACCTGGCGGCAGTCGGGGCACTCCCCGCAGCCGCCGTGGCGGCAGAGCAGTGCGGAGGCGAACGCGTAGGCGAGGTTCGAGCGGCCGGACCCGGGAGGGCCGGTGATGAGCCAGGAGTGCGTCATCGACGACGACTCCCGGCCACGGTCGTCCCGGGGCGTCGAGGCGTCCTGCAGGGCGCCGATGGCGTGCTCCTGCCCGACGAGCTGGCTCCAGACGGTCATGCCACCAGGCTAACCGCGAGCACCGACAGCCGACGCGCCGTCGAGGAGCGCGGCGACCCGCTCCCGCACCGCGGCCGCGATCTCCTCGACGGGGAGACCGGCGTCCACGACGAGGAAGCGCTCGGCGTCCGTCTCGGCGATCGCCAGGAACGCCTCGCGCACGCGCCCGTGGAACTCCGCCTTCTCGGCCTCCAGCCGGTCGAAGCGGGTGCGGGCCGCGTCGAGCCGGCCCCGCGCGACGGCGGGGTCGAGGTCGAGCAGGACGGTGAGGTCTGGCCTCAGGTCGTGGGTGGCCCACTCCGAGAGCCGCCGGACCTCGACGGCGTCGAGGACCCGCCCGGCTCCCTGGTAGGCGACGGAGGAGTCGATGTAGCGGTCCTGCACGACGACCTCGCCGCGCTCGAGCGCCGGTCGCACGAGCGTCCCGATGTGCTGGGCGCGGTCCGCCGCGTAGAGCAGGGCCTCGGCCCGCGGGTCGATCTCGCCGCGGTGGTGCAGAACGATCTCGCGGATCTGCAGGCCCACCTCAGTGCCTCCGGGCTCGCGGGTGCGGACGACGGTCTCGCCCCGCGCGCCCAGCCACTCCTCGAGCAGCCGGGCCTGCGTGGTCTTGCCCGCGCCGTCCCCGCCCTCGAGGGTGACGAACAGCCCGGTCACGACTCCGTCGCGTCCGACGTCTCGGCGGCGGCCGCCGCGGCCGCGCGACTCGCGGCGGTGGCGCGGGGCGCGGCGGGCTTCTTCGCTGCGGTCGTCTTCTTGGCGGCCGCGGCCGTCTTGGCCGCGGTCGTCTTGGCCGCCGTCGTCTTGGCCGCCGTCGTCTTGGCCGCCGTCGTCTTGGCCGCCGTCGTCTTGGCCGCGGTCGTCTTGGCCGCCGTGGTCTTGGCCGCCGTGGTCTTGGCCGCGGGCTTCCTGGCAGGCGCGCGCTTGGCCGGAGCCTTCTTGGCCGGGCCCTTCGCGCGCTTGTCGGCGAGCATCTGGACCGCCTGCTCGAAGTCGATCTCCTCGATCGTGAGGCCCTTGGAGATCGTGACGTTGGTCTCGCCGTCGGTCACGTAGGCGCCGAAGCGTCCGTCGCGGATCCGGATCGGCTTGCCGCTGACGGGGTCCGCCTCGAACTCCTTCAGCGCGCTCGACGCGCGTCGCGCCCCGTACTTCGGCTGGGCGAAGATCTCGAGCGCCGTCGGCAGGTCGACCTCGAAGATCTGGTCCTCGCTGGTGAGCGACCGGCTGTCGGTGCCCTTCTTGATGTACGGGCCGTACCGGCCGTTCTGAGCCGTGATCGGCTCGCCGCTCTCGGGGTCGTCGCCGACCGTGCGCGGCAGGTCGAGCAGGCGCAGCGCCGTCGCCAGGTCGATCGACGCGACGTCCATCGACTTGAAGAGGGAGGAGGTGCGCGGCTTCACGACAGCGGGCTTCTTCGCGCCGCGCTTCGCGGGCGCGGGCTCGACGACCTCCCCGGTGGCGGGATCCGCCGTGGTCTCCGGCTCCGGATCGACCTCGGTCACGTAGGGGCCGAAGCGCCCGTCCTTGACGACGACGGTCTTGCCCGAGTCGGGGTTGCTTCCCAGCACGCGGTCGGTCTGCACCGGGGCGTCGACGAGCTCCTGCGCCTTGGCGGGCGTGAGCTCGTCGGGAGCCAGCTCGAGCGGCAGGTTGACGCGACGCGGCGTCTCCTGCCCCTCCTCCTGGGCCACCTCGAGGTAGGGGCCGTACTTGCCGATGCGCAGGGTGATGTCGTCGGTGATCCGGACGGAGTTGATGCTCTTCGCATCGATCTCGCCGAGGTTGTCCACGACGTGTCGGAGCCCGGGGTGCGTGCCTCCGCCGAAGTAGAAGCGGTTGAGCCAGGCGACGCGGTCCTCCTCGCCGCCGGCGATGCGGTCGAGGTCGCCCTCCATCTCGGCGGTGAAGTCGTACTCCACCAGGTCGGAGAAGAAGTCCTCGAGCAGCCGGACCACCGAGAAGGCGATCCAGTTGGGCACGAGGGCGGTCCCGCGCGGAGTGACGTAGCCGCGGTCGACGATGGTGGAGATGATCGACGCGTAGGTGGAGGGCCGGCCGATGCCGAGCTCCTCGAGCGCCTTGACCAGGCTCGCCTCCGTGTAGCGCGGGGGCGGCGAGGTCTCGTGGCCCTTGGCCTCGACCTCGGCGACGACCAGGCTCTGGCCGACCTCGAGCACCGGCAGCTTGGCGTCCTTCTCGTCGCGGGCGCCGTGACGCTCCTCGTCGCGCCCCTCCTCGTAGGCGAGCAGGAATCCGCGGAAGGTGATGACGGTTCCGGAGGCGGTGAACTCGGCGGTCTTCGCGACGTCGCCGGCCGGCTCGGCGAGCAGCGTCACGGTGGCGGTCGAGCCCTTGGCGTCGGCCATCTGCGAGGCGACGGTGCGCTTCCAGATGAGCTCGTAGAGGCGGAGGTCGTTGCCGCGGAGGGTGCCCGAGAGCTGGTCCGGGGTGCGGAAGGTCTCGCCCGCGGGCCGGATGGCCTCGTGCGCCTCCTGCGCGTTCTTGTTCTTGCCGGAGTACAGGCGGGGCTTGTCCGGGACGGTCTCGGCTCCGTAGAGGGACGCGGCCTGAGTGCGTGCGGCGTTCAGCGCCTGCTGCGAGAGCCCGGGCGAGTCGGTCCTCATGTAGGTGATGAAGCCGTTCTCGTAGAGCGACTGCGCGACGCTCATCGTCTGGCGCGCCGAGAAGCGGAGCTTACGCGCCGCCTCCTGCTGGAGCGTGGACGTGGTGAACGGGGCGGCGGGGCGGCGCGAGTACGGCTTGGACTCGAGGTTCGAGACCCGGACCGTGGTGGCGGGGTCGCGCAGCGCCTCGGCGAGGGCACCGGCGGTGGACTCGTCGAGGACGGTGACGTCGCCCTTCAGCTGACCGCGGTCGTCGAAGTCGCGGCCGCTTCCGATCCGCTTGCCGTCGAGCCGCGCCAGGCGGGCGTCGAAGCCCGCCGCGGCGTCCGACTCGGGTGCGAGCACGGTGGCGAGGTCCCAGTAGCTCGCCGACACGAACGCCAGGCGCTCCCGCTCGCGGTCGACCACCAGGCGTGTCGCGGCCGACTGCACCCGACCGGCCGAGAGCCCGGGGCCGACCTTGCGCCACAGCACGGGCGAGATCTCGTAGCCGTAGAGGCGGTCGAGGATGCGGCGGGTCTCCTGGGCGTCGACCAGGGAGGTGTCGATGTCCCGGGTGTTGTCGCGCGCCTTCTGGATCGCGTCCTTCGTGATCTCGTGGAAGACCATGCGGTGCACGGGGACCTTGGGCTTGAGCTCCTCGAGGAGGTGCCACGCGATGGCCTCGCCCTCGCGGTCCTCATCAGTGGCGAGGTAGAGCTCGTCGGCGTTCTTCAGCGCGCGCTTGAGGTCGGCGACCGTCTTCTTCTTCTGGTCGGACACGACGTAGTAGGGCTCGAAGCCATTGTCGACGTCGACGGAGAACTTGCCCAGCGGGCCCTTCTTCAGCTCCGGGGGGAGGTTCTTCGGCTCGATGAGGTCGCGGATGTGCCCGACGGAGGCGAGCACCTCGTAGCCGTCGCCCAGGTACTGGGCGATGGTCTTGGCTTTCGCCGGCGACTCGACGATCACCAGCTTCTTCGTGCCGGACACAGTTCTCCTCGATTGGTGCTGTCGGGTCGGACGACCAGTGGTCCGACGTCCCCTGCTGCGGGGAGACGGTGCGCGGCGACGTGGTGCGGGGAACGGCGACGCGTCCCCATCGGCGGGGGCGCCCGACAGGCACACCATACACACTGACCCCGGACGTCCTGCCCCCTCCCGAGGACACGGGGACCTCGGGAGAACGCTGGACACGGCCTCGGAGCCGCCTGCCCGGCCTGCCGTCGGCGGGGGTGACGCGCGGCGCCGATCGGCGCATGATGAGGCATGGCAACGACGCACACCACCACGACCTCCGCCTACACGGCCAAGCTCCTCGACGGACCGCTGGAGGGCAAGACCCTCCGCCGGGGATACGGCGACGATCAGGCCCCCGCCGCACGCCTCGAGATCCCCGGGGCGAGGGCGGGCTCCCGCTACATCTACCTCCTCGCCGGGGGCCTCGAGCACGACGAGGGCGCGGGCGCCCTGCCGACCGCCGCCGCGTACCGGTACCAGCGACTCTCCTCCGACTGACGCGCTCCCGCGGCGTCGTCCGAACCTCGGTCCGGACGACGCCCGCTGCTGCCTCCGCCCTCAGGGCGGCGGGCCGGCCCTCGACCGCGCCGTGAGGGAGAGCGGACCCGCGGCGACGGCCGCCTCCGTTCTCGCGACGCCGCCGTCGACGTCGCAGAGGACGAGCTCGGCGCCATTCGCGCGGGCCACGGCGGCGGCACGTCCGCACGGATCCCCGGCCAGCAGGCCGGAGGCGACGTCGGCCGCTGCCAGGGACGAGGCGTCCGCGGCGGCGACCGCTCGCTGGTGCCCGACGACTCCTGCGCAGCCGGCGAGGACGGCGGCCGTCACCAGGATCGTGCCCGCGACGACTCCGATCGCCACGACCGCGGCCGATCCCTCCTCCCGGTCGCGGACAGCCCCGGGGAGCCGGCGGATCATCCGCCCCCGCCCAGCGCGCAGGACCGGACCGAGACCGGGAGCGAGACCGCCGGGAGCGGGCGCAGCCGGGCCGCGACGTCGACGCAGACCAGTCCGTCCTGCTCCCCCGCCGTGAGCGACGCCCCCGTCACCCGGGCGAGCGGCGCGCGGGGGTCGTCGCCCCGGGCCGAGGACCGGGCCGCGTCGGCGGCCGCGTCGACGAGCCGGACGTACTGCGCCGAGGCCGCTACCGACCCCAGGCACAGCGCCAGCACCGCGACCACCGCCGGGAGCACGAGCGCGAGCTCGGCAGTGGCCGAGCCCTCCTCCTGGACGAGCCGCCCGCGCAGCAGCGGAAGGCCTCTCATCCCGCCGCGGTGAGCGCGCGGGTCACCAGGTCGGTCAGGATGCTCCGCACCTCGTCGCCCTTGAGGATGACCACCAGCAGCCCGGCGAAACCGACCGCGGCCATCGTCGCGATCGCGTACTCCGCCGTCGCCGACCCCTCCTCGTCGCCCAGAGCGCCGAGACCTCCCCACCCGGGTCGGCGCCACTCGACGCGCCCCGCGGAGACGTCGATGCCCGTTCCTCCGCCGGACGCCGCACCTCCGCCGCTCCTCGAGCCCCGGCTCGTTCCGGGCACACGACTTCCCGCATCCCTGCTCCTACCGAGTCCTCGACTCCGGGAGACTCCCCCGCCGCTGATCGCCGTGTCACTTCTCATCCGTCCTGCTCCGTTCCGCCCCGCTCCGTGCCCCTCCTCCGAGGATCGCGGACTCCCGATCCCGCCGATCGACCCTCCGGTGGATCCGTGGAGACGCCTCCCGATCCCGCCTCTGTGGAGGAGCGGTCGACCGAATCACGCCGTCACCGAGAACGTCGAGAGCAGCACCGAGACGACCATCGGAGCCACTCCGAGCAGCAGGAACGCCGGCAGCACGCAGATCCCGAGCGGCAGCATCAGGGTCACGCCGAGCCGAGCGGCTCGCTCCCGCGCCCCGGAGGACGCCCGTGCCCGGACCAGAGCCGCCTCGCTCCGGAGCAGGCGTCCGGCCGGCACGCCCGCCGCCGCGGAGAGGGCGAGCACCGGGTCCGCGTCGGAGAGCACGCGCTCGCCCGAGTCGAGCCCGCACTCGGCGAGCGCCGCCACGACCCGGGCGCGCGACGACTCGATCGAGCCGCCACCGGCCAGCGCCACCGAGAGGAGGTCGAGCGCGAGCCCGGGCGCCGGATCGGCCGGGGCCGCGCTTCGGACGAGGCGCCGCGTCCACGCGTGCGCGGCCGCCATCAACCCGGCTCCCCCGACCAGGCAGACCGCACCGGGCACCGTCCCGAGGAGCACGCCGACCACGTCGAAGCCCAGCAGTGCCCCCAGACCCAGCGCCGCCAGCGGCAGCGCGCTCACGACCCTCCCGGTGGCGGAGGGACCGGCCAGAGCCACCTCGATGTCCCGGCGGGCGCGCGCCAGCTCGCGCAGGGACTCCGCCAGCTCGCCGAGAGCGGCGGCGACCGGCGCGCCGGAGTCGGCGGCCACCCGCCACGCGGCGGCCAGCGCTGCCCACGCGGTCGCCTCACCGGTGTCCGGCGCTCGCCGTCGCGGCCGCTTCCGCTCCGAGCCGCTCCGCCGCGAAACCGGCGTCCCGCGCAGCAGCGCCTCCGTCACGTCGCCCCCGCGGCCGGCCTCCTCCGACACCGCCCGGAGCAGTCGCCGCCGCCGCGCGTCCCCGCTGTCCGCCCCCTCCGCCCCCGCGAGATGCCCGAGGGCCGACGCGGGAGCCACTCCCGCCGCGAGGAGGACGGCCAGTCGGTGCACGACGGCCGCGACCTCGTCCAGCCCGTCGCGGCCCGTCACGCGCTCGACCTCGAGGCGCTCGGGAGCGACCCGTCCTCGACCCTCAGGCGGCCGGCCGCGTCGAGCGCGAACGTCCCGAATGCCGCCAGCCGCCGCCGCCCGTCGCGGCGCTCGAGGTGGAGCACCAGGTCGATCGCGCTGACCGTCTGGCGGGCGATCGCCTCGGGCCCGAGTCCCGCGAGGACCCCGAGCGCCTCGAGACGCGCGGGCACGTCCTCGAGGGAGTTCGCGTGGAGGGTCCCCGCACCGCCGTCGTGCCCGGTGTTCAGCGCGGACAGCAGCTCGCGCAGCTCGACGCCGCGGCACTCGCCGAGGACCAGGCGGTCCGGACGCATCCGCAGCGCCTCCCGCACGAGCCGGTCCAGGCCCACGGCACCGGCGCCCTCGAGGTTGGGCTGCCGCGCCTCGAGCGAGACGACGTGCGGGTGCGCCGGCCGGAGCTCGCCGACGTCCTCGATGGCCACGATCCGCTCGGTCGGCGCCGCGCACCCGAGCAGGGCGCCGAGCAGGGTGGTCTTGCCTGATCCACCGGCTCCCGTGATCAGCAGGTTCCACCGCTCGCGGACCGCCCGGCGCAGAAGCCGCACTCCGTCGTCGTCCAGCATCCCGGCCGCCTGCAGCTCCCCGAGCGTCCAGGAGTCCGACCGCGGCACCCGCACCGACACGAGCGCTCCCCCGGTCGCCACCGGCGGCAGCACGACGTGCACGCGGACCCCGTGGCGGAGCCTGACGTCCACGCACGGGCTCGCCTCGTCGACGTGCCGTCCACCGGCCGCGACCAGCGCGACGGCCAGCCGCCGTGCTCCGGCGGCGTCGAGCGTCCACTCCGGAACCCGCTCCGCACCACCGCCCCGGTCGATCCAGAGGCCCGCGCCGCCGTTCACGAAGAGGTCGGTCACCGCGGGATCCGCGGCGTGCGGCGCGAGCAGCCCGAGACCGGCGGCGGCGGGCCGCACCGGCAGCGGGTCGCGGCGGTGCTCGGCGGGGACGAGGGGGACGAAGTCGCGGGTCATCCCGGCACGCTAGGAGCCCGTTCCGCGCGCCGGGGCGCTCCCTGCCCGGTCGGAGGAGAGACGCCCGCGTCGGCGCCTGTGGAGGAACGACCCGGGCCGGACGCGCGCGCAGGGGCGGCCCGGGGCTCTCGGCAGGGAGCCGCTCCGAGGAGGGGCCCCACGGCGCAGAGAAGCCCAGTCGACGACGAGACGTCCCGGCAACGCGGAAACGCCCCCGCGAGCAGGACTCGAGCGGGGGCGTCCCTCCGCCGGATCCGGCGGGAAGAAGGGGGCGGCACCCATTGGGGGGAACAGGTGCCGCCTCGGCGGCGCTGGATTGGGGGGAATCACTTGCGCCGCTGGGCCGAAGTTCATTCGGCCGTATGCAACTGTAGGGGACGGATCGCGATTCGCCAAGCCCGGATCCTGTTCTCTGCGGACTCTTATCCGACACCCGCCCCGCACCCAGCTTGCGGCGCTCGGCGATCCGCGCTGGAGGCGGGCGCTACGGTGGTGCGACGCCGACCGCGCGGGCCGGCGAACGTCTCACTCGCGAAGGAGCGAATCGCAGATGTCCACTCCCCCCGACGCCCCGGCCGCCGACCGGAACGCCATCGACAACCTCCTCCACGAGACCCGCCGGTTCCCGCCGCCGGCCGATCTCGCCGCCGGAGCGGTCGCGACCGCCGCGCTCTACGACGAGGCCGCGGCCGACCGCCTCGCCTTCTGGGCCGACCGGAGCCGCGAGCTCCTGCACTGGCACCGGCCGTTCACGCGCACCCTCGACTGGAGCGAGCCCCCGTTCGCGAAGTGGTTCGACGACGGTGAGCTGAACGTGGCCTACAACTGCCTCGACCGCCACGTCCTGGCCGGCCACGGCGACCGCGTCGCCCTGCACTGGGAGGGCGAGCCCGGCGACTCCCGCTCGATCACCTACGCCGAGCTCACCGCCGAGGTGAAGCGCGCCGCGAACCTGCTCACGAGCCTCGGCGTCCGCGCCGGCGACCGCGTCGCGATCTACCTGCCCATGATCCCGGAGGCGGTCATCGCGATGCTGGCCGTCGCCCGGCTGGGGGCGGTCCACTCCGTCGTCTTCGGCGGCTTCAGCGCCGAGAGCCTGCGCGCGCGCATCGACGACGCGGAGGCGACACTCGTCATCACCGCCGACGGCGGCTGGCGCAAGGGCGCCGTCTCGCCCCTGAAGCCGGCGGTCGACGCCGCGCTCGCCCTCGGCGGCGAGTCCAGCGTCCAGCACGTCCTGGTCGTGCGCCGCGGAGGCAACGAGGTCGCCTGGCACGAGGGGCGCGACCTCTGGTGGCACGAGGAGATCGTGACGGTCGACGCCGACCACGTCGCCAAGCCGTTCCCCGCCGAGCAGCCCCTCTTCATCCTCTACACGAGCGGCACGACCGGGAAGCCCAAGGGCATCCTGCACACCAGCGGCGGGTACCTCACCCAGGTCGCCTTCACGCACCGCGCGGTCTTCGACCTGCACCCCGAGTCGGACGTCTACTGGTCGACCGCGGACGTGGGCTGGATCACCGGGCACAGCTACGTCGTCTACGGCCCGCTCGCCAACGGCGCCACCCAGGTGATGTACGAGGGCACTCCCGACAGCCCGCATCCCGGCCGCTGGTGGGAGATCGTCGAGAAGCACGGCGTGACGATCCTCTACGCGGCTCCCACGGCGATCCGCTCCTTCATGAAGCTCGGCCGGCAGATCCCGCAGCGCTTCGACCTCTCGAGCCTGCGCCTGCTCGGATCGGTCGGCGAGCCGATCAACCCGGAGGCGTGGGTCTGGTACCGCGACGTCATCGGCGGCGGCCGCACCCCCATCGTCGACACGTGGTGGCAGACCGAGACCGGCGCGATGATGGTGTCCCCCCTGCCCGGGGTGACGACTCTCAAGCCCGGGTCCGCGCAGGTCGCTCTGCCGGGGATCTCGATCGACGTGGTCGACGACGCCGGGACGCCGGTCGGCGCCGACGAGGGCGGACTGCTCGTGATCACCGAGCCCTGGCCGGCGATGCTGCGCGGCATCTGGGGCGACCCGGAGCGCTACGTCGAGACCTACTGGTCGAAGTTCGGCGACCGCTACTTCGCGGGTGACGGAGCGCGTCGCGACCAGGACGGCGACCTCTGGCTCCTGGGGCGCGTGGACGACGTGATGAACGTCTCCGGCCACCGCCTCTCGACCGCCGAGATCGAGTCGGCCCTCGTCTCCCACCCGGTCGTCGCCGAGGCGGCCGTCGTGGGAGCCGCGGACGAGACCACCGGCCAGGCCGTGGTCGCGTTCGTGATCGCGAAGGCGAGCCAGGCCGAGGCGCTGGCCCACGGACACGACGAGCTCGAGGCCACCCTGAAGGCGCACGTCGCCGAGCACATCGGCGCGATCGCCCGCCCGAAGCGGATCTTCGTGGTGCAGGAGCTGCCCAAGACCCGCTCGGGGAAGATCATGCGCCGGCTGCTGCGCGACGTTGCGGAGGGACGCGCCGTGGGCGACACGACGACGCTCGCGGACACGCAGGTGATGGCGGTGATCTCCTCCGCGATCGCCGCGGACTGACCGGGCACCGCACGCCCCCTCCCGCCGCGTGGGCAGGAGGGGGCGGTGCGTCAGTCGAAGGCGACGATCAGCTCGACCTCGACGGGAGCGCCGAGGGGCAGCTCCGCCACCCCGACGGCCGATCGCGCGTGACGGCCGGGCTCGCCGAACACGTCGCCGAGCAGCTCCGAGGCGCCGTTGATCACGCCGGGCTGCCCGGTGAAGCCGGAGGCGGACGCGACGAAGCCGGTGAGCTTCACGATCCGCGTCACCCGGTCGAGCGACCCGATCGCGTCGGCGACGGCCGCGAGCGCGTTGAGGGCGCAGGTGCGGGCCAGCTCCTTCGCCTGCTCGGGCGACACCTCGGCGCCGACCTTGCCGACCAGCGGCAGAGAGCCGTCGACGAAGGGGATCTGCCCGGCCGTGTAGACGAGGCCGCCGTGCACGACGGCGGGGACGTAGGCGCCGGCGGGGACCGCGACCGCCGGCAGCTCGACGCCGAGCTCCGCGAGACGCTCGGCGATCACGCGCCGGCCTCGGCGACGGGGCGCTTGAGGTACGCGACGAGGCCGCCCTCGGGACCGGTCACGATCTGGACCAGCTCCCAGCCCTCGGATCCCCAGGTGTTCAGGATCGCCGTGGTGTTGTGGATCATCAGCGGGGTGGTGATGTACTCCCAGCGCGGGACGGACATGGCTCTCCTCGGGTGCGGCCGGTGCGGGACGACTGCTGAGCGCCGCGCGTCGGCGGGATGAGCGCCGCGGCTCGTCCGAGCGCGGCGACTACGCTGATTCTATGTCGGGGCAGGGCGGGACCAGAGTCGTGAAGACCATCGGGGGCGCCGTCGGCGGTCTGATCGGCATCGTCGCCATGAGCGTCGTCGCGGGAGTCCTGGTGGCCGCCTCGGTGACGCCGGCGATCGCGCTGAGCGGCATGGCCGCCGGCAACACGGTGGAGATGTTCGACAACCTCCCCGAGTACCTCGAGATCGGCACGCTCGCCGAGAAGAGCGACGTGTACGCGAAGGACTCCTCCGGCGGCGACGTGCTGCTCGCCTCCTTCTACGCCCAGAACCGCGTCGAGGTGGGCTGGGACGAGATCTCGCCGTTCGTGAAGGACGCCGTGGTCGCCTCCGAGGACCCCCGCTTCTACGAGCACGGCGGCATCGATCTGCTCGGCACCGTCCGCGCGGCCGCGACGACGGCCATGGGCGGGGACGTCCAGGGCGGCTCCTCCATCACGCAGCAGTACGTCAAGAACGTGCTCGTGCAGAAGGCGGAGGCGCTCAGCGATCCGATCGAGCGCGACGCGGCCTACCGCGAGGCCACGGAGACCGCTCCGGAGCGCAAGGTCGCGGAGATGCGGCTCGCCATCGGGCTCGAGAAGGAGTATCCGAAGAACGACATCCTGCTGGGCTACCTCAACATCGCCCTGTTCGGCGGCACCGTCTACGGCGTCGAGGCGGCCGCCCGCTACTACTTCGGAGTGAGCGCGAAGGACCTCTCGCTCGCCCAGTCCGCCGCGCTCGTCGCGATCGTGAACAACCCCGAGAAGTTCCGCTTCGACCGGCCCGGCGACCCGGCGAACCCCGCCGCGGAGGGCTACCCGCAGACCCGGGACCGGCGCGACTACATCGTCACCCGCATGGACCTCGAGTCGAAGGTGACGTCCGAGCAGGCGCAGGCGGCCGTCGCCGAGCCCGTGACGCCGGACATCACCGAGCCGAGCACCGGCTGCCAGACGGCCGGAGTCGCGGCCTTCTTCTGCGACTACGTCACCTGGGTCATCAAGAACGACGACGCGTTCGGTGCGAGCCAGGACGAGCGCGACGCCACGTTCAAGCGCGGCGGCTACCGGATCTACACGACCCTCGACTCCGACCTGCAGCAGGCCGCCGTCTCGGCCACCGACGACTGGGTGCCCAAGTCGATGGCGAACGTGAACATCGGCAGCGCGAGCGTCTCGGTCGAGGTCGGCACCGGCCGCATCCTCGCGATGACCCAGAACAAGGACTACTCCAACGATCCGGACCTGACGGGCCCCAACTACACGAGCGTCAACTACAACACCGACTTCGGGTACGGCGGCTCCTCGGGATTCCAGGTCGGCTCGACCTACAAGGTGTTCACCCTCGCGGAGTGGCTGCAGGAGGGGCACTCGCTCGGCGAGAGCGTCGACGGCACCCGCCGCGCCTACACGACCTTCCGTGACAGCTGCGAGCCCGACGGCGTCTACTACGGCGAGTCCTGGAACCCCGGGAACGACGAGGGCGGCAACGGAGGAGTGACCACGGCCCTGCAGGCCACGACCGGCTCGATCAACACCTCGTTCGCCGCCATGGCCCAGCAGCTGGACCTCTGCGGCATCCGCAACACGGCGCTGGCGATGGGCGTGCACCGTGCCGACGGGACCGAGCTGCAGAAGCTCGCGCCGACCATCCTCGGCACCAACGAGATCGCTCCGCTCACGATGGCCACGGCCTTCGCCGGCTTCGCGAACAAGGGCACCGTCTGCACGCCCATCGCGATCGACCGGATCGTCGACCGCACGGGCGCGGACGTCGCGCCGCCCGCCTCCGAGTGCAGCCAGGGGATGTCCGAGGAGGTTGCCGCGACCGCCGGCTACGCCCTGCAGCAAGTGGTGACGGGCGGCACCGGCGCCCCCTCCAACCCCCGCACCGGGGTGCCGCACATCGGAAAGACCGGCACCACGGACGACGCGCTGCACACGTGGATGGTCGGCGCGAGCACCGAGGTCGCCACCGCCACCTGGGTCGGCAACGTGACCGGCTTCACCTCCATGCGCGGATTCAGTCTCAACCGGGTGAACGCCGGTCAGGTGCGCCACCAGATCTGGCCGCGCATCATGCGCGTCGCCGACGCGAAGTACGGTGGGACGGCGTTCCCGGCTCCCGTCCGCTCGCTCCTCGACGCTCCGCAGGAGGCCGTGCCCCAGGTCACCGGCCAGAGCCCCTCTGCGGCGGCCGCACGCCTGCGCTCCGTCGGCTTCACGGTCCGCGTCGACACTTCTCCGGTCCCCTCCGACCGCCCGGCAGGGACGGTCGCGCAGACGAACCCGCCCGCCGGGTCGCGCGTCTCCCGGGGCGCGGAGATCACCCTGCAGATCAGCGCCGGACCGGGCGCCCCGCCCCGCGCGGGCTGAGGCCCTGCACCCCCGGCTGCTCCCGAGGGAGCGTCCGGCAGAATGAACGCGGCCGCGCTCGCGGCCGACGTGCGAGAGAAGGACCCATGACCGGACGCACCCGTCGCCCCCTCACCACCGCCCTCGCGACCGTCGCCGCGGCCGGAGCCGTCGCCGCGGCCTGGGGCATCGGCGTCGAGCGGACGCTGTTCACCGTCCGGCGCACGTCGTTCCCGGTGCTGCCCGCCGGTTCCGAGCCGATCCGCGTCCTGCACGTGTCGGACCTGCACATGGCCCCGTGGCAGACGAAGAAGCAGGAGTGGATCCGCTCGCTCCTCGCCCTGGCGCCCGACGTCGTGGTCGACACCGGCGACAACCTCGGCCACCGCGACGGCGTGCTCGGCATCCGCCGGGCCCTGGAGCCCTTCGCCGGGATCCCCGGCGCCTTCGTCAACGGATCCAACGACTACTTCGGCCCTCGGATCAAGAACCCGCTCCGCTACTTCGTCGGCCCCTCCAAGAACCCCAAGCAGCACGAGGCCGATCTCGACACCGACGGGCTGACCGGCTTCTTCTCGGACGGGCTCGGGTGGGTGGACCTCAACAACCGCGCCGAGAGCATCACGGTGAAGGGGACGCGCATCGAGTTCTTCGGCGTCGACGACCCGCACATCGGCCTCGACCGCATCGACCTCGTCGCCGGAGCCGTGGACGAGCTGCGCGGCGCGGAGGACGGACCGGCCGGGGTCAGCATCGGCGTGGCGCACGCGCCCTACCAGCGCATCCTCGACGACTTCGTCGCCCGCGGCGCCGAGGTGATCCTCGCCGGGCACACGCACGGCGGGCAGGTCTGCGTCCCGGGCTTCGGCGCCCTCGTCACCAACTGCGACATCCCGCGCGACAAGGTCGCCGGCTCGACGACGTGGGACAACGGACTGCGCAGCTCGTACCTCAACGTGTCCGCCGGAGTCGGCACCTCGATCTACGCACCGGTGCGCTTCGCCTGCCGGCCCGAGGTGACCCTCGTCACGCTCACTCCGGCGGCCTGACGAGGGGTGTCCGACGGCGGTCCGGAAATCGGCTACTATTGTCGAGGCTCGTGAGCGGTTCTCCGTGATGAGCACACCGGGGTGTGGCGCAGCTTGGTAGCGCGCCTCGTTCGGGACGAGGAGGTCGTGGGTTCGAATCCCGCTACCCCGACCGGTGAGAAGCCCGGCCAGGATCGATGATCCGGCCGGGCTTCGTCGTTCCCGGGGCGTTCTCGGAATTCTGCTGTGGCGGGGCTCGCCCGCAGGCGGATGCTCGCCCGGGCCGGAGCCTGGTCGACGACGGAGCCGGCGCGATCACCGCCCCGCGCTCTCCGGCTCGAGCACCCCTGACGGCGTCCCGAGCGTCCTGCGCACGGGCGTGCCTCCAGCCCACTCCCCCGCGCCTCCCGGCCCGATCCCAGCAGCCGGGAGCGAGACTGTTCTTCCGCCGTCGTCGCCGCCCCCGCCCGACGACCGACGAGAGGAGCACCGTGACCCGGTCGCTCACCCGCCTCACCCTCGCCATCAGCGTGCCCTACGTGGTCGCGCTCGCAGCCATCGCCTTCTGGCCGACGCCCGTCGATGCGGGAGTGCGGGGGGATCTCGGCCGGGTGACCTCCTGGTTCGCCCGGCACGGCCTCCCGATGGTCGACTACGCGTTCATCGAGTCGACCGCCAACATCGCCCTGTTCGTGCCCCTGGGGCTGCTCCTGGCCCTCAACCTGCGGCTCCGGAGGGCGTGGGTCGCTGTGGCCGTCGGCGCCGTCGTGAGCTCGCTGATCGAGGCGGGCCAGCTGCTCTTCCTCTCGGCGCGCTTCGCGACCGTCGACGACGTCGTGATGAACACCTCCGGCGCGCTTCTCGGCGCGGTCGCCGGCGTCCTGCTCCGGATGGTCGTCCGCGCACGACGACGCCGGAGGGCGGCGGAGTGGGACGACGCCTTCGCGCACATCCCCCTCCGCGGCACCTCCGGCGTGGTGGCGGATCAGCCGAGCCGCGTCCGCTGAGACGACGGCTCCGCCGCGTCAGCGGCCGAGGCCGCGGTACTCCCAGCCGGCAGCACGCCAGGCGGCGGGGTCGAGGCAGTTGCGACCGTCGACGAGGAAGGTGTTGGCCACCTTCGCCGCCGTGGCCGCGGGGTCGAGGGCGCGGAACTGCTTCCACTCCGTCACGACGACCACGGCGTCGGCACCGGCCAGCGCCTCGTCGACGTCGGTCGTGTAGGTGATCTCGGGGTAGCGGCGGCGCGAGTTCTCGATCGCCTCGGGGTCGGTCGCGACCACGGTCGCACCGAGGTCGTGCAGGCGAGCGGCGACGTCGAGCGACGGCGAGTCGCGGATGTCGTCCGACTCCGGCTTGAACGCCAGACCGAGCACCGCGATGCGGCGGCCCTCGACGGAGCCGCCCAGGCCCTCGGTGACGAGGTCGACGACGCGCTGACGGCGACGCAGGTTGATCGCGTCGACCTCTTTGAGGAAGGCGACGGACTCGCCGACGCCGAGCTCGTCGGCGCGGGCAGAGAAGGCGCGGATGTCCTTCGGGAGGCAGCCGCCTCCGAAGCCGATGCCCGCGTTCAGGAAGCGGCGGCCGATCCGCACGTCGTAGCCGATCGCGTCGGCGAGCTGCGTGACGTCCGCGCCGGTGACCTCCGCGATCTCGGCGATCGCGTTGATGAACGAGATCTTGGTCGCGAGGAAGGCGTTGGCCGAGACCTTCACCAGCTCGGCGGTGGCGTAGTCGGTGACCACGAGCGGGGTCTCGGCCGCGAGCGCCGTCGCGTAGACCTCGTCGAGGGTCGCCTTCGCCGCTGCTCCGGCCTCGCCCGCGGGCACGCCGTAGACGAGCCGGTCGGGGCTGATCGTGTCCTTGACCGCGAAGCCCTCGCGGAGGAACTCGGGGTTCCAGGCGAGGGTCGCACCGGAGGAGGCGATGCGGTCGGCCAGGCGGGCGGCGGTGCCGACGGGGACGGTCGACTTGCCGACGACGAGGGAGTCCGCCTCGAGGTAGGGCAGGAGACCGTCGATCGCCGAGTCGACGTAGGTCATGTCCGCGGCGTTCTCGCCCGGCTTCTGCGGGGTGCCGACGGCGACGAAGTGCACGGCCGCACCGGCGGCGTCGGCCATGTCGGTCGAGAAGCGCAGGCGCCCGGAGGCGACGCCGGAGGACAGCAGCTCCGGGAGGCCGGGCTCGAAGAACGGCGCGGTGCCGGCGGCCAGGGCGTCGATCTTCTTCTGGTCGACGTCGATGCCGATGACGTCGTGGCCGAGCTCGGCCATGGCGGCAGCGTGGACGGCACCGAGGTAGCCGCAGCCGATGACAGAAAGCTTCACAGGGGTTCTCCGAATCGTGGCGGGTTCGTGTCGCGGTCGCGACGGTGAGGAGGAGCGATGCGATGCGGCGAGGCGTCAGCGCGCCCGCGGACGCGCGACTACCGCCGCGCCAATGCTCTCAGATCGCGGGAGACGTCGGCGACAGCCGCCGCGATCTGCGCCGCCACGCGCTCGTGCACGGCCTCGCTGCGGCCGATCGGGTCCTCGATGTCGTCGCCGCCCTCGCCCCGCGGGGCGCGCCCGCGGTGGGCGGCGGCGAGCCGCACGACGGCGCGGAGCCGCGCGGCGGGGTCCTCGACCGTCGGCAGCGGCACCTCCCGCAGCACGAACGGCAGCACGCGGGCGAACTCGAGCAGCGTGAAGCCGCGGAGGAGGAGCGACGGGAAGCGCCGGGAGGCGTCGACCAGGTGGTCGCGCGTCATCGTGAGCAGGAGGTCGGCGTCGCCGACGATCGCGTCGCCGAGCACCGCGCTCGTGTGCGCGGCCGGGTCTCCCCCGTGCTGAGCCGAGAAGCGGGCCGAGACCGGGTCCATCGGCAGTCCGTCGCGCGTCCTCACTCCGGCGCTCGTGAACGCGAAGAGCGGACCTCCCGCGGGTGATGTCGCGTCGGCGAGTGCGGCGCGCAGCAGCTGCTCCGCCATCGGCGACCGGCAGATGTTGCCGGTGCAGACCGAGAGCACGGTGAAGACGGGGGCGGCGGAGGCGGCGACCGGTTCGTCCGGTCGCCAGCTCCGGCGGGCGGGGCGGGCGGAGTCGTCTCCCGGGAAGATCATCGCGGGGCGCTCAGGCCGAGGTCGACGCGGGCTCGGGCTCGACGGCCGTGTCCGGGCGGGCACCCGATCGCTCGGAGCCGTAGTAGCTCGTGTAGTAGTAGCCGTAGCCCCGGCCGACCTGGCCGCGCGCGGGCACGCGGTTGAGGATCACGCCGAGGGTGTGGCCGCTGACCCGCTCGATGTTCTGGATCGCCTTGCCCAGCTCGTCGGTCGTCGTCCTGCCCGCGGAGATGACCACGAGCGCGCCGTCGGTGCGGGCGGTGAGGATGGCGCCGTCCGTGACGGGCAGGAGCGGCGGCGCATCGACGATCACGATGGCCTCGCGAGCGATCTCGTGCAGGAGGATGTCCATGCCGTTGGAGCCGAGCAGCTCGGACGGGTTCGGCGGGATCGACCCGGCTCCGAGCACCCAGAGGTTGCCGGACGGGCCCCACGGCTGCAGGACGTCCTGCAGTTCCGCCTTGCCGATCAGCAGGTCGGTCAGGCCGACGCCGGGAACGAGGCCGAACGACTTGGCGACGGTGGGCTTGCGGAGGTCGCCATCGACGACGACGGTCCGCTGGCCGGAGGCGGCAAGCGTCACCGCGAGGTTCGCGGTCACCGTCGACTTGCCGTCCGAGGGCAGCGGGCTCGTCACGACGATGATGCGCGGCGGGCTGTCGATGTTCATGAACTGCAGGTTCGTGCGGAGCTCGCGCAGCGCCTCGGCGAGTGCGTGCTTGCCGTCGGCCTTGATGTAGTCGGTCGTGTCGGCCTCGGGGACGATGCGGTTGGTCTCGCTGAGGCGCTTGTCGACGGGGAGGGTGCCGACCACGGGGAGGTCGAACAGGCGCTCGACCATCTCGGCGGTGCGGATGCGCCGGTCCAGCGTGTTGCGGACGAACGCGTAGACGAGACCGAGGACGAGGCCCGCGAGCGCGCCGACCGCGAGGACGAGGCGCAGGTTCGGGAACGCCGGCGAGGACGGGAGCGCCGCGGCCTGCAGAACGGTGAGGGAGACCGTGTCGCCGACGCCCGTCTCCTGGTTGACCTGCTGCACCTTGGTGGCGATGGCCGCGACCCAGGCGTCGGCGAGCTTCTGCGCGCCCTCGGGGGTGGAGGCGGTGGCGCTGACCTTCATCACCGGGGCGACCGTGTCGGCCTGCACCGTGATCGCCGAGATCAGCGTGGCGGGCGAGACGTCGAGGCCGAGGCTGTCGATCGCGATCTGCGCCACGTCGCGCGAGGTGGCGATCGGGACGTACGTGGCGAGGCTCGACTTGGCGACGGACTGCGCGATCTGCTGCGTGTAGATCGCCTGGCTGTCGTCGGCACCGGTGGTGGCGACGGAGACCAGGCCCTGCGAGTCGGCGACGTACCGCGGCTTCTGCGTCAGCGACCAGCCGAAGGCGACGAGAGTGCCGAGGAGGATCGCCGCGACGATCGGGATCCAGTGGTCGCGCAGCAGCCGGAGGACGTCTCGAAGTTCCACAGAGTCAGATTTCCTTCGCTGGTACGGATCACGCGGCGGGCGCCGGCGACGGGTTCTTCCGAATTCTGACACAGCGCTTCCGCGCCCTCGGCGCCAGGCGCGTCAACCGTGCCACCTGTCGGGGGTGGGCTCCGGCGGAGTCCCTCTCGTGATCACTCCGAGGCCCTCGAGCTCGACGACCGCCGACTCGACGACCGCCTCCGCATCGACGCCGGCGGGCGGCGGGCCCGCCTCCTCGAGCACCGCGGCGACGAGACCGGGCAGATCGGAGCCCCGGCCGGCGTGGCGCCAGATCGTCGGGCCGATGCCGGACAGGCGCACGAGGGTGCCGCCGCAGAACACGAGCAGCTGGCCGTCGGCGAGCTCCACCGCGTCGTCCGCAGGGGTGCGCAGGACGGTGCCGGGCAGGGCCTCGCCCACAGGGTCGAGCTGCACGGAGACCACGTCGGACCAGGCGGACGGGGCCTCGGCGCCGAGGGACGCGAAGACCTCCTCGACCAGGTGCACCACGCTCGCGGCCTCGGAGTAGACCAGTCGCCGGACGCCGCCCAGCGCCGAGAGGGTGCGGACGAGATCGGCGATCGGCCGCGGTCGGGCCGAGAGGTACGAGGTCTGCGGCACCAGATCCTCGATCGCGTCGACCGGGTCGACGTGCTCGAGGAAGGGCGTCCCGACGCCGTCGCGGCGCTCGAGCAGGAGGACGCCCGCCAGACGCAGGGGCGCCTCCGGGACCGGTCGGAGGGCGAGCGACCCGGGGGCCAGCTGCGCCTTCGGCGCCGATCCGGTCAGCGGCTTCACCGACAGCGGCTTGGGATAGGGCAGGACGCGCCCCTCCGGGGTCACGCCGACCGTCTCGTCGGTGACGTAGCCGAAGCGGGACCCGAGCGTCCGGGCGATGGTGGTCTTGCCGGTCCCGGAGGCGGCGACGAAGGCCAGCACGCGGCCGGACTCGTCGGAGATCCCGCAGGCGTGGAGCATCAGCAGGTCGGCGCGCCGGGCGCCGATCGCCTCGAGGGTCAGGGTCGAGGTCAGGGACTCCTCGAGCTGCGCGAGCGTGGCGCTCGAGACCCGGGGCGAGCCGTCGACCGGGACGGAGGGATCGTGCCCCACCTCGGCGAGGACGTCGCGTGCTCCCGCGTCGGGCTCGGACGCGCAGGCGGCCCAGCTGTCGGCGATCCGCGCCGCGTCCTCGTCGCCGACGCCGCGTCCGAAGACCACGCGGAACGGGGTCTCGAGGACCGAGACGGACAGGGTGCGGGGCTCGGCGCCCCTCCCCCCGGCGATCAGTACGCCCCGTCGCGGGCGAGGACGGCGCGCGCGGTCTTGAAGAGGATGACGATGTCGCCGGTCATCGACCAGTTCTCGACGTAGTACAGGTCGAGGCGGACGGTGTCCTCCCACGAGAGGTTCGAGCGTCCGCTGACCTGCCAGAGCCCGGTGATGCCCGGCTTCATCAGGAAGCGGCGGTGCACGTGCTCCTCGTACTGCTCGACCTCGCGGGCCAGCGGCGGGCGGGGGCCGATCAGGGACATGTCGCCGCGGAAGACGTTCAGGAACTGGGGCAGCTCGTCGAGGCTGAAGCGCCGGAGGATCGCGCCCACCCGGGTGACGCGCGGGTCCTTCGCCATCTTGAAGAGGATCGAGTTCCCCTCCGCACGCTGCTGCGACGCGAGAGCCGCCAGTCGCGCCTCCGCGTCGACGACCATCGAGCGGAACTTCAGCATCTCGAAGGTCGCGCCGTTCAGACCGATGCGCTCCTGCCGGAAGAGCACGGGCCCGGGGCTGGTGACCTTGACCAGCACGGCGACGACGACGAGCACCGGCGCGCTGAGGATGATCAGCATGGTCGACGCGAGGATGTCGAAGAGGCGCTTGGCGAACCGCTGGCGGCCGTCGAAGCGCGGGGTCTCGACGTGGATCAGCGGAAGGCCCGCGACGGGGCGGGTGTGGATGCGCGGACCGCCGATGTCGGTGAGGCTCGGCGCCACGACGAGGTGCTCGCGCCCGGGCTCGAGCGTCCAGCTCAGCTCGCGGATCCGCTGCGGCGCCAGCTCGTCGGAGCTCGTGACGACCACCGTGTCGGCGCCGGTGGCGTCCATCACGGCGCGGACGCCGTCGATCCCGGTGAACCCGTGGACCGCGAGGCCCGAGAGCTCCTGCTCGCTCCGCAGCGCGTCCGCACCGCCGACCGAGGTCGAGACGGCGCCGACGAGCTTGTAGCCGGCCTCGGTGCCGCGGCGCAGCTCGCGTGCGGTGTGCAGGACGCTCGCGCGGGAGCCGAGGAGCACGACCTGGCTCGAGAAGCGGCCCGCCCGGCGCTGCCGGGTGAGCCAGGAGCGCCAGACCAGGCGGCCGACGCAGATCAGCACGATCCCGGCGGGGAACGCCGTGATGATGTAGCCGCGCGCGAGCAGGATCTGGAGCAGGTAGGCGATGATCGCGACGATGCCGAAGAGCCAGATGGAGGCGTCGACGACGCGGCGGTACTCGACGTAGCCGGTGCCGACGATCCGGCGGTCGCGCGTGTCGAAGACCTGGAGGGCGAGGAGCCAGCCGACCGACAGGGCGACGGACACCCAGGTGTAGCTGACCGCGATGTCGGCGGGGTTCTTGAACCCCAGGTCCGAGTTCAGGTTCAGGTCGAACCAGAAGAGCTGCGTGCCGAAGACGGAGAGGACGATCGCGACGACGTCCGTGATGAGCAGCCGTCGCCGGTAGTCCTGCTCCCACGACGGCCGACGCCTCAGCGGTGCCCCTTGCGCCGTCATCGTTTCCCCCGACCTTTCCTGCTGCTTCGAAAGGCGTAATTCCGTTTCCGGTGTTGTCACGTCGTCAGGCTACCCACTTCCTCGTTTCGGAGGGGTGTCGCGCCGGTGAGGAACGCTCGACCGGTCACCCGCGGAGCCGGCCGCGGCTCTCCTGGAGGTAGCACGCGCCGCACAGCGACTCGTAGGTGACCGCCGTTCCGTCGATCGCGACCTGATCGCCGTCGAACACGAAGCGGCCGTCCACGACGCGCCCGTTGAAGATCGCTTTGCGCCCGCACCGGCAGATCGTCTTCAGCTCCTCGAGGCTGTGGGCGATCTCCAGGAGCCGCCTGCTTCCCGGGAACGCGGCGGTGCGGAAGTCCGTGCGGATGCCGTACGCCAGGACGGGCACGTTCTCGAGGATGGCGATCCGGAGCAGATCGTCGACGTGCGACTCCGGCAGGAACTGCGCCTCGTCGACGAGCAGAGCACTCACGTCGCGCTTCGACTCGGCCAGCACGCGGGCCCGGGCGGCGGTGAAGACGGCCACCGGGTCCCCGTCGGGCTCGAACAGGATGTCCACCGGACGGGTCACGCCGAGCCGCGACACGATCAGCTCCTCGCCCTTCGTGTCGACGGCCGGCTTGGCCAGCAGCACCCGGTGCCCGCGCTCCTCGTAGTTGTGCGCGGCCTGCAGGAGCGACGTGCTCTTCCCGCTGTTCATCGCTCCGTAGCGGAAGTACAGCTTGGCCATCAGGTCTCCTCGGGGCGGGTCCGGGGGCGGGGCCCCCGGGGTGAGCAGGGGCCGGTCACGGGAGGAACCCGTCCTCGCCGGCGCGGCGGATCAGGTCGGCCCGGCGGCTCGCGGGCCTGCCGACCGCGACGTACTTGCGGCGCACTCGCTGCAGGTAGGTCTTTGCGGTCTCGAACTGCACGTTCATCTTGGCGGCGACCTCGGGGGTGCTCGATCCGGACGCGTAGAGGCGCAGCGCCTCCAGCTCGCCGGCGCTGAGCCGTGGGCGCTGCTGCGCCGCGACTCCGGACGGCAGGGGCCGCCACTGCGCGGACGAGACGTCGGCCGAGCGCATCTCGAGAGCAGCGCGGGTCTGCTCCATCACCTCAGCGAGCAGGCGCGACTTCGCCAGGTGCCGCACGGCTCCGGCCTTCAGGGCGCGCTCGCGGACCTCGTCGTCCTCGCTCGCGGAGAGCGCCACGACCGCGGCTCCCGCCGCCCGGCAGGTCCGGATCCGCGCCTCGATCGAGATCGGCTCGCGCAGCTCGACGTCCATCACGACCACCTGGGTGGGGAAGACATCGCTCGTCACCAGGTCGTGCCAGGTGGAGGCGGCCACGACGACCTCGAAGTCCGGGGCGTGGGTGCGGATCCACGCGCTCGTCGCCGCGAGCAGGTCCTCGCGCGGGTCGAGCAGGCCGAGCCGGACCGCACGGGGTGGCGCGTCGCGGGCGCTCCGGGCGGAGGAGCCCGAGGGCTCACCGGAGCGGGTGACCATGCGGACGATCCTAGCCGCGGCCGGGCCCGCCCCCGGCTCAGAACAGCGTCGGCTGCCCGACGCCGGGCAGGATCGCGGCGCGCTCCGGCCCGAGCTCCCCGACCAGCAGCCCGTCGTGCTGGAGGGAGCGCCGCTCGCCGCCGAGGGTCCGCAGCGTCCCCAGCGAATTCAGGGCGGAGGACTTGACGGAGCCGGTGGCCGGGTCCTCCTCGCCGCGCTCGAGCCCGTGCGCGCGCATCAGCGGGCGGATGCGCGCGGAGAGCCAGCGCCGGTACTCGAGAGGCGCGTAGGCGTCGCGGCCCGGGTAGAGCGCTCGGTACTTGTCGACCAGCTCGGGGTGCTCCTGCCCGAGCCACTGCAGGAACCACTCCTTCACCCCGGGCTTGAGGTAGAGAGTCGAGTACATGATCGTGCTGGCGCCCGCCTCGCGGCAGGCCCGGAGCGACTCGTCGAGGTGCGCCCGGGTGTCGGTGAGGAACGGCAGGATCGGCATCAGGAACACCGAGCAGTCGAAGCCGGCCTCCCGTGCCGCGGTGACCGTCGCCAGCCTGGCCGCCGCGGTCGGCGCACCCGGCTCGACGGAGCGCTGGAGGCCCTCGTCGTAGACGGCGATCGACACTCCGAGGTCGACCGGGACGTGCTCGGCGGCCTCGCGGAGCAGCGGCAGGTCTCGCCGCAGCAGCGAGCCCTTCGTGAGGATCGAGATCGGGGTGCCCGAGGCGGCGAGCGCGGCGATGATGCCCGGCATCAGCCGGTAGCGGCCCTCGGCGCGCTGGTACGGATCGGTGTTGGTGCCGAGTGCCACGGGGTGCCGCTCCCAGCTCGGCTTCGCGAGCTCCCGGGTGAGGACCTCGGCGACGTTCACCTTCACGACGATCTGCGAGTCGAAGTCGCGGCCGCCGTCGAACTCGAGGTACTCGTGCGTGGGCCGGGCGAAGCAGTAGGTGCAGGCGTGGGTGCAGCCGCGCATCGGGTTGATGCTCCAGCCGAACGGCATCTTCGAGGAGGTGTGCACGCGGTTGAGCGCCGACTTCGCGAGCACCTCGTAGAAGGTGACGCCCTCGAACTCCGGCGTGCGCACCGTCCGCACCAGGTCGGTGAGCTTGACGAGGCCGGGCAGGGCGGCCTCGTCGGCCGTGCCGATCGACTGCCCGCTCCACCTCATGGAGCCATTAGAACATACGTTCGAACGGATCGCAGCCGATCAGACCGAGGCGGACAGCTCCAGCGTCTCGGCGGTCGCGGTGACCGTCTGCTCGGCCTTCTCGGGCGCGTCGTTGAGGGTCGAGCCGTAGCTCGGCACCAGCGCGCGGATCCGCGGCTCCCAGGCCTTCATCCGGTCGGGGAAGCACTTCTGCACGATGTCGAGCATGATCGGCACGGCGGTCGAGGCTCCGGGCGAGGCGCCGAGCAGGCCGGCGATCGTGCCGTCCCCTCCGGTGATGACCTCGGTGCCGAACTGCAGCACGCCGCCCTTCTTCTCGTCCTTCTTCATCACCTGGACGCGCTGGCCGGCGGTGATCAGGTACCAGTCCTCGTCGCGGGCGGTGGGCAGGAACTCGCGCAGGGCCTTCATCTTCTTGCCACGGCCGGCGAGCACCTCGCCGATCAGGTACTTCATCAGGTCGAGGTTGTCGCGGGCGACCGCGAGCATCGGGCCGATGTTGTGCGGCCGGATCGACAGGGGCAGGTCGAGCCACGAGCCCCGCTTCAGGAACTTGGGCGTGAAGCCCGCGTAGGGGCCGAAGAGGAGGGACGACTCGCCGTCGACGACGCGCGCATCGAGGTGCGGCACCGACATCGGGGGCGCGCCGACGGCGGCCTTGCCGTAGACCTTCGCCTTGTGCCGGGCGACCAGCTCGGGGTTGTCGGTGCGGAGGAACTGGCCCGAGATCGGGAAGCCTCCGAAGCCCTTGATCTCGGGGATGCCCGACTTCTGCAGGAGGTGCAGCGCACCGCCGCCGGCGCCGACGAAGACGAAGCGGGCGGTCACCGACTGGGGCGTGCCTCCGACGACCTGCTTGAGGTCGAGGCGCCAGGTGCCGTCCTTCTGCCGGGTGATGTCGGTGACCTCGCGGCCGGTGTCGAGCGTGCCGCCGTGGGCGACGACGTGGTCGAACAGCTGGTGGGTCAGCGAGCCGAAGTCGACGTCGGTGCCGGCCGGCATGCGCGTCGCCGCGTAGGGGCCGCCGCCGGCGGGACGCTGCTCCATCAGCAGGGGCGCCCACTCGTGGATGGTCTTGACGCTCTCGGTGAACTCGATGCCGGCGAACAGCGGCTGGTCCTTGAGCGCCTCGTAGCGCTTCCGGAGGTACTCGACGTTGGCCTCGCCGTGCACGAAGGTCATGTGCGGCGCCGGGTTGATGAAGCTGGAGGGCTCGAGGATGTCGCCCGACTCCACCAGGCTCGACCAGAACTGGCGCGAGATCTGGAACTGCTCGTTGATCTGGATCGCCTTGGCCGGGTCGACGGAGCCGTCGGCCGCCTCGGGCATGTAGTTCAGCTCGCAGAGGGCCGCGTGACCGGTGCCCGCGTTGTTCCACGGGTTCGACGACTCCTGCGCCACGTCGCCGAGGCGCTCGTAGGCGGCGATCGTCCAGTCGGGCTGCAGCTGGGTGATGAGGGCGCCGAGCGTGGCGCTCATGATGCCCCCACCGATGAGGGCGACGTCGACCGGTTCCGAGGAGTTCACGAGAGTCGAGTTTACGCTCGCCCGCGGACGCCGCGGCGGGGAGGGGCCCCGCTCCCCCATCAAATTCGCGGCTTTTCCACCCGGAAGGGGCCGGAGCGCTCAGCGCCGGCCCCGTCCACGCCGGTCAGGAGACGGGCTGCTTCGCCGCGATGAGCTCGGCGATCTGCACGGCGTTCAGGGCCGCGCCCTTGCGGAGGTTGTCGTTGCTGATGAAGAGCGCGAGGCCGCGTCCCTCCGGGGCGCCCTCGTCGGCGCGGATGCGGCCGACGAAGCTCGGGTCCTTGCCCGCGGCCTCCAGCGGAGTCGGCACCTCGCGCAGCACGACGCCGGGCGCGTCGGCCAGCAACTCGCGAGCACGCTCGGGGCTGAGGGCGGAGGCGAACTCGGCGTTGACGGAGAGCGAGTGGCCGGTGAACACGGGGACGCGCACGCAGGTGCCCGAGACCAGCAGCTCCGGGAGCTCGAGGATGCGGCGGCTCTCGTTACGGAGCTTCTTCTCCTCGTCGGTCTCGTTCGAGCCGTCCTCGACCAGGCTCCCCGCGAAGGGGATGACGTCGAAGGCGATCGGGGCGACGTACTTGTCCGGCGCGGGGAAGTCGACCGCCGAGCCGTCGTGCACTAGGTCGAGCAGGTGCTCGTCGGCGACGGCGGCGCGGACCTGGCCGGCCAGCTCGTTCGCTCCGGCCAGCCCGCTGCCGGACACGGCCTGGTAGGTGCTGACGATCAGGCGCGTGAGCCCCGCCTCGCGGTCGAGGACCTTGAGGATCGGCATCGCGGCCATCGTGGTGCAGTTGGGGTTGGCGATGATGCCCTTGACCGCCTGGTCGATGGCGTGGGGGTTCACCTCGCTGACGACCAGCGGGACCTCGGGGTCCATCCGCCAGGCGCTGGAGTTGTCGATCACGGTGACGCCGGCCGCGGCGAAGCGGGGCGCCTGCGCGCGCGATCCCGTGGCTCCGGCCGAGAACAGGGCGATGTCGAGCCCCGACGGATCGGCGGTCTCCACGTCCTCGACCACGACGTCCTCGCCGCGGAACGGCAGCGTCGTGCCCGCCGAGCGGGCGGTGGCGAAGAAGCGGATGGACGCGATCGGGAAGTCGCGCTCCTCGAGGAGGCGGCGCATCACCTTCCCGACCTGGCCGGTCGCGCCGACGACGCCCACGTGGAGGGGGGTGCTGCTCATGCTGTGCTCTTTCGTCCGTGCGGCGCGCGGGCCGCTCGTGGCGGGGGGATCGAGGGAGAGGGTACCGGTCGGTCCGGCCGCTCGGGAGGAACGGCCGGATCGCGAGGGTGTCCGGCCGTCAGCGGCCGGTGCCGGCGTAGACGACGGCCTCGTCCTCGGCGTCGAGCCCGAAGGCGGTGTGCACGACGCGCAGAGCCTCGTTCACGGTGTCGGCGCGGGTGACGACCGAGATGCGGATCTCGCTCGTGGAGATCATCTCGATGTTGATCCCGGCCTCGTAGAGGGAGCGGAACAGCTTCGCGGAGACGCCGGCGTTGGTGCGCATCCCGGCGCCCACGAGCGCGAGCTTGGCGATCTGGTCGTCGTACTGCAGGGACTCGAAGCCGACCTCGTCCTTCTCGGCGTTGAGAGCCATGAGGACCGTCTGGCCGTCGGCCTTGGGCAGGGTGAACGAGATGTCGGTGCGGGCGGTGGCCGCAGCCGACACGTTCTGCACGATCATGTCGATGTTGGAGCCGGTCTTGGCCACGATCGTGAAGATCTGCGCGGCCTTGCCCGGGATGTCGGGGACTCCGACGACGGTGATCTTCGCCTCGTTCAGGTCGGCGGCGACTCCGGCGATGATGGGCTCTTCCACGGCTTGTCCGTTCTGCTCGGCGCCGGCGGTCTCGGCGTTGTAGACGATGGTGCCCTCATTGGGGCTGAAGGAGGAGCGCACGTGGAGCGTGACTCCGTGGCGGCGGGCGAACTCGACGGCGCGGATGTGCAGCACCTTCGCTCCCGCGGCGGCCAGCTCGAGCATCTCCTCGCTGGTGATGCGATCGAGCTTGCGGGCCTTCTTGACGACCCGCGGGTCGGCGGTGAAGACGCCGTCGACGTCGGTGTAGATCTCGCAGGTGTCGGCGCCGAGTCCCGCGGCGAGCGCGACGGCGGTGGTGTCCGAGCCGCCGCGGCCGAGGGTGGTGATGTCCTTCGTGTCGCGGTTGAAGCCCTGGAAGCCCGCGACGATGACGACGGCGTTCTCGTCGAGCGCCTCGCGGAGGCGGACCGGGGTGATGTCGACGATGCGGGCGGCGCCGTGCTGCGCGTCCGTGATCATGCCGGCCTGGCTGCCGGTGAAGGAGCGGGCCTCGAAGCCCATGCTCTTGATCGCCATCGCCAGCAGCGCCATCGAGATGCGCTCGCCCGAGGAGAGCAGCATGTCGAGCTCGCGAGGGGCGGGGATGGGCGTGACCTGGTGGGCGAGCTCGAGCAGGTCGTCGGTGGTGTCGCCCATGGCCGAGACGGCGACGACCACGTCGTTGCCCGCCTGCTTGGTGGCGACGATCCGCTTCGCGACCCGCTTGATGCTCTCCGCGTCGGCGACGGAGGACCCGCCGAACTTCTGGACGATCAGGCTCACGTGCTGCTCCCGTGTCGGTGGCTGGACCGCCGTCGCGACCCGACGGGCGAGTCTACCGGTCGACCGCATGCCGGAGCGGTCATGCGACTCCGGCGGCCGCGTCAGTTCTCGACGAGCCGGCGGCCCTCGAAGGCGCGGCCGAGGGTGATCTCGTCGGCGTACTCGAGGTCTCCGCCGACGGGCAGCCCGGAGGCCAGACGGGTGATGCGGATGCCGAGGGTGCTGAGCATGCGCGAGAGATAGGTCGCCGTCGCCTCGCCCTCGAGGTTCGGGTCGGTCGCGATGATGACCTCCTGCACCTCGCCGTCCGCGAGCCGCTGCAGCAGCTGGCGGATGCGGAGCTGATCCGGGCCGATGCCGTCGATCGGGCTGATCGCGCCGCCGAGCACGTGGTAGAGCCCGCGGAACTCGCGGGTGCGCTCGATCGCCGGGACGTCCTTCGCCTCCTCCACGACGCAGATGACGGCGCGGCTGCGGCGCGGATCGCGGCAGATCCCGCAGGTCGCCTCCTCCGCCACGTTCCCGCAGATGTCGCAGAAGTGCACACGGCCGCGCAGCTCGAGCAGGATCTCGGCGAGCCGGGTGACGTCGAACGTCTCGGTCTGCAGGATGTGGAACGCGATGCGCTGGGCGGACTTCGGACCGATGCCGGGGAGCCGGCCGAGCTCGTCGATCAGCTCCTGGACGATGCCTTCGTACATGCGGTCGCCTCCTCTCGGGTGGGGCGGACGGGGGTGGCGG